>JAPHTF010000114.1 GCA_026197095.1 Gammaproteobacteria bacterium
CGTTAGCAATAAAAGGTTTAAATTTTGGTTTAGATTTTACCGGTGGCACGTTAATTGAAGTTGCTTATCCACAAAGTGCGGATTTGAACAAAATAAGAAATCGATTAACTGCAGCAGGTTTTGGTGATGCCGTTGTTCAAAACTTTGGTTCATCAAAAGATGTATTAGTGCGTTTAGCGCCACGTGAAAACACATCATCACAATCTTTAGGCGATAAAATTCTTACTGCCCTAAAAGAAGATGATGCAAATGTAACCATGCGCCGTCAGGAATTTGTTGGCCCACAAGTGGGTGATGAACTTCGTGAGGATGGTGGTTTAGCCATGTTGATTGCCTTAGCTTTCATCCTTGTTTATGTTATGGCGCGGTTTGAATATCGTTTTGCCTTAGGTTCAATTGCAGCATTGATTCATGACGTTATTATTACCATGGGTGTATTCTCATTTTTTCAATTTGAGTTTGATTTGACAGTATTAGCGGCGGTGTTAGCGGTTATTGGTTATTCACTCAATGATACGATTGTTGTGTTTGATCGTATTCGTGAAAACTTCAGACTGATGCGTAAACACTCACCCGGTGAAATTGTGAATGCTTCTCTTAATCAAACCTTGTCACGTACCATGATGACCTCTGCAACAACATTGATTGTAGTAGTGGCGATGTTTGTACTTGGTGGTGCGTTGATTCATGCCTTCTCTATAGCATTGATTATTGGCATTGTGGTAGGTACTTATTCGTCGATTTACGTGGCAAGTAGTATGGTCATTACTTTAAATATCACAGCAGAAAGTATGATGCCTGTAAAAAAAGAAGGTGAGGAGCAAGAAGGACAATACATCGAGTAATTCATTCTCTTATTGACTATTTATATTAAAACCCACATCTGCTTTATTACGTGGGTTTTTTTATGCCTGTCATCTTACTGTCATAGTCCTTTGATACTTTGTCACAAAAGTATCATATAAAAGGAAAGTGCAGTGAGAGTATTATTTGTTTTATTTTTAGTGATAAGCACTAGCAGTATTGTGGTTGCGGCTGAATCACACGTTCAATCGCAATTGCTACGTATTCATGGCTCAAATACAGTTGGTGCAAACCTTGCCCCGGAGCTCGTGACATCATGGTTATCGACTAAGGGGTACACAATTGTTTCAGATAAAATGACCGCAAAAGAAGAGCGTCATATATCTGCAATGAAGTCCGGAAACAAGTTAGATGTTGAGATACATGCGCATGGTTCAAGCACTTCTTTTATAGATTTTGCTGCGGGTAAAACAGACATTGGAATGTCTTCACGACCTATAAAAGAAAAAGAAATTCAAAAACTTTCGGCGTTAGGCAATTTAGACAGTCAAGAATCTGAATATGTTGTCGCTCTTGATGGATTACCCATTATTGTGCATAAAAATAATCCATTAGCTCAATTATCAAAAGACACAGTAATGAAAATATTTTCTGGCCAGATTACTAACTGGTCAGAATTAGGTTTAGCTAAAGGAACTATTAATATTTATGCTCGTGATGATAAATCAGGAACATATGATACGTTTAAGTCACTGGTGCTGGGCAAAAAAACACCACTTGCTCAGAGTGCTAAACGTTTTGAATCAAATGCTAAGTTATCAGACGAAGTATCCAAGGATCCTAATGGCATTGGTTTTGTTGGTTTAGCTTATGCGCGAGATGCAAAAGTACTTGCAATATCTGATACGGATACACGTGCATTAATTCCCGGGACATTTAGTGTAGCAACAGAAGATTATGTTTTATCTCGTCGTTTGTTTATGTATATACCGGAAATCAATGTTCACCCTTTAGCTAAGGAGTTTGTGAAGTATGCAGCTTCTGCTGCAGCCGATAATATTGTGAATAAAATTGGCTTTGTTTCACAGCAAATAAGTGGTTATCGGGTAACCATTCCTGAAGCTGCTCCACTTGAATATCATCAATTAACAACGGGTGCAGTTAGATTATCACTTAATGTGCGCTTTAAATCAGGAAGTATAAAACTAGATAATAAGGCGGTGCGTGATGTTGAACGTTTAGTTAAATATGTTCAGAAAAATCCAAATAAGAAAATTTTATTATTTGGCTTTTCAGATAAGCATGAAGTTATTCCGTACATTAGTGATAGCTTTTCAGTATCACGGGCTGATGCAGTAGCAGATTATTTGTCAAAATATCATATTCATCCCGTTAGAGTTCGTGGTTATGGTGGTCAGTTACCCGTTTCGAATAATGAGACCAGGAAAGGGCGTTATAAAAACAGGCGCGTAGAAATTTGGATGATGTAAATTTGGGTGATGTAAGTTTGAGTAAAAGCCCGCTGCAAAATGAGTAGCGGACTTTTATATATTGTTATTTATAATTATTGGAATTTTTTTATTTCATCTAATGGGTCATTGTCATCAAGCGTTGGTTTTACCATTCGGCAAAGAGAACTATTTTGCTGATCGCATTGATCATCGGCATCCAGGCCATTGATAGTGAGTTCTGCCCATGTTGTTGCGATACCCCATAAAATGGCACCGAGTATAAATGTGCCAGCACTAAAGCCTTCAGCACCTTCAGGTCCGCCAAAAAAGGCATAAATGAGGCTGACTAAACCAGCAATCCAGAACACACCAATAGGTGCAGCACAACATCCTGCACAACCAAATTTACAAACGGCTACAGGTGGGGCTATTAATGCGAGAAAACGTCTTTTCACCATACTCTCCTTAAATTCTGCTTATGCATGTAAGGTATTTGTTTAGATAAATTCTAAGCAAAATCTGTGGTTATATAGGTATCACGGTTTTACTTTACAGGTCAATTATCTATCTTTATATAGGGGTATAAAGTCGACGGAACATCCAGTATTTATGCGGATATTTTTAGTTCGCGTTTAATTAGATAGTCGACAATATTTGCCGGTTCTTGTGCATCAGCAGGGTGAGCATTTTGAAATGAGATCACTTCATTTTGTGAGTGGCGCGCTCTCCCAGGTGGCTCTATCGAGAGTATTTCGACCACCTCAGGCACGGATTGATAATTCATATAACTCGCCGCATCTTCGAGGCCATCAAGCACATCACGCATGGTAATTTCGAGGTATTTAACCCCACGAGTTGATATTCTTGCTGACATGTCCTTAATCCAGGTCTCTTTGTATTGGCTACTTATGACTAATAGCGTTCTAAGAGAAAATTTCTTAAGGGGTAATAGGGGAGAATTGCTTTTAAATTGCCATCATTGTGAAGTCAGTAATTTCACAATGATGGGCTTAGGAATTATTTAAGCCTTTTTAATGAAGGGCTTAATTTTTTGCAGCATTGCTTTGAAGACTTTTGGATTAGCGGCAACAATATTCCCTGTTTTGAGGTAGTCCATGCCACCACTTAAATCACCCACTAGTCCACCGGCTTCTTCGACTAAAAGAACACCCGCAGCAATATCCCAGATATTGAGATCCATTTCCCAAAAGCCATCCAGACGACCCGCTGCGACAAATGCCAGATCAAGTGCAGCTGAACCTGGACGACGAATACCTGCTGTACCGGGTACCAATGCTTTTAGCATAGCCAGGTAATCATCCATTAGATGCATATGATCGTCACGATACGGAATGCCTGTGCCGAGTAAAGCACCTTCAAGACTTTTACGTGGAGTGACGCGAATACGACGCCCATTCAATTGTGCTCCTTCACCCCGGCTGGCACTAAATAGTTCTTGAGAAAGCGGGTTGTAGACAACGCCTTGAGTAATCCGGTTTTTATGACGGACAGCAATTGAAACAGCAAATTGAGGAAAACCATAGAGGAAATTAGTTGTGCCGTCGAGTGGATCGATAATCCATTCGTACTCATTACCTTTATGGTTGCCACTTTCTTCAGCAAGAATACTGTGATCGGGGTAGGCCTTACGAATGACATCGATAATGGCTTTTTCAGCACCTTTATCGACTTCACTGACAAAATCATTTCGTGACTTCTCAGTGATACTAAGAGAGTCAACACGATCAATATAGCGGGAGATAAAATCACCACCACTACGCGCCGCACGCACGGCAATATTTAGCATTGGATGCACGGTATAAATTCCTCAGGATTCTTAAAGAGCTAATATCTGCTGAAGCGATATCATTATAGGCGCATTCTATCAGCCTATTGGCCACAGTGTTAGTTTAATAACTGCTATCATAGGCATTATGGAACCTGATTTTTCAAATATTCACATTGTCATGGTCGGCACAACTCACCCAGGAAATATTGGAGGGGTAGCGCGCGCCATGAAAAATATGGGCCTGTCCCGTTTGTCATTGGTCGCACCCGAAGCGCCTTTCCCTCATGCAAAAGCACGCGCACGTGCTTCTGGTGCTGTGAATGTGCTTGAAAATACGCAGATCTTTTCTACTTTAGAAGAGGCGGTAGCGGGTTGTTCATTGGTGATAGGTGCAAGTGCACGTATGCGTACTTTGCCCTGGCCGGTTGTTGATCCTCGTGAATGCGCGGCTCGAGTCGTTAATATTGATAAGAAAGCTGAGGTCGCAATTGTATTAGGCCGTGAAAATTCAGGTTTAACCAATGAGGAACTTGAGCTTTGTCAGCTGCTGGTGACGATTCCGACTAATCCGGATTTCAGCTCTTTGAATATTGCGGCGGCGGCCCAGGTATTGTGTTACGAAATTCGTTTGGCAGCAGCTTTAGATAAAGTACCTCAAGATGAGCCTGATTCACCATTAGCCACATCAGGTGAGCGTGAAGGTATGTTTAAGCATTTTGAAGAAGCTTTGACAGAAATAGCGTTTTTAAAACCGGATAATCCCGGCCAGCTCATGCGTCGATTACGTAGACTGTTTACTCGAACAGGGTTAGAACATTTAGAAGTAAATATATTACGTGGAATCATGTCTGCCGCACAAAAAGCTAAATCACGTTCTGATTAAGACAAGGGGATTAGGCTGAACAGGATTGACACGGGAATTGATTAGCATTGACACATGGGCTCAAGAAGCCTTTAATAGCCATCCCAAAATTTTAGCAAAGAGTATATTTTTGGTAAGCACTTATGTTTAAACGACTTCGTGAAGATATTAACTGTGTTTTTGATCGCGACCCTGCAGCGCGCAACAGTTTTGAGGTAATTACCAATTACCCTGGTGTACATGCTTTACTGTGGCATCGAGTCAGCCATTTTCTTTGGCGTATTCACCTTAAATGGATAGCGCGAACGCTTTCACAAATTATTCGATTTTTAACCGGAATTGAAATTCATCCTGGCGCACAAATTGGCCGACGATTTTTTATTGATCACGGCATGGGTGTAGTGATTGGTGAAACAGCGGTAATCGGTGATGATGTAACCTTGTATCATGGCGTGACATTAGGCGGTACGAGTTGGAGTAAAGGTAAACGTCATCCAACTTTAGGTAATGATGTTATCGTGGGTGCAGGCGCAAAAGTGCTTGGACCCATCACGTTAGCCAATGGTGCCAGAGTGGGTTCTAATGCAGTTGTAGTAAAAGATGTGCCCGAAAATGCCACCGTCGTGGGTATACCGGGCCATATAGTGTCAGCTAAGCCCAAAGATGCCTCATCAACGAAACGCCAAGAATTTGCCAAAAAGATTGGTTTTGATGCCTATGGCACGTCCTCAGGTATGCCAGATCCGGTGGCTAATGCAATTGACGTAATGTTAGATCATATACATGCCATGGATACACAAATGCAAAACATGTGTAAGTCATTGAAATCATTAGGAACAGAGCTAGATGTGGTTAAATTACCCGATTTAGGCGGTTGTGATATTTCATCTACTCCACCCCTACCAGAACATGTGGATCCAGATGATGACGAAAAATCACCAAAGTAAACCTGTTATTAAATAAAACTGGGGTTTGTAAAGCCGGCTTTTATTGAAAACTATTTGGAATAATACTTGACTAAAATGCTTGGTTTTGTTATTTTTCTGTCAATACAGTTGGTATATCAGATTTTACTTAATTAGGCGGGGCAATGCAATGAGACTGACCACTAAAGGACGTTATGCTGTAACCGCAATGCTCGATTTAGCATTGCATTACAAAGATGGGCCAATTACTTTGGCAGATATTTCTCAACGTCAGGGCATTTCTCTGTCTTACCTTGAGCAATTATTCTCACGTTTACGTAAACAGGAATTAGTTGATAGCACACGTGGGCCCGGTGGTGGTTACCGCCTGAGTCGCGATTCACATGAAATTGCTGTTGCTGATGTTATTACAGCCGTAGATGAAAAAGTTGAAACTACGCGCTGTGGTGGTTTATCTAACTGCCAGGACGACAGCCAGTGTTTAACGCATGATTTATGGACAGAATTAAGTGCACAAATTCATGACTTCTTAATGGGGATCAGCCTGGGTAACCTGGTAGAGCGTCAGGGTGTACAAGAAGTTGCTGCTCGTCAGGAAAAAGCAGAAACGAATTTTGCAATGGCTAAAGATGTTGCAGCAAATTCGTAAATAAATATCCTCTACGGCCTGAGCAACATGGAAGTGCTCTGGAATAAAAGTAATATAGTACTAAAACTAACGTCCATTTCGAGGAATAGTGGATGTTGGTTGGAGAAGTTATGAAAACACCGATTTATTTTGATTACTCTGCAACAACACCTGTTGATAAGCGTGTTGCGACTAAAATGTGTGATTGTTTAACAACAGAAGGTAACTTTGGTAACCCTGCATCAAGTTCACATGAATTTGGCTGGAAGGCAGAAGAAGCCGTTGAGCAAGCACGTAAGGATGTTGCAGATTTAATTAATGCGAATCCAAAAGAAATTATTTTCACTTCTGGTGCAACTGAATCAGATAATTTAGCTATTAAAGGTATTGCCCATTTCTATAATAAAAAGGGCAAGCACATCATCACGTGTAAAACAGAGCACAAAGCTGTTTTAGATTCTTGCCGCCAACTTGAGCGTGAAGGTTATGAAGTGACTTATTTAGATCCTGAAAATAATGGATTAATTGATCTTGGTAAGCTTAAAGCGGCATTTCGTGATGATACGATTCTTGTTTCGATTATGCATGTGAATAATGAAATTGGTGTTATCCAGGATATTAAAGCGATTGGTGAGCTTACTCGTGAGCATAAAATTATGTTCCATGTAGATGCTGCACAAAGTGCAGGTAAAGTGCCAATTGATATGGAAGACCTTAAAGTAGATTTAATGTCATTCTCTGCTCATAAAATATATGGGCCAAAAGGTATCGGTGCATTATATGTTCGCCGCAAACCTCGTGTTCGTATAGAAGCACAGATGCATGGCGGTGGACATGAACGTGGTATGCGTTCAGGTACGCTAGCAACACACCAGATTGTTGGTATGGGCGAAGCTTTCCGTTTAGCGAAAGAAGAAATGGCTGCTGATAACGAGCGTATTCGTATGTTGCGCGATCGTTTATTAAAAGGTTTAGATAGTATTGAAGAAACATATATTAATGGTGATATGGAACAGCGTGTTCCACACAACCTCAACATTAGTTTTAATTTTGTTGAAGGTGAATCATTAATAATGGCATTAAAAGAACTTGCAGTTTCTTCAGGCTCTGCCTGTACATCTGCGAGTCTGGAACCTTCGTATGTTTTACGTGCTTTAGGTCGTAATGATGAACTAGCGCATAGCTCAATTCGTTTCTCGCTTGGCCGTTTTACTACAGAAGAAGAAATTGATTTTGCAGTAGCTAAAATTAACGACAATATTGGTAAGTTACGTGAACTTTCTCCGTTATGGGAAATGTTCAAAGATGGGATTGACTTAAATTCCATTGAATGGACAGCGCACTAAACTACTATTAAATCACGAAACAGAATTATTACTTGAGGTAAGCAAATCATGGCATATAGCGAAAAAGTAATTGACCATTATGAAAATCCACGTAACGTAGGTTCGATGGATAAAGATGAAACCAATGTTGGTACTGGTATGGTAGGTGCACCGGCATGTGGTGATGTTATGCGTCTGCAAATTAAAGTCTCAGCTGACGGTATTATTGAAGATGCTAAATTTAAAACGTATGGTTGTGGTTCAGCAATAGCGTCAAGCTCGTTACTAACGGAATGGGTTAAAGGCAAAACATTAGATGAAGCGGGTCAGATTAAAAATACTGAGATTGCGAATGAGCTTGAATTGCCGCCAGTAAAAATCCATTGTTCTGTTTTAGCTGAAGATGCGATTAAAGCAGCTATCGACGATTACAAAAGTAAAAAGTGAGGAATAGCAAGAGCACAGATAACCGCGTTAAAAATCTCCTCAAAATGCTCACTTACTTAATGTAAGTTCCGCTTTTTCGTCGACTTTTGCCTTGTTCTCTGCACTCTCACTATCCCTCAAGTATTAACAAGTAGGTTAATTAAATGGCGATTACATTAACGGATACAGCAGCGGAACGCGTTAAAGCATTTCTTGATAACCGCGGCAAAGGTATCGGCTTACGCTTAGGTATTAAGACGAGCGGTTGTTCCGGTATGGCATACGTTCTTGAGTTTATTGATGAGATTTCTGAAGGTGACCAGGTTTTTGAAACGCATGGTTTGAAAATTATCGTTGATGCAAAAAGTTTGCTGTATATTGATGGTACTGAGTTAGACTATGGTAAGGAAGGTCTGAATGAGGGCTTCCAGTTTAATAATCCAAATGTAAAAGATCAGTGCGGCTGTGGCGAAAGCTTTACCGTATAAAGTAATATAAAATCAGCTATGGCACATACACAAACTCATTTTGAGTTATTTGAACTGCCTGTTTCGTTTGAGCTTGATTTACAGGAGCTAAGCCAGCGTTATCGTGAGTTGCAGCGAGCTGTTCATCCGGACAAGTTTGCTAATGCTTCTGAGTATGAACGTCGTCTATCAGTAGAAAAAGCCGCCGCAATCAATGACGCTTATCAAATTTTAAAGTCCCCACAACGCCGCGCACGCTATATGTTGGAGTTACAATCTGTTTCATTTGATGATGAAATAGATACCGCACTCGACCCGGCTTTTTTAATGGAACAAATTGAATTACGAGAGTCTCTTTCTGAATTAAGTCAGAAAGACGATCCTTTGGCGAGCCTAAATCAAATTATGTCTGATATTAAAAAACGTATCAGCTTAGTGGTAGATGAGATAAGCCGACAGATATCATCAGAACAGTTGAACGATGATGAAAAGAGGAAAGTGAAACAACTGATACACAAAATGCAGTTTTTGAATAAACTGCAACAAGAAGCAGAATATCAGGAAGAAAATCTGCTTGATGTTATATAATATTCATCACTCATCATTCCGGCATTGCTGTAGCAGGAATCTAATTCTTCATCCTATAGATTACTGTTAAAAGCACGTCGATTTGATGTAAGTTTCTTAAATATAGACTTAAAGACTGAAAACTTTATGGCCCTTTTACAAATAAGTGAACCTGGACAATCTACAAATCCTCATGAACATCGTTTGGCTGCAGGAATAGATTTAGGTACAACCAATTCATTAATTGCTTCTGTTAAAAGTGGTTTGGCAGAAACATTGCCTGATGAACAGGGTAATCATAGCTTACCCTCAGTTGTGCGTTATTGCGAAAATGAAATCATAGTAGGTGAAGCTGCGAAGTTAGCTGCGGCTGATGATCCATTAAATACGATTAGCTCAGTCAAGCGTTATATGGGGCGCGGGCTAAATGATATTAAGGAGTTAGGCGGGCGCCGACCTTATGAATTTGCTGATGGTGATTCTGCTGTGCCAAGGATTCACACGGTTGCAGGTGATGTGAGTCCGGTAGAAGTTTCCTCTGAGATTTTAAAATCATTAAAGGAACGTGCAGAGGCTTCTTTAGGTGGAACCTTAAGCGGTGTTGTCATTACCGTTCCGGCTTATTTTGATGATGCACAACGACAGGCAACAAAAGATGCAGGCAAGTTAGCAGGGCTTAATGTATTACGTTTATTAAATGAGCCCACTGCGGCTGCAGTGGCTTATGGACTGGATAAACAAGCAGAAGGTGTGATTGCTGTTTACGATCTCGGCGGGGGTACTTTTGATATCTCAATTTTACGCTTAAATAAAGGTGTTTTTGAGGTTATGGCAACAGCAGGTGATACTGCCTTAGGTGGTGATGACTTTGACTATGCTATTGCTAAATGGATTATGGATGAAGCCGGCATACATGATGATACCAGTCATCATCAAATGCGACGTTTAATGCGGGATGCCTGTGCAGCAAAAGAGGCATTAACAAGCGCTGACGTTGCTGCATTAAATATTGAGCTTGATAATGGAACCTCATGGCATGGTGAGTTAACACGAGAATTGTTTAATCAATTAATCAGCCCGCTAATTCAAAAAACATTACTACCATGCCGCCGGGCATTGCGTGATGCGGGTGTTGATACAACTGAAGTTCAATCTGTCGTTATGGTGGGTGGTTCAACTCGTGTACCGCATGTGCGAGATAAGGTGGCTGCATTTTTTCAACAACAACCTTTAACCGATATAAATCCTGACACGGTTGTTGCTATGGGTGCAGCTATTCAAGCTGATATTCTGGCCGGGAATAAAGCAGACGGAGATTTATTGTTATTAGACGTTATCCCTTTATCACTGGGTCTGGAAACGATGGGCGGGTTAGTTGAAAAAGTTATTTCACGCAATACGACGATACCCGTGGCACGTGCCCAGGACTTCACCACATTTAAAGATGGCCAAACAGCCATGTCTATTCATGCCCTGCAAGGTGAACGTGAATTAGTCAGTGATTGTCGTTCATTAGGTCGCTTTGCTTTACACGGAATTCCACCGATGGTGGCGGGTGCTGCGCGCATTCGTGTAACTTTTCAGGTTGATGCTGATGGTTTGTTATCTGTCACCGCACGTGAGGAAACAACAGGTGTTGAAAGTGGTATAGAAGTTAAACCTTCTTATGGCTTAACAGATACCGAAATAGAAACTATGTTACGTGATTCTATTGAACATGCGGAAGATGATGTTGCGTCGCGAATGTTACGTGAACAACAAGTCGAAGCTGAAAGAGTCTTAGAAGCATTAGAAGCTGCTCTTGCTGATGATGGTGATTTATTATCTGCTGCTGAACGCAATGAGATTGAATTAGTTGCTAAGAAATTAATAGAGCTTAGTAAAGGTAGTGATGTGCGCGCAATTAAGGATGGGATTTCAGCACTGGATAAATCTGCAACAGAGTTTGTAGCCCGCCGTATGGATGGCAATATTAAAAAAGCCCTGGCTGGACATAACGTAAACGAATTTTAATTATTCACTTTAAGATAAAAAAGTAAAGACAAAAACTATGACTAAACTAATTTTTCTCCCTCACGAAGAACTTTGCCCTGAAGGTGCGATGTTTGAGGTTAAACCTGGAACGACAATTTGTGATGCTGCCTTGGACAATGGTATTCAAATTGAGCACTCATGTGAAAAATCCTGTGCCTGTACAACGTGCCATGTTTATGTGCGTGAAGGGTTTGATGAGCTGGAAGAATCAACTGAGCTCGAAGATGACTTGCTGGATAAAGCCTGGGGTCTGGAACCAGATTCACGCTTAAGCTGTCAGGCTGTAGTCGGGGATACCGATCTGGTTATTGAAATTCCAAAATACACCATCAATATGGTTTCTGAAAATCATTAATATCATTAATTTAAGGAGGAGTTGATATGTCTCTAAAATGGATTGATAGCCTGGAAGTTGCGATTGCTCTGGATGAAGCCCGTCCGGATGTCGATCCGCGATATGTGCGTTTTACTGATTTACATGACTGGATCTGTGAATTAGAGGATTTTGACGATGATCCCCAGCATTCTGGTGAAAAAATATTAGAAGCCATTCAGGCAGCCTGGATTGAAGAAAAGGATTAAGCTTCCCTTAAAAGGCTGAAAACTCCTTATATTCGGAGAATTTTTAGGCTTGATCCCTGAATCTTATCGAATCACATTTTGTATGCATTAATACCCCGTAATATCCCCTAAAATGGTAGAGTTTTGATTGCTTGAAACTTCGCCAGACGATAAAATTGAGCCCTCAAAGATTGAGACATAAACCCGCGTATTTCCGCGGGTTTATGCTATTTTGTAACCTAAAATATAGTCTTAAATACCGGAGTAATTCATGTCCCAGGAACGTACCATTTCAATTATTAAACCTGACGCAGTTGCTAAAAATGTGATTGGTGAAATTTATAGCCGTTTTGAACAAGCAGGTTTAAAAATTGTTGCAGCTAAAATGATGCAACTGACTGATGAAAAGGCCGGTGAATTCTACGCGTTACATAAAGAACGTCCATTTTATGGTGAACTTATTGCTTTTATGACTTCAGGCCCTGTTATGGTTCAGGTCTTAGAAGGTGACGATGCCATTGCTAAAAATCGTGAAGTAATGGGGGCGACGAACCCTAAAGAAGCGGCTGCTGGTACGATTCGTGCCGATTTTGCTGAATCAATTGACGAAAATGCTGTCCATGGCTCTGATGGTTCAGACACGGCAAAAGCTGAAATTGCATTCTTCTTCTCAGCTGACGAATTGTGCCCACGTTTGCGTTAATTTGAAACTAAAATAAAGTGTAATGAATATTAACTTGCCCATGCATAAAAAGGTGAATTTGCTGAATTTTGATCGGCAGGGCCTTGAAGCGTATTTTTCTGAAATAGGTGAAAAACCTTTTCGTGCTGCGCAAGTTTTAAAATGGATTTACCAGTTTGGTGTTGATGACTTTAATGAAATGAACAACCTTAGTAAGTCCTTGCGTGAAAAGTTATCAAACGAAGCTGAAATTAAGTTACCTGAAATCGTTACCGAACAAATTTCTGAGGATGGAACCATTAAATGGTTATTACAACTTGATAGTGGTAATAGTATTGAAACGGTTTTTATTCCGGAAAATGATCGTGGTACGTTGTGTATATCTTCACAGGTGGGTTGTGCCCTGGAATGCAGCTTTTGTTCAACAGCCCAACAAGGTTTTAATCGAAACCTGACAACAGCAGAAATTATTTCCCAGGTTGTTATTGCTAATCGTGCACTTAAATGTATTCCACGTAATGAGCGTGTTATCTCAAATGTTGTCCTAATGGGTATGGGGGAGCCATTACTTAATTTTGATAATGTTGTTGCTGCAATGAATATTATGCTTGAAGATAATGCTTATGGTTTGTCAAAGCGCCGGGTCACGTTAAGCACCTCAGGCGTTGTTCCCGCATTAGACAGGCTGAAAGAAGTGAGTGATGTTAGTTTGGCTTTATCTTTACATGCACCTAATGATGAATTACGAAATGAGCTTGTACCAATAAACCGTAAATATCCTATTAAAGAACTACTTGCTGCCTGTAAGCGTTATATTTCAGGTGAAAGCAAACGTAAAGTGACTGTTGAGTATGTTTTGCTAGATGGTGTTAATGATAAGCCAGAACACGCCCGTCAATTAGTGAAGTTGTTAAAAGATTTACCATGCAAAATTAATCTTATTCCTTTTAATCCATTTCCTAATAGTGGTTATGCTACTTCTTCAAAAGAAGCCATTGAACGATTTCGAAATATTGTTGTGAAGGGTGGCTTAGTTACCACTACGCGTAAAACTCGCGGAGAAGATATTGATGCCGCTTGTGGTCAGCTGGCTGGGAAAGTACTGGATAAGACCAAGCGAAACATCCGACGAAAAGAAAAAGAAGAGCTGTCACCAGGGAGAACAGTATGAGAATAGCGTTTCACGTAACAGGTTTGTTATTTGCACTAACAGTATCGGGTTGTTCAATGACAACGCAGCGTGAAGGTGTTGATAATAAAAAAGTCTCTGTGGCTAATACTGAACTCGGTGTAGCTTATTTAGCTCAAGGTAAAAATAAAGTAGCAATGAGCAAGCTTAAAAAAGCATTGGAGTATGATGATGATAATGCGAATGCACATCATTATATTGCAGAGCTTTATCGTCGTTTAGAACAAAATGATCTTGCGGACAAACATTTTAAAGAAGCATTAGATCGTGATAAAGACAACTCATCACTCAAAAATAATTATGGCATATTTTTATGTGGCGCAGGCTCATATGAAAAAGGTATAAAGTATTTAAAGGAAGTACTTTTAGATCCTTTATACAGTGACAAAGGACAAGCTTATGAAAATATGGGTTTGTGTGCAGGTAAGCAGGGAAATATCAGGAATGCAGAAGAATATTATATTTCAGCTTTAAAATTTAATATGAATTCTCCATCTGCGTTATTAGGTTTAGCGCAAATAGCATTTGATAAACGTAATATCAAATTGGCTTCTGATTATCTCAATCGGCATAATAAAATTTCTCGGCCAACAGCTCAGAGTTTATGGTTAGGTATTCTTATTGCGCGTAAACAAGGCTTGAAAGGAAAAGCAGGAAGTATGGCGATTAAATTAAAAAGCTATTTCCCTGACTCTAAAGAAGCTAAATATCTAGAAAAACTAAAAATACGATAAATTATAATAATATTCGAGTGTAAGAAGAATTGTGGCTAAGTTAATACAAGCAATCCGTGGCATGAATGATATTTTGCCAGAACAAACTCCCTACTGGCAGTATGTAGAAAATGTATTTCGACAACTTATGCAATCTTATGGTTACCAGGAAATAAGAATGCCAATTGTTGAAAATACCGCTTTATTCAAGCGCTCTATTGGTGAAGTTACGGATATTGTTGAAAAAGAAATGTATACCTTCGAAGATCGTAATGGTGATAGTTTAACCTTACGCCCGGAAGGGACGGCGTGTTGCGTTCGTGCTGCAATGCAGCATGGCTTGTTACATAATCAAACGCAACGATTGTGGTATACCGGCCCAATGTTTAGACATGAACGCCCACAAAAAGGTCGGTATCGTCAATTTCACCAGTTTGGTGTTGAAACATTTGGACTTGCCGGTCCCGACATTGATGCCGAATTGATATTGATGTCAAACCGGCTCTGGCATCTTTTAGATATGAATGAAGATGTTACTTTAGAATTAAACTCACTTGGTTCAGCTGAAGCGCGTCAACAGTACCGGGGTGAATTAGTTAAATATTTTGAAGCTCACCAGTCAGAGCTGGATGAAGATAGTCAGCGTCGTTTACATACTAATCCTTTGCGTATTCTTGATAGTAAAAATCCTGATATGCAAAAGCTAAATGACAATGCACCTAAGTTAATAGATCATCTTGATGCAGAATCAAAACAAGATTTTGAAATATTATGTAAAATTTTAGATGAAGCAGGCGTAAAATATAAAATTAATCCTCGTTTAGTGCGCGGTCTGGATTATTACAGCAAGACGGTATTTGAATGGGTTTCTGATAAGTTAGGTGCGCAAGGCACAGTATGTGCCGGTGGACGATTTGATGGTTTGGTTGAACAATTGGGTGGGAAGGCAACTCCTGCTATTGGTTTTGCATTAGGACTTGAGCGTTTGATCTCGTTATTAGAAATTCCAGAAAAGATACAACGTGAGAATAATTTAGATGTTTATCTCGTCTTAGTTGGTGAAAAAGCGCTATCGAAAGGTATGCCATTAGCTGAAAAATGGCGTAATGAAATACCTGGTTTAAAGTTACAAGTAAATTGCGGTGGTGGCAGTATTAAAAGCCAGATGAAAAAAGCAGATAAGAGTGAAGCAAAGGTTGCTTTTATATTGGGCGATGATGAATTAGATAAAAATATGCTGACTATAAAATATTTGCGAGAAAAGAAAGAACAAGAAGTTATTGAGCTGGACAGCATTGCTGGCTATTTAAAAAGTAATGTATAAGTTGATTGCATAAATATTATTAGATTATTTGGAGTAGAAAGTGGAAGTTTACAATAGTGAAGAAGAACAGGTTCAGGCAATAAAGCAATGGTGGAAAGATAATTCGGTCTCACTCATAGCAGGTATTGTTATTGGCGTTGCTGTTTTAGCCGGTTATCGTTATTGGACAGACTATAAGCATACTCAGGCGCAGCAGGCATCAGAAATCTATAGTGATATTTTATCTTCTGTGAAAGATAAAGCTAAAAAGGCAGAAATATTAAAGACTGATTATTCTGCTACGCCGTATGCGGCCTTGGCGGGATTAATAGTGGCAAAAGATCATGTAGACAAAAATAATCTTGAAGAAGCTATTACACAGTTAAAATGGGTTGTTGATAATAGTGATTCGGGAATTCAGCATATTGCTCAACTACGTTTAGCACGATTATATCTGTCACAAGACAATATTGAAGCTGCGGATGCCTTAGTTAAAGGTGTTAAAGTCGAGGGCTTTAGTGCCGCTTACAATGAAATTCGTGGTGATATAAATTTGGCAAAAAATTTACCCGTGCAGGCTAAAGAAAATTATCGCCTGGCATTAGCTTCTTTATCACCTGGTGATCAACGTTATCCTATTATTAAAATGAAGCTAGATGATTTAGCTCAGGCAAATTCATTAATGGCACCAAATGGAAATGTTTCTGCTGAGGATAAATCAAAGTGAGATTTATCTCTGTCATTACAGTATTTTTAATATTAGCGGGTTGTGGTAGTTCACCATCACCCGTTTTGCCGCCTGTTGATTTAACACCACTAGTAAATCAAATAAATATATCACGTCAATGGAAGTTTACTGCCGGGCAAGGTGTGAGTGACTTCTATTTGAAGCTGAAGCCAGCTTTTTATAACGAAACCGGATATATCGTAGATTATAAAGGACACATACAGGCATTCACCATTAAAACTGGTAAACAGCTTTGGCATGCTGATTTAAATGTTCCGGCATCAGCTGGCTTAGCAATCTCAAACGGAAAACTATTTTTAGGCACGAGTAAGGGTGAAATTATTGCCTTAGATAAAAGAGATGCGAAAGA
Source organism: Gammaproteobacteria bacterium (assembly GCA_026197095.1). Classification (GTDB taxonomy): domain Bacteria; phylum Pseudomonadota; class Gammaproteobacteria; order UBA6429; family Thiohalophilaceae; genus JAGLTQ01. The sequence goes on from JAPHTF010000114.1 coordinate 16,825, forward strand.
AATTTGGCGTTCACAATTAAGCAGTGAAATTTTATCAAACCCTGCAATAGCCAAAGGTATTCTTGTTGCCAAAACAATTGATGGGCGTGTTTATGGGCTGAATGTTAAAGATGGCAGCCAGGCATGGGTTTATGATCGCTCGGTACCCCTTTTAACTCTACGTGGAA
>JAPHTF010000003.1 GCA_026197095.1 Gammaproteobacteria bacterium
ACCTTCGCCATAAACTGAGTAGGCTTTTTCTAACTGCTTATAGACATTACCATAATCAATAATGAGGCCGTTTTCCTTTTCATCGTCATACACACGGTTTGCGCGCGCAATAGTTTGCATGAGAGTGTGTCCCTTGATCGGCTTATCAAGGTAAACGGTGGAAACACATGGTGCATCAAAACCAGTAATCCACATAGCACAGACAATAGCTAATCGAAACGGGTTGTCCTCATTCTTAAATTCTTTTTCGAGATCGCGTTCAGCCATCTTTTTGCGATGGGTCTCAATATCCAGACCGAGCTTCTTAAACTTCTTAACCTCATTTTGCTCACTACTAACTACAACGCATACTTCAGTTTCTTCAACTCGCTTTAAATGTTTTTTAAGCTTCAATTCTTCCTGTTGATCTTCTGCTTTATCGACACGTTGTTTAAGATTATCAGTGTATTCAGGCCAATAATGCATAATGAGTTCATACATTCGTACAGCTGTCGGCTTATCCAAGGCAACAAACATGGCCTTTCCCTGATAACCACGATCATTAAAATGCCATACAAGATCTTTTGCAATTTTATCTAGTCGGTCATCTGAGGTTAATATAGGATAATCACGGGCAAACTCTCGTTTTAGCTTAGCAATTTGGTCTTCATCTAGCTCTTCATTGTTTATTATCTCTGCCATACGCTCATCGAGTTCTGGATTTTCTATATCCAGCTTTTCACCTCGATTCAAATATCGAAGCGGTAGAGTCGCACCATCATCAATTGCACGTTTAAAATCATAAACAGAAACATATTCACCAAATATATTCTTGGTTATTTCAATTTCTTCATCTATAAGAGGTGTACCAGTAAAACCCAGGTAAGATGCCTTAGGTATTCCGTTAAAACGCATGTTGCGTGCGAATGTTCCGCCTTGAGTTCGATGTGCCTCATCGGAGATAACAATAATATTTTCACGATCTGTTATTAGTGGATATTCCGTTTCTTTTTTAGGATCAATCGAAAATTTATGGATAAGAGTAAATACATAACGGTGATTCTCGCTTAGTAATTCACGCAAGTGCTCTCGACTCTTAGCGCGAACACCACGCTTGGGTAATTTTTCTGGTATGGCTCCACAACCTGAAAAAGTGTCGTACAACTGGTTTTCCAGTTCAGTTCTATCCACAACGATTAAAAATGTGTAACTACCACCATATTTTCGTAATATCTTTTGGCATAAAAAAACCATTGAATATGATTTACCTGATCCTTGTGTATGCCAAAACACACCCAGCTTACCTTTTAGTTCTTCTATGTTCTTTGCCTGATTGACGACTTTATTTACGCCAATAAATTGATGGTTTTTTGCCATTAACTTAACAACTTCATCACCTTCACCGTCAAACAGAAGAAAGTTTTCAAATAAATCTAATAAACGTGCTTTATCACAAGTACCACGCAACATAGTATCCAGACTAACTAAACCTTCATCATCTTCTTCAATCCTTTTCCATTCAAGAAAGAATTTGTAAGGACTGGTAACAGTACCAACACGCGCATCTGTGCCGTTACTTAAAATAACAAAGGCATTGCAGTGTAATATTTCAGGGATAGTGTCTTTATAGTCACTGAGGTTATCTGTGTATCCGTTACGTAGATCTGTATGGTGCGCTTTTAATTCAAAGAACACCAAAGGAATCCCATTCACAAAGCCAACAATATCTGGTCTGCGATTATAAAGTTTGCCAACTACCTCTAACTGACGTACAGCTAAAAAATGATTTTCATTAGGATTTTTAAAATCAAATACTTTAAGCTTTTTCTTTTGTAAAACTCCCTTACTATCCTGATAACTAACGTCTACGCCATCAGTAAGTAAACTATGTTTGAGCTTATTAATAGCACCCAGGCTTTTGTCGGCTTCAATCTGAGCAATTTGATCGATTGCACTTTGATAGGCGTTATTGGGTAGATCAGGATTAAACTCTTGTAATGCTGCTAGTAAATATCGCTTTAAGATTACTTCTGATTTGTCAGCGCGCCCCAACAAACCATCACTTCGGTCAGATTTATTAGAAAAGCTTTCCTTATGCCATGCAGTTTCAACCTGCCAACCTAAGTCCTCTAAAACCTCTTGGCTTGCCGTTTCAACCAAGCCATCTTCAGAATATTCATAACTCAAGCGACACTCTCCTTGGCTGCTACACTTTCGTCTAGTTGTTGGGCTTGACTGTTTTGTTCAGTTCTTTCCAATAATTCTTTTGGCAGTTTTATTTTATTAACGTCGATCATTCCTTTCATAAGGCGGGGTAACAGAATATCTCTAGCTTCTTTTAAATACTGATTTTGTTTAAAAAGAGCTAAAATTATCTCATCAGCGCTCGAAGCCAATACATCAAATTTTTCCTGTATGTCTTCCGATGGGAAAGTCAAATTAATTTTCAACATATCATTCTTAGTAACCGAGGCAAAAATAGCTCCGCCCCCCATCATATCTTCTTTAAAAAATATATTTTGTAGCTGATAAAATAAAAACGATTGAGAACCACCTTTATGTCGAATTGCAGACAACCCTCGGCCTAACACCATAGCCTCAAGTGCAACATTCAAACGTCCAACAGGAGCTCTAACACTAAACAATATATCACCAGCAATAGCTGTTCTTTTTCCTTCGGTAGTCCAACAAGTATTAATTGGGAACCGATTTCCAAAATCTTTAACACCTTGGTGGAAAGGTATACCTAATTCTTCGTAGTTATAATATTCTGATTTAGGGCTCTGCCCCATAATCAAAGTACATGAATCCCCTAATTTTGAATTATGCCATTCTTCCGGCAAACCTGATTCAGGATCAATACTCTTACTTTCATGTCCAGGATATTTCAAACGAACAAACCATTCTTCATAAGTGATTTGCATCATTTCTTCCAGTAATTTGATGCGCGACAAATTATTTTCGATTAAGTCATCGTATGCCGATAGAATTGATCCAATTCTCTTCTGTACATCAATGGGAGGGCAAGGAATCTTAAGGTTTTCTGCATCATCAACTTTTATATGTGGCACTGTGGCGCCAAATGCTATGCCATGAACCCAGCCCTGAACAGCTTCACTCTGAAGAACATATGCTAGATATTGCCAGTCTAATAAATCAGGATTAGGTCTGTAATGAAAAAGCCGCTGCCCTAAAAAAACATTTGTGTCATTTGAAGTAAATCTACCAACATCTCCGACCGGTGCTTCTCTTGTGAATATTACATCACCATATTGAGGTTTTGACCTTCTAGTCCAAACCTTAAACGTCTCTTCTTCTACGTATCTAACGGTGTTTAAATCAATAAATCCTCCCTTTACATTTGTAGTACGAATCATCTTATAGGGTGTTTCGTAATCTACAATAGGAGCTGTCTTATTCACGCAATCTATAGCAAATTCACAAAGTTCTGAAACTGGTTTCATCTCCCAGTTCATATATTTATCCCTTGAATCGAAGTCATAAGAGAATTTGCCTCATTATTCAAATCATTTAGTTCCTTGTGAATATCATTAATCCGATTTTTATAATCAAAATCCTCATCAAACTGGATGCTGTATCCTACATAACGCCCTGGGGTTAGACTGTAGTCATTCTCAATAACTTCTTCACGACCAACAATTTTACATAGACCTTCAATGTCTTGGTATTGATTACCAGGAAAGTTTTCTAGAAGGCTGTGCCAGTCTTTTACTTGCTGTTTATAATTACTGAGAGTCTCTTTGAGTTCTTTTTGGTGGCTAGTAATAGTTGCTATTAAGGCACGCAATAGTTTGCTGTGTTCGGTAAGTAATCTTTTCTTAGCCTTATTGTCTTCCATCGATTGGGATTTTTTATCCAGTGCTGCTAGGACCTTCTTATCTTCATCCAACTGCACTTGGATTTTCTCTACTTGCATAGCTAATAGTTCGACTGGGTTATCGAAGATACCGATAAGTTTGTGGCTATCCTCATAATCAAGATTGATATCAATATTAATCGTATTAGCTAGCTCATTAAGTACAGCAGAGAAATCAAACGTGATGGTTTTGTGAGTGCTCAGTATGCTTTGACAGTCGGTTTTAAGCTGATTTATTTCTAAAGCAATAGCTTGCGCCAACTCGACTGTGGCTTTTTGGTGTTGTTGGTTCGCGTTGGCAATGACAGCGCGGTCACCACGGTAAGCTTCCATTATAGCGTTGAAGTTAAGTAACTGGCCTGGTGAGAAATCATTAATCGTATTGTTAACTACGTGGAAGGTGTTACGTGCATCAATCATTAAGATCTTATCTTTGTTTTCAGGCTTTTTACCTTTATCTAGAAACCAAACGTGACATGGTAATGAACGGGTATAAAAGAAGTTATTTCCCACGGCCACTATGCAATCTACCGCACCTGTTTCGATGAGTTTTTGTCGAATAGCTTTTTCAGTGTTACCTGCATCGGTAGCAGAGCTTGCCATAACAAAGCCAGCACGACCTTGTTCATTTAAATAATGGTAGAAATACTGAATCCACAGGTAGTTACCATTATCAGCCTTTGGTATACCTACATCATCAAATAGGCGTACATCATTTTTTACATAGTCTTTTTTCTTGTCGACCTTTTTAACATTGAATGGTGGATTAGCCATGACATAGTCACATTTACCCACTAAAGCATGAGGATCAGAATAGAAACTATTGCTCTCAATAATTTTTCCTTCAATACCATGAATAGCCAGGTTCATTTTGGCTAACCGGTTATTGTTAGATTTAAGCTCAGTACCATAACAAGTGATTGCTTCGTTGATTGATTTATCTATATTATGCTCTTCAATAAAGTGACCCGTTTGTACGAACATACCACCTGAACCACAAGCTGGATCGTGAATTACGCCATGATCGGGTTGAATCAAATTCACTATTAACTGTACTAGTGATGGAGGTGTGAAGAATTCACCACCTTCCTGAGCACCCGCACCATCCATAGAGAATTTCATTAAGAAGAATTCATAAATACGACCAAAGACATCACCAGTTAAATTTTTAACTGCATCTTTATTAAAAACACGAATCAGCTCGCGTAATAAATCGGCATCCATTTCTTGATAGTTTTTAGGTAAAACACCAGCAAGATCTGGGTATTCATCTTCTATAAGCTTCATTGCCTCATTTACGGCTTCACTAATAACTTCACCCTCTGGAAGATTGGCGAGGTAGTCATATTGTGATTGTTCGGGAAGCATCATGGCACCAGCAGCCAGGAAATCATCTTTAGTTACTGCTCGTTTACCGCGTGGACCTTCCGGAATGCTTGCTTCGATTTTCGTTTTTGCCTGTTCATATCGGTTTTGGGCATATCGCAGAAGTATTAACCCAAGAACAGGATCTTTATACTCAGCAGCCGTTAGCTTTGAGTTTGCACGTAAAGTGTTGGCACTATCCCAAAGTTCGGTTTCTAGTTGTTTAATTTGTTGTTGATTCATTAATCATTAAATCCTGTTGAATAATTGCTCAATATTTATAAAAGAGCGGATGGTATGCATTCGGTGGGGGAAGTTGAACACTACCTTTATCTTACACATATTCTTGTTAGGGACTATTTAAATAGATTTATTTTCAGTCATCTACCCATTCAAATAAGTCTGATACCTGGCAATTAAACAGCTTACAGAGCTTATTTATCGTATCTAACTCAACTCTATTGGCCGTCTCTTTATATAACAAAGTAACGGTATTGCGATGTAAATCTGTGGCTCTCACCACATCGATGACTTTCATCTTATTTTCACCCATTAACCGTGAAAGGTGACATTTAATCATTTTAAAGCCCTGCTAAATGAATTTTCTTTATATTATCTAAAAATACTTCTTGCGGGAAGAACTATCTCGCGTATAAATGTTACTTAGAATGACATTTACTACACATAGGAGATACTTATGTCACTTAAAAAAGAAGTAGCAATAAATAACATCGAAATCAGTGGGGCTTCAGTTTCGACCGCTACAGGTCAAGTTATTAAAGGCTCAAAAGCTGAATCTACCTTAGAGCTTATTGGCTCGATCTACCAAGAGCGTCAACTAGCGAAACGTGCCAAAGAAGTCGCTCTCATTCTAATGGATGAACTAGAGATCCCTGACAATGCTTCGATTGTTGGATATCTATGTGGTGGTACAGCAAAAAGTAATGTGAAAGAAATTACTGATTGGGTCTTAAGAGTAACAGCAAACTCTATTGATGGTTCTGAGATATATGACTCTGAGTTTATTCATGATCTGTCATTACACCTTCTTAATATCTTGATGGAGGTGCAGCATGACTACTACCGTTAATACTTCACGGTATCTGATTTCTGTATTTGAACACAATTACACACCTGAAATGTATCAATATTTAAATGATTCATTTGATGAATTTTCTAATACATATCCAGAAATAGAAGATTTTCGGACAAATGTAATTTTTTATTGGCGTGGTTATTCAATTACACCTGACAGCGTACAGAAGATTTTACTTGGAGCAAGATCAGTACCTGATGGTTTAACTATGAAAGTTTTTATAAGTGATGGAAGTGTTCATTGACGCTTCTTAAATCCTCGAAATGTCATTTTATTAGGGCAACTGGATTTTAGAAAAAATTTATATGCCCGTAATGGCCTTAATTTGAGAAATATGAGTCGTACTAATACCTGGCTATAAAAAAAATAGTTATGTCGAGTTTTAAGGTCTCTAGAAGCTTAATTGAGACCCTAGAAATCAATCTGAGATGACTTATGAGACAGCGAAGGAATAGAATAAAAGATAATGTTTTCAATAGGTTATGTAAGATGTATGGTATTACTGGAGTAACCAATGAAATAACGACATATCGTCGTAAATTTTATAAGCAAACTTAGATGAAAAAATTAAATTGATATACATGTTATGAATACTGCGGCAAATAAAACTAGCAAGAATCTGTCTACAGATAGATGTAACTCTGCTAAATCAAGTAATGAAAAAGAAAGTGGTTCTATTGATCCACGACTTTTACCATTTCTTGATGCTGTAGCAGAAGTTCTTGCTGAAGATTATTTGTTAAACACAACTAAACATTAATTAACGGAGATTAAAGATGATAAAGAAGATATTAAGTGCAGCAATTTACGCAAGAAAAAGTAACGATGATGATTACAAATGTTCTGATAATAAATCCATTACTCGCCAGATAGAACATGGAAAGTCTTATGCTACTAAAAAAGGGTGGACTGTTTCAGATGAAAATATATTTACTGATGATGGGATATCTGGAGCTGAATTTAAAAATAGACCCGGTTTAATTGGACTACGTAAACGGATAAGCGAATATGATGTAATTATAATGTCCGAATTATCACGCTTAGGACGAGATGGAGATAGAACCTCTTTCGAAGTAATTGATTTTATAGAAAACGGAAAGAGGATATTTTATTACTTAACGGATGAGGAGGAGAAAGCAAATGATGCAACATCAAAGATTATGTTACGTCTTAAGTCGTTTGCCGCAGAAATTGAACGAGAAAAAGCTAGTCAGCGTGTTACTGATGCATTACATAGAAGAGCAGAAAAAGGATATGTAGCTTCTGGCCCAGCATATGGTTATGACATTGTCCCTATTGAAGCAATAAGCTCTAATGGTGAAAAAGTTAAATCTCACTCAGAATATAGAATTAATAAGAAAGAAGAAGAAATTGTAATTGCTATTTTCAAAATGTATCGAGATGGTATTGGTTATCACAGTATTTCGAAAACTTTAAATGGTGACTCAAATGAGCGCTTCCTAGATATAAGAAAAAAATATCTCAATGGGATGATTCCTTCTCCTCCTAAGAGAAAGAATTCAAATGGCTGGTCTCCACTATTAATACGAGAAATGCTAAGACGTGAAAGATATTGTGGGATAGTACCATATGGTAAAAAAAAGACTTTGTATAAAGGTGGTTCGAAAACTGTTCAGCAACAAGAAAAATACAAAAAATTTTATAATCCGGATTTGAGAATCGTACCAGAACCACTTTGGGATGATGTCCAAAAGAGAGTAATAGAAACCGCGAAAAAATATAATGAATCAAGAGGAGGAAATTTTCCTTTCTCTAGAACATTAAAAACAGAGAGGGATTCAAAATACCTACTGACGGGTATTTCAGAATGCTCGCAGTGTTTTAGTTCAATTGTAACTATAGGTGGAACCACGGGAAAAGGTAAGAATCGTAAACTAGCTTACAAATATGGTTGCAGCGGCAGACATAATAAAGGTGATAATTATTGTTCAAATAACAATAAAGTAAAACAAGAAGTGCTTGAGAAAGCAGTAATTCAAGCCATAGAGAAACAAATTTTATCAAATATCACTGTTGACTATATTATTAAAAAAGCCGAAAAGATTGTTTCTGAAAACAACAAGACGCCAGGCTATAAGTTAAATATTGAAAAAGAATTAAAAAAAGTAGAAAAAGAAATTGAGAAGTTAATATTATTAGCTCAAAAAGTTGATAGCTTGGATATACTTGCCTCGAAAATTAAGGACAAACAAACTCAGCAAGAAAATCTTATTGAGGAACAGAGTAAGGTTGTTAGCATTGAAAGCCAAAGAAATTTGGATAAAAAAGGACTCCGGAAAGAACTACGAAGTCGAATGCATATCTTTTCAGATATGTTCAGAAGAAATAGTCAGTCAGCTAGAAAAGCATTGAAACTATTGTTAAAGGAAAAAATCATTATTGACCCAGTTGTAGTAAATGGAAAAAAATCACTTACATTTAGAGGGGTTACAACTGTGGGTGCTCTGCTACCCGATGATGATAAGGAGAACCATATAGGGTTAAGTTACCCTTAAGTAACTTAAGAAAAGACACTGTAAGCATCAAACACTGGCCCATCAACACATACACGCTTCATTGCTGGGCCTTGTTCGGTTTGAACTTCTACGACACAACCGGCACAACCACCCACGGCACAGGCCATAAACTCTTCAAGTGAAACCTGGCAAGGCAAATCAAATTCTTTAGCAAGTTTTGCTACTGCTTCTAACATGGGATGTGGACCGCAAGAATAAATTTCTACTTCATTACGTTGTTCATCGGTTAACGCATTTAACCAGTGGCGTGCAAGGTCGGTTACATAACCTTCATAGGTACCGGCATAACCTTGTAAGCTGGCAAGGCGTGATGCAATACCCCAATCATCAAGTAAAGGCATAGAAGCAATTACGCCATCGGGGATACCCGGCACCATTATTTCAGAGGGTTTAGTGGTGAAGGGGAAAGGCACTTCTGAACCTAATATAACAAGCGGCACATACTCACCTTGTTGTTCACTATTGAGTTGTTTGCATGCTTCAGCAATGAATATCATCGGTGGCATACCAACACCACCACCAATTAATAAAGGACGCTTACGCTCGGGTTTAATTTCAAAAGCTTTACCTATGGGCCCCATGACATTAATTTGTTCACCCACTTTTCGCTCTGCTAATAATGCGGTACCTTCACCGAGTTTTTTATATAAAAAGTCGACCCAGCCTTGTTTCTTGTTAACGCGCATAATTGAGATGGGCCGGCGCATAGGGCGCAGCGGGTGAACTGTGATATGGGCAAAGCTACCCGGTTTTGCATTAGCGGCTATTTTTGGTGCGTACACACGCATAATGAATTGATCACCATCAAATGCGTTATGCGATAAAATTTCGCAGTCTTCTACAAAAATAGTATTTCGATGTTTCATAAATAGTTACTTATTTTTAAATTGAAAATCATTCACCACAGAGGACACGGAGTTTTAAACGTTTCTTTTCTCTGTGTACTCCGTGTCCTCGGTGGTTAAATTCTTTTTTCTTTATTAAGTGCTAAAAACAATTTTACCATTTAACAGGGTGTGGGTAACTTTGCCCTTTAATTCCCAACCTTCAAATGGTGTATTGCGTCCGGCACTTAACATATTTTCTGATTTCATTATCCAGTTTGTTTCTGGATTATAAATACAGATATCGGCTTTTTCGCCAACTGAAAGCGTGCCAGCATCAATACCGAGGATTTTTGCAGGCTGCCAGGTAAGGCGGTTAATCACATCACTAAGGGAGAGATCTTCCGTTAAGCGCAGCGCGAGCGGTAATAATGTTTCTAAGGTACTGATACCCGCTTCTGTTTCAGCAAAAGGAGCCAGTTTTGCATCAGTGTCATGCGGTTCATGGTCTGAGCAAATGGCATTAAGGTTTCCTGTTGCCAGTGCAGCAACCAGGGCTTCGCGATCACGTTGGGTACGAAACGGAGGTCGTACATGGCAGTTGCTATCAAAAAAGCCAATATCCATTTCTGTTAAATGTAAATGATGTGCCGTGACATCGGCGGTAACAGGAAAGCCATCATATTGCGCACGGGCAATCATTTGTACCGCACGGGCACTGGAGACATGACAAAAATGTGCATGGACACCGGTTTGTTCTATGAGTAATAAATCTCTTGCGATAGCATTAGTTTCTGCCGTTTCAGGTATGCCGGGTAACCCCAAACGTGTACTTATGACACCTTCATGGGCACAGCCTTTTCCTGCCAGACCTTCATCTTCTGCATGTAAAAATACAGTTAAGCCACAGCTCGCAGCATATTCCATTGCCCGACGCATAATTAAATTATTTGAGACAGGTTTAAGCGCGTTACTGACTCCAACGCAGTTGCCATATTTCTTTAATAGTGCCATTTCACTTAACTGTTCGCCGTTTAGCCCGGCAGTTAATGCACCGAGTGTAACGACTTTTGCGAAACCGGCTTCACTCGCGCGTTGCTGTATTAACTCAACAACAGAAGTGCTATCAAGAACAGGAGTGGTGTCAGGTGGAATGCATAATGTAGTGATGCCACTGGCGGCAGCTGCGCGCGTTTCAGATGCGATGGTGCCCTTATTTTCCAGACCGGGTTCCCTTAGACGGGCGCGTAAATCGACAATGCCTGGAATGACATGGCAACCACTGGCATCAATCGTCTTATCAATTGTAAAACCATCGGGTTGTTTACCTACAGCAGCAATGCGACCTTCTGAAATATAAATATCATGTTTTGCTTCGATATTATTGGCCGGGTCAATAATGAAACCATGGCTTATTTTAATGCGCATTAGCTTTGGCTCCGTTCTTGATCAACCAGCGAAGAGCGACCCAATGCCATTGACATGACAGCCATACGTACGGATATACCGTGTGTAACTTGCTCGAGAATGACAGATTGCGATCCATCAGCAACACTCGATTCAATTTCAACACCACGATTTATCGGTCCGGGATGCATCACTATGGCATCTGCTTTAGCTAATTTCAGTTTTTCTTCGGTTAAGCCAAACATATGAAAGTATTCATGTTCGCTAGGTAGTAATGCACCCGCCATTCGCTCACGTTGCAGGCGAAGCATGATGACAACATCAACATTTTGTAAACCTTGATGCATATCATGATAAACATGAACACCCAGATGGGCGGCTTCATTTGGAATAATCGTTTGTGGGCCGATGACTCTTATTTCAGGAACACCAAGCGTGTTTAAAGCATGGATTTGCGAACGCGCAACTCGTGAGTGCATGATGTCACCGATAATGGCAACGGTGAGTTTTGTGAAGTCTTGTTTGTGACGACGAATCGTAAACATATCCAGCATGGCTTGAGTCGGATGAGCATGACTGCCATCACCGGCGTTAATCACGCTGATGTGCGGGGCGACGTGTTGAGCAATAAAATGTGCCGCACCACTGCTGTGATGTCGCACTACAAACATATCAACTTGCATTGCCTCGAGGTTATGCAACATGTCTAACAGGCTTTCACCTTTACTCGTGGCAGAGGTATTAATATTGATATTTAAGACATCTGCCGACAAACGTTTTGCCGCGAGTTCAAACGTTGTACGTGTTCGCGTGCTGGCTTCAAAAAATAAATTAGCAATGGTTTTACCACGTAATAAAGGAACCTTCTTCACTTGTTGATTACCGACCGAGGAGAAGTTTTCTGCATTGTCTAAAATATCCAGCAGCATTTGTTTTTTAAGACCTTCGATGGTCAGAAAATGCCGTAACTTGCCATCGTGATCCAACTGAATATCGTGCTGTTTCATTTGCCCTCCTCAATTGAGAGGGTTAATAAGTGGTGATTATCTTCATTACGGTTAAGCTTAATATGTTGATTTTGTTTTAACTCAATACTTGTCGCGGCAACGTCTGCTGAGATAGGTAATTCTCTGCAGTCACGTTCAACCAGTACAGCAAGGATGACAGAAGCAGGTCGGCCATAATCAAAAATTTCATTTAATGCTGCACGAATGGTACGACCGGTATGAAGCACATCGTCAACCAAAACAATATGCTGGTCATTGACATCAAAGGGTAGATTAGATGGCTCAACTTGTGGGTGCATACCAATGCGAGTGAAATCATCACGATAAAAGGAGATGTTCAAGGTACCCAGAGGTTGTTGAATATTTAATTTATGATGTAATTCTTTAGCAATCCAGGCACCGCCAGAATGAATACCAATCATTAATGGATTTTCAATGTTGCGGCTCTGTAATAGATTACGTAAATCGCTGGATAATTTATCCAGAAGGGCGGGAGTATTGAGGTCTTCTGTTTCCGGACGCTCTGTCATTATTCGTTTATATCCGCTTGTTATAAAATAGCTGCTTCATCATCTGACTATATGTGCTGTGACATCCAGCTTTGCAGGATGAGCTGAGCCGATATCATATCAATTTGTGCCTTATCTGGGAACATAGAATCACGAAATTGAGAAGCATGAAATACTGAACCTGATTTTGAATGTGTTTGTTCATTTAATATCGATTCTGCTTCATCTGAGCTTAACCGCTCATCCATTAAAGCAATGGGTATGTTGTATCGTCCATTTAGCTGGTTTGCAAAGCGCCTTGCAGTCCGGGTCATTTCTTGTTCTGTTCCATCCATATGTAATGGCAAGCCAACAACTAACAGGTCCGGTTGCCATTCAGAAATGATTTTTGAAATACTATCCCAGTCAGGTTTATGTTTAATGGCATTTACGGTGATTAATGGCCTTGCGGTACCCGTTACTTCCTGAGCTATTGCAATACCAATTCGTTTAGTACCAAAATCAAACCCTAATAATGTACGTTGTCCTTTTTTGCTCACGCTTTACTACCTTAACTATGACCAATCTCTGTTGAAAGTTGTTGTAAGTTAATTCCAAGTAAAGCGGCCGCGGCATTCCAGCGTTGTATTACCGGTGTGGAAAATAAAATATCTTTACTGGCAGGGACATTTAGCCAGACATTTTCTGCGATCTCATCTTCAATTTGATCTTCACTCCAGCCGGCATAACCCAGGGTAATGATGAAGTGTTCGGGTGGCGTATTGTCAGAATCATAACCATCAGCAATGGCCTGAATAATATCCTGGGACATGGTCAAACCGATATCTTTTGTCACGGCGAGTGTGCTTTCCCATTCACCTATAGGTGTATGTAATATAAAGCCTCTTTCTACTTCAACAGGGCCGCCATGATAAATAGGTACATCAGCTACATCTGTATCTGTAATTTCAATGTCAAGCTGGTCGCAGAGATCAGAAAAAGTGAGATCAGTTAAGCGATTGATCACAATGCCCATTGCACCTTCATCATTGTGCTCACATATATAACTTACACTCTGCTGAAAATTGGGATCATTCAGGCTGGGCATGGCAATCAGAAATTGATTATTGAGGGATAATCTATCAGACATAATTCGTTTGCTTTAATTGGGTCATGATGCTTAAAGTATTGATGAGACTTGTGGTTATATCAAGCGACATTTTAATGTCATTGCGAGCAAAGCGCGGCAATCTCTTGATAATTTCATTTATTTTGGAGATTGCTTCGTCGCCATAAAGAACATGGCTCCTCGCAATGACAGCGTGTTTATTATTGGTTAGATGTTTGTAAACGGCTGCCATGCTGGAAACGCCAAAGGCGTGGAATATGTAAGACATCGGTGTCTTTAAGAATATCTTTGGTTAAAGGTGGATAGGGAGCGGCCAAATTGACAATACGTAACGCAGCTTGATCAAGTTCGCGATAACCTGATGAGCGCGTGATGCGGGCAGAATGAATAGTGCCATCCGGGTTAATGGCAACATCGAGTAATAAGCTGCCAGTAAGATTTTTTCTTGTTACCAGCGCCGGGTAATTGAGGTTGCCATATTTTTCTACTTGAGCCCGCCATGCATCCATATAACTGGCAAACCGGTATTGTTTTGCATTCGCACCATGTACCCAGTTGTGCTTTGGTGTTTGCTGGTAGGCTTCTTTTAGTTCGTTAATTTCTGCGCTCAATTTAGCTATTTGCTGGCTGCGTTCAAAAAGCTGGGCAGCGGTTAAATTTTTGGTTGTAACTGGTGATTCTTCTTTTAGTTTTTGACTACTTACCTGCTGCTCTGATTGATCAACGCTCATGATTTCGGTTTGTTTTTGTGCTTCTTTAATATGCGGTGGCGTCATGGCACGACGACTATTAGGTGCGAATCCTTTTTCAGGAATAGGTAGAGGATTAGAGAATGGGCTGCTGGGACGACTTTTATCTTGCTGTTTACCACCACCGAGTTGATTTGCCTGGGCGAGGTAATCTGCTTCATCAGGCTCATCAAGTGAACGTTGATGTACTAACGTCACTTCCATGGTTGTGATGACATCATTGTTACTGTCCATTAAATCAAAACTAATACCTAATATTAAGATGGCATGTATGGCTAAAGCAAAAAACAGGGTCATGCTCATACGGTCACTTTGAGTAACTGTGGCAGGGTTAATTGTCTGGCTATTCATGTTCATAGATTAAATTTTTATTAGCGTACTTAATTTTAATTTCAATTTTATCGTTTTTATTATACTGCGGGTATTTATTATAAATCTACGCGCTCGATAATTTCACGATGTTGTTCAAACTTGACTCGCTTAAGCATGACTTCGCTAGCATGTATTTTACCCTCTTCGTCAATGAGCAATACGTATTTAATATTCATTGATTTTGCTATTTCAACCCATTGTTTTGGTCCCGCAATAAAAAGCGCAGTGGCGGCGGCATCTGCAGTGGCAGCATCTTGATGTAACACGGTAATGGATTGTGTTCCAACTGCAGGGTAGCCGGTACGGGGATCAATGATGTGATGAAAATGCTTGTCCTTATTTTTACTTTTTTTGTTTTTAAAATAACGTTCATAATCACCAGAGGTAAAAGCCGCTTCATTATCATTAAGCTCAAGTGTTGCCACAATGTCTGAACTTGCTGCAGTATTTTTATTATTCAATTGTTTTTTATGAGTATCAATACGCGGATCACGAATGGCAATTTTCCATGGGCGATTACCATGTTTGCCAATAACTTTAAGATCTCCGCCGGTATTAATCAGTGCGTTATGGACACCACGTTGTTTTAGATAAGTAAGCAAACGATCGATAGCAAAACCTTTAGCAATACCACCAAGATCAATTTTAACCGCAGGGTTGCGGTTATTTACCCTGATGCCTCTAATTGTAATATCTTCCAGGGTTGGGTTTTGTCTAACCAGCTCATGGATTGCCTGTGCGGAGGGAAGCACACCGGACTGTTTATGAGAATGAAACCCCCATAAGGCACTTAATTTTCCAACAGCAGGATTAAATAAATGTTTACTTTTAATAGCCAGATCTTTGGCGATATGAATCAGCTCTAACTCACTGGGCGAAGCAGAGAACTCTACCGTGTGTTCGAGCATCTTATTCATTCTTGTTAGTGAGCCGGGTTCCCATGGGTGCCAAACTTCATGCATTAATTTCAGATCTTCCCGCATATCACGAAAAGATTCTTCTGCTGTTTTGTCATCAACATCAAACAAGGTAATGTTAATTATGGTGCCGAAGACTAAAAAAGAATCGTGGTGTTCACGAGGCTGTTGTTGGCAGGCGCTGACAAGTGCAGCAAGTACAATCAGTCCGATTAGAACAGGTAGGTTTGTAATATGATTAATTTTCATTAAACGCACAGTTGTTATTCAGTTAATAAAGCTTAATGAGCTCTCTGTTCAGCGATCCAGTCCATTAATAAAGCACTGATATTAATATTATATTGCTTATCAAGTTCACGAATACAGGTTGGGCTGGTGACATTCACTTCAGTCAGGTAATCACCAATGACATCAATTCCGACAAAAATTAATCCTTTTGCTTTGAGCACGGGCGCAACCTGTTCACAGATCCAGCGATCACGATCAGTGAGTTCTACACCGACCCCTTCGCCGCCGACTGCAAGGTTTGCACGCGTTTCGCCTTTTGCAGGTATTCGGGCGAGGGCATATGGAACAGGAACGCCATTGATTAAAAGGATTCGTTTGTCACCCTGTTTAATTTCAGGGATGAATTTCTGCGCCATGGTGAGTTTTGAGCCGTGTGCTGTCAGGGTTTCTATAATGACACTGAGGTTTGAATCTCCGGGTTTAATGCGAAAGACCGAGGCGCCACCCATGCCATCTAATGGTTTGAGAATAATATCTTTGTGTTCTTTAAAAAATGTGGTGATATGTTCCGCCTGAGAAGAAACCAGTGTTGGTGGCATACACTGTGGAAAGTTATTGGTGAATAACTTTTCATTGGCATCACGAAGGCTTTGCGCTTTATTGATAATTAAGGTGCCTTTTTCTTCCGCTTTTTCAAGAATATAAGTGCTATAGATATAGTTCATGTCAAACGGGGGATCTTTACGCATTAAAATCGCATCGAGTGAATCAAGTTCAAGATCTTCCGCTTCACTTAACTGATACCAGGTGTCTGCATTATTAAAGACTTTTAAGGGCTGCATTTTTGCGCGGGCAACTTCATGCGCCATATAAAGATCAGCTTGTTCCATGTAATAAAGCTGCCATCCACGGGATTGTGCTTCGAGCAACATGGCTAAAGTACTGTCTTTTTTGAAATTGATGTGCCCAATAGGGTCCATTACGACGCCAATTTTTAGTGACATAAGCAAAATCTGACTGTTTTTTGAATAAATAAGGGTTTCATCTGCGCACTATACCGCTAGTTTCTCACAAGGTCATGATGATATTTTCTTAAGTTGGTGAGGTGCATGCCGATATTAAGGGTGCGAGTATATGGAAGTCACATAAATAGTGTTGCATATGGTGGTTTTCAGTAGAATTTATAATTTTTAATGGCATAGAATACACAGTCTTAATCGACCTTGTTTTGGTTCAGATTAAGTAATCAAAAAAGCAAAATATTCTATAGATTATAAATACTTATGGAATATAATTAAAATCTGTGTTAAATATATTAACCAAATGTGACATGGTTTACATATTTTTGCGAGGAAATATGAAAGCTAATAAAATCATATGGTTAGGTACATATTAGGATGTTGGCAGAACAAACAATGAGTGATGGATTTCAAGATCTGAAAGTGATGGTGATTGACGATAGTAAGACTATTCGTCGAACAGCCGAAACACTTTTGAAAAAAGCAGGCTGCGAGGTATTTACCGCAACCGATGGTTTTGAAGCACTTTCCAAGATTACCGACCATAAACCGGATATTATATTTGTTGATATTATGATGCCGCGACTGGATGGTTATCAAACAACTGCCTTAATTAAAAATAATAAAGTATTTAAAAATACACCCGTTGTTATGTTATCAAGTAAGGATGGTCTTTTTGATCGGGCTCGTGGCCGAATTGTGGGATCAGAACAATACCTTACGAAACCTTTTACTAAAGATGAATTATTGAGTGCTATTCAGCAGCTTGTGCTGGATTAGTCTGTGTGACCTCTGTTTTAGTTGATTAATTACAGAAAAAACGTACTACTAAAATCGGAATATTTTGGAACTAGGAGATAATGAATGGCTAATATATTTATCGTGGATGACTCACCAACAGAAGTCCATGTACTCAAATCAATCCTTGAGAAAAATGGCCACACAGTAGAGTCTGCAGATAATGCAGAATCTGGCATTGATCAAATAACCGCTAAACAACCTGATCTTGTTTTGATGGATGTTGTGATGCCAGGTATGAATGGTTTTCAGGCGACTCGTGCATTAACTAAAGCACCCGAGACAGAAAATATTCCTATTATTATTGTGACGACTAAAGATCAGGAGACAGACAAAATGTGGGGTTTGCGTCAGGGCGCAAAAGATTACATTACTAAGCCTGTTGATGAAGCCATTTTATTAGAAAAAATCGGCTCGATTTTGTAAGCATAGGTTAATTGATTTATGTCTGTTGTTTCTAAATCTTATGTATTGCTTCAGGATATTGAGTCCCGCAGTCGTAACAAAGCATTAGGTTTGCCACAACAAATTGAAGTAAGAAGAACATGGTCTGGAGTGGGGTTCAGACTGGGTGGAGCTCACTTATTATCAAAGTTAGAAGAAGTAGATGAGATCCTTATTTCGCCCGAGATGACACGCGTACCAAGTGCATTGTCATGGGTGAAAGGTATCGCAAATATTCGGGGATTGTTATTACCGATTATGGATTTACGGGATTTTATAGACGGTGAAGCAATAAAAACCGGACGTAAAACTCGCATCATTTTGATCAAAAAAGGTGAGTTAGTATCGGGGTTGATGGTTGATGAAGTATTTGGTATGCGGCATTTCTTTGAAGAAGAAAGGACGCATAACGTACCCGATGTTTCAGATAACCTGAAAAAATATTTACAGGGTGCTTTTCGTAAAGGAAATATGCATTGGGGTATTTTTGATATGGATAATTTAGCGGCTGACCCAGGCTTTTTAGAAGTAGCCGCGCGAAATGGATAGACGGTTTTATAAAACTTAACAATATGTTTGTAAGTGTGTTGTTTTTGTAAGTATGTTGTTTTTATTTAGAGCTACGAAATTAAAAAAATATAAATTTTACAATAATTCGTAGTTTAGTAATTTTTAAATGGACAATATTAATTTGTCGACGTTAGGAGTTAATCATGAAGCTCAGTAGCAAAAACCTATTTTCTGGCCTCAGTTCTGGCCGAATAATGGTGTACTTAATTGTAATGTTGATAGCGACAATTATTGTAATGGGTGTGACCTATAGCTTTATTGTTATTCAAGATGCAAAAGATCGTGAATACATTAACCGTATCGGTGATCAGCGCGTACTCTCTCAGGAGTTGGCAAAACTCGCATCACAGGCCTCTCGTGGTGATATCAAAGCTTTCCCGCCATTACAGAAAAATCGGGATGACTTTGATGAAACCCTGCAATGGCATATTGAGGGCGCTACCGGCCTGGGTATGATGAACCAGCTTGATGATATTTGGCGCAAATATAAAGCGAACATCGATATTATTCTCAAGCGTCGAGAAGTTGTGGCAAATATGCGTACCTTGATTGCTGAAATTAACGAACAAATTCCTAACCTGCTGGCAGTATCCGATGACGTTGTAACGATTATGGCGGAACAAGGTGCGCCACCCGATCAGATTTATATCGCAACACGTCAGTTGATGTTAACTCAACGTATCTCATCTAACGTTAACCGGGTGCTGGACGGTGGTGAAGAAGCGATTACCGCGGCAGACCGTTTCGGTCGAGATGCGGCATTATTTGGTCGTGTTGTAGAAGATATGTTACGGGGTAATCGTAACCTGGGTATTAAAAAGATTACTCACAGAGAATCAATTGAAAAACTGAACGCAGTACGTGCTTTATTTAAAGAACTTCGTAATCAGGTTGGTGCGATCCTGGAACGCTCTCCAGAAATGTTCCAGGTATCTGATGCCGCTGAAAGTGTTCTTGCTGCATCTCCTGTTTTGTTAGAACAAATTGAACAATTATCAACATCGTATCAGGCAACATTCAGTGATCGTATATCACAGACGATTGTAACGCTGTCGGGATTACTCTCGCTGGTCTTAATTATTATGTTAGCCGTGATCTATTTACGCGACTCTAAAAGACAATTACAGGAAACGGAGTCATCGCGTGTAATAGTACAAGAAACGAATACGAGAAACCAGGAATCTATTTTACGCTTACTTGATGAAATGGGTAACCTGGCTGACGGTGATTTGACCGTAACAGCAACCGTAACCGAAGATATTACAGGCGCAATCGCGGACTCGATTAACTACACTATTGAGGCTTTACGTTCACTGGTAACGTCAATCAATGATACAACTCAACAGGTATCTTCAGCCGCTCAGCAAACACAGGCAACAGCAATTCATCTTGCAGAAGCTTCTGATCATCAGGCGCAACAAATTACCGGTGCCAGTGCGGCGATCAATGAAATGGCGGTATCAATTGAAGCGGTATCAAACCATGCCGGTGAACTGGCTGATGAAGCTGATAAATCGGTTGGCATTGCAAATAAAGGCGCAGACGCGGTACAAAAAACCATTAATGGTATGGATACCATCCGTGAACAAATTCAGGAAACATCAAAACGTATTAAACGTCTTGGTGAATCATCACAGGAAATCGGTGACATCGTTGAGCTGATCAATGACATCGCAGAACAGACAAATATCCTGGCATTAAACGCTGCCATCCAGGCAGCCATGGCGGGTGAAGCCGGTCGTGGTTTCGCGGTTGTTGCGGATGAGGTACAACGACTTGCAGAACGTTCAGCTGATGCAACACGACAAATCGAAGCACTGGTAAAAGCGATCCAAACGGATACCAATGAAGCTGTAGCTTCAATGGAACAAAGTACCTCTGAGGTAGTATCCGGTGCGCAACTGGCACAGGATGCGGGTCAATCACTTGAAGAAATTGAAAGTGTATCAACGCATTTAGCTGAACTTATTCGAACCATTTCAGATTCAGCAAAACAACAAGCAAGTGCGGCAATTAATATTTCTGACACCATGAACGTAATTCAGGAGATCACTACCCAGACATCAGCAGGTACCAATGAAACGGCTGCATCTATCGGTAATCTTGCTGAATTAGCAAATGAATTACGTAACTCTGTTGCAGGCTTCCGTCTATAAGTTGTTTGCTTTATAGCATTCAATTTTATTTTGGCGTGATGTAAAAAAGTAAGAGCCCGCACGTGATTTATGCTCAGGAGAAAAAAGTGTCTCAAACTCTATGGCAGCTAAATGAACTTATGCCAATGAGTAATACTGAGTATGCCTTGTGGTTAAAGCTGCTTGAAGATCGAACCGGTATTACATTACCCGAATTACGAAAAAGTTTTTTATTGTCAAAGCTTTCAATACGTATGCAAGAGTTAGGTATTACTGATTATAAAAGTTATTTTGCTTATGTGACTCATGGTAAAGCAGGTCGTGTTGAATGGGAGATTTTAGTCGACAGGCTTACTATTCATGAAACACGTTTTTTTCGTGACGCTAAAACATTGTCATTTATTAAACATGCTTATCTTGAAAAACTAAATTTTGAACAGGACAACCCAAGCATTCATATTTGGAGTGTGGGTTGTGCGACTGGTGAAGAGCCTTATAGTTTAATGATGTATATAGATAAATATATGGCAGATAAAAATGAACAATGTTACCTGGCTGTCACTGCCTCTGACATTAGTCATGATGCTTTAGCAGTAGGAAAAAAAGCTGTTTATCATCAAAACCGGTTCACTAATGTCCCCGAAGAATACATTAATCATTATTTAGAAAATGTCGGAAAAGATCATTATCTTGTCAATGATTCCTTACGTAAGCGTATTTGTTTTAACCGTCTTAACTTTATAAATCTTGATAGCAGTACAGTTGGCAAAATGGATATTATTATTTGCCAGAATGTACTGATTTATTTTAAGCGCGAAACACGAATTCAAATTTTAAATCAACTTGTTAAGCATCTGCTACCCGGTGGTGTCCTAATTTTAGGGGCGGGTGAAATTACAGGCTGGCAACATCCCGAAATTAATGCCGTAAAATACAATGGTGTATTAGCCTTTCAACGTGTTCAATCTCAGCTTGAGTGTATACAACAGCCGGGGTATGACGCATGAGTATTGTTGATACAAATACACTGAAGTGGGTTAAATCTGAAATTGATGAGACCTTAAAGCAAGCACAGGTTTCGCTTGAAGCTTATGTTGAAGACACGGCTGACGATTCACAAATACGTTTTTGCATAAATTATTTGCACCAGGTTCACGGTACCTTGCAAATGGTTGAGCTCCACGGTGCAGCTTTAGCTGTAGAGGAAATGGAGAAGCTTGCACAGGCTATTCATGAAGATAATGTTCATAACAAAGATGATGCTTATGAAACATTGATGGGAGGCATCTTACAGGTGCCCGATTACCTTGAGCACTTGTTAGCGGGTAATCCTGATATGCCCGTTGTGTTGTTACCTTTATTAAATGATATTCGAGCGGCCAGAAATGAGGCGCTGTTAAGTGAAGGTGCATTATTTACCCCCGATTTAAGTGTTACTGCTCCTGTGGTAGATTTTTCAATTAGCAGTGGTGGAGAAGGCTTATCTTCTCTCGCGCGTAAGTTACGTCACAATTATCACCTTGGTTTATTATCCTGGTTTAAAAATAGTAATCCTAAAGCGGGTCTGCAAAAAATCTCAGATGTTATAACTGAGCTCACCCAGGCTGCTGAGTCGGATGAAGCAAGACGAGTCTTTTGGATAGCCAATGGTTTAGTTGAAAGCCTTAAAGAAGATGGTGTTGAAACCAGCGTTGCCGTAAAGATGTTAATGGGGCACGTTGATCGTCAAATTAAAAAAATTATAGATGAAGGTGAGTTAGCTCTTGATGAAGCTCCGCCAGAAGAATTAGAAAAAAACCTGCTTTATTATATTGCGACATCAAGTTCTGCTGGTGAGCAAACAAAAAAAATTAAAGATGCATTCCGCCTTAAAGAAATCATGCCTGATACCCAGGCGCTTGAACAGGCACGAGCAGATTTAACTGCGCCTAATGCGGCATTAATGGAAACAGTCTCTGCTGTTATCATTGAAGATATTAATAAAGTTAAAGACAGCCTGGATATGTTTGTTCGTTCCGATGAGAAAGACGTGACATTACTCAGTAATGTGCATAGCTCGTTGAAACAGATGGCCGATACACTCGCCATGCTAAATTTAGGTGTGCAACGTGAAGCTGTTTTGAAGCAAGCGGGTCTTATTAATAATATTGTTAATGGTGATCTTGCTGCTGCTGAATCAGAGTTAATGAATATTGCTGCAGCTATGATTGCTGTTGAAAATTCATTAAGCGAAGTATCAACAGCTAAAGCTGCTTCATCAATAGTCGTTGAAGAAGGTATTGATGCGGGTGATGCAGCACTTGCGCAAATGCAGGGTGCTGAGCAACAGAAACTTATGCAAACTGTACTGGATGAGGCAAAAATTAACTTATCAAAAGTTAAGGATAGCTTAACGATATTCAGTCAGAATAATGAAGAACGTGATCAGCTAAAACCTATTCCTGCTTTGCTTGAGCAAGTTCAAGGCAGCTTGATGATTCTGTCATTAGAAAGCGCTGCGAATTTACTGGCGCTAACAAATAACTACATTCGTAAAGATCTTATAAAAGAAACAATCCCACCATCATTAGATGATATGAATAACCTGGCTGATGCAATTAGTAGTCTTGAGTATTACATGGAATCACTGATGGGCAGCTGGGGACAGCCGGAAGCTATTCTTGCTGTTGCAGAACAAAGTTTACAGGCATTGGGTATCAATACGGGTGAAACTGCTGAAAGAGTAGAGGATGTTTCTGATATTGAAGATATTCAGGTAGAAACACCTGCAAAAGATATTATAGAAAATAATGTTTTTTCGCTTGATGATATCGACAGTGAAGAATCAATAGAGCTCGATTCAGGCTTAGATTTATCTCTTGAAAGTAATGAATTTGATAATGATAGTTTTGAAAATGCTTTAGATGTTTCTGACGATGTATCTCTCGATGATATAAGTTTTGATTTAACCGAAGCAACGCTGTCTGATGAAGATGAAGAGGAAATAATTCTAGATGATATAGCGCTAAATGATATATCACTTGATGAAGGTTTGTCTTTTGATATTGAAAGTGATGTTGTTGCTCATGAAAGTTTAGAAAACGTCGAATCGATCCTTGAAATACAGGATGACACTATTACTGCGCCTCCGGCACCTGTTATAGAAATTGATGCAACTCAACCGCCACCATCGAAACCTGATGCAGTAAAAGAACCTTCTTTATTAGATGATACGATTGATGATGAAATTATTGAAATTTTCATGGAAGAAGCTGAAGAGGCTTATGAAACTATTTCAGAACATCTTCCTGTGTGGGTTGCAAATACAGCAAATGATGAACCATTAAAGGAAATAAGACGGGCATATCATACGCTTAAAGGTAGTGGTCGTTTAGTAGGTGCAACTGACTTAGGTGAGTTTGCCTGGGCATTTGAAAATATGCTTAATCGTGTTCTTGATAACACTATTAAAGCCAGTCCAGAGCTTCTTGAATTAATGGATCTTGGTAACAAGGCATTACTTGAATTATTTGAACTGTTCAAGGTGAATGCAAAGCCAGGCAAAAATATTTTGGTTCTCATGGCCCACGCTGATGCCTTGAGTCAGGGTAAGTCGATTGACCTTAATGGACTGGCAAATACTGAAGCTGAGTTAGAAAACGAAATGAGTCTGGATTTAGATTTAGATGAGTCAATTGCATCTGCATCTGAAGTAGACGATATAATCGAGCTTACAGATTTTGAAGTGCCGGTTGAAGTTGAAGAAGAAATAACATTAGCCGATTTTGAAGAACCTGTTCTAATAGATGAAGCTGTTGATGTTCCTGATGAAGATTTACTTCCTGTTGATATTGATCCTGTTTTATTAGAAATTTATCGTAAAGAAGTTGCGGTACATATCGCAACATTAAAGGAATATATTCGTTCATGGCATGATGGTGTTGTCACTCCAGAAGTGAGTTTATTACGTGCGCTACATACGCTAACAGGTAGTTCTCGTACGACAGGTGTAGAATCACTTGCCGTGATTTGCAGCACCTTTGAACATTACGTAAATCATTTAAAAGACAATGAGTATAATTTTCCTCAAGTTGCGTTAACTGAATTAGATGAGACAATTTCGTTAATTGAACGAACCATCGCCTGCCTTGATCAGGCTGGTGCCTCACTACCTGAACATGAAATACTCTTGTCGCATATCAAAGCGCTACCTAAAGAATTTGAATCCACACCTGAAGTTGCCAGCGCAACTAGTAAGCCTGCTACTGAAGCACCGTTAGCTGATTACGATGAAGAATTGCTTGAAATTTTCCTTGAAGAAGGAACTGAAATTCTTGATGAGACTGATCAGGTTATTCTTGACTGGGTAGCGAATCCTGATGAACGTGAACATGTAGAAGAATTACAGCGCCAACTTCACACCTTGAAAGGTGGCGCGCGTATGGCAGGTATTACCGAGCTAGGTGATTTAGGTCACAGCATTGAGTCATTATTAACGGCAGTTGTTGATGGACATATGAAGCCATCAAAACCAATGTTTGAACTTGTACAACGTGCTCAGGATCGACTAGTAAAAATGTTAGAGCTTGTACAGAACCATAAGGGATTAACAGCTGCTACAGACCTTATTAATGAAGTTGATTTGATACTTAAAAATCGAGGAGAGATAGATGACTTCGATTTTAGTGAAGACCTGTCACCAATCGATGAATCTGGACATGTTGCAGAAGTTATAGAAACGCACGAACTACCAAATTCAGCCGCTAGTGAAATCCCTGAACTTGAAAAGCTTGAAGAAGAACTGAGATTAGAAATAGAAGGTTCGGTATCTATACCTGATTTAGATATACCTGAAGTTGAAGACATACCTGCAGGTGAAGAAATCAAACTCAGCACAGATAGCGAAGCAGAAATCGATCAAGCTACGCCTATGTCGCTGGATATTCAGGATGAGCCTGCCCATGAAATTGCTGCAGAAAATATTGAGCCTAATTTATTAGCAGAAAATGAACATGACAGACGTAAATCAGGCCGTGTTCAAGCTGAACAGGTTCGTGTAAGAGCGGATCTTTTAGATAACCTTGTTAATTTTGCTGGTGAAGTTAGTATATATCGTTCTCGACTTGAGCAACAAACAAATAATTTCAGATATAACATTACAGAATTTGACGACACGGTAAATCGTTTACGTGATCAGTTACGTCAATTTGAAATCGAAACTGAAACACAAATTGAATATAAGAATGAAGAGTTAAGTTCTGCTCAGGAAAATTTTGATCCTTTAGAAATGGATCGATTTACAACTATGCAACATTTATCACGTGCCATGATGGAATCATTAGGCGATCTGGATAGTCTGCGTGGCATATTGAATAATTTAACACGTGAATCTGAAACGCTGTTGTTGCAACAGTCTCGTGTTAATACAGATTTACAGGAAGGTCTGATGCGGACACGCATGGTACCTTTCTCTGGACAAGCTGCAAGACTGCGTCGTATTGTGCGTCAAACCTGTAGTGAGCTGGGTAAACATGCAGAGTTACATTTGCATGGTGTTGATACCGAACTTGATCGTTCTGTGCTTGAACGTATTATCTCACCTATTGAACATATGTTACGTAATGCCATCGCACATGGTATTGAATCTCCAGCCGATAGAAAAAAATCTGCAAAACCTGAATCAGGGAATATTAATTTCTCAATTTCAAATGAAGGTTCAGAAATTGTTATTAGAATTTCAGACGATGGTTCAGGTATTAACCTTGAAGCTATTCGAAATAAAGCCATTTCAAAAGGCCTGATTTCTGCTGATGCAAAGGTCAGTAAGGAAATGTTGTTAGATCTTATTATGCAGTCGGGTTTCAGTACTGCAGAGTCTGTTAGTCAGATTGCTGGTCGCGGCGTAGGTATGGATGTTGTTAATACTGAAATCAAGCAACTTGGCGGTGTTTTTAATATCAATACTGAACAGGGCAAGGGAACAACATTTACAGTTAGTTTGCCTTTAACACTAGCTATTTCGCGCGCATTAATGGTTATGGTCGGTGACGATTATTATGCTATACCGTTGTTAAGCGTTGAAGGTGTTGAACGTATTAGCGCAAGTAAAATTAAAGAAATCATGGCTTCTGATGAAAAGATATATAACTGGGTTGGTGAAGATTACAAATTCATGCACCTTGGTTCGATCATGGGCATTAATGAAATGAATATAAACGATGATGCACAACAACTACCGATGTTAATGGTTAGAAGCGGTGATCATCATGCTGCAATATTAGTTGATAATTTATTAGGTAGTCGTGAAATTGTTGTTAAATCAGTTGGGCCACAACTAAGTACACTGCGAGGTATATCGGGTGCTACGATAATGGGTGATGGCAGCGTCGTTTTAATTATTGATTTAGGTATGTTAATTCGGCTATCTGCTACAACGGAAAGTCATGATTATGTTGCCCCTGTTGTTGTTGCCACTGCAACAGAACGCCCTGAGAGTAGTGCTCCTCTGGTCATGGTGGTAGATGACTCGATTACTGTGCGTAAAGTGACAACACGTTTACTCGAGCGCCATGAGATGCAAGTAGTTGCGGCAAAAGATGGTGTTGATGCCTTATCTCAGTTACAGGAAACTATTCCTGATATCATGTTGCTTGATGTGGAAATGCCAAGAATGGATGGTTTCGAACTGGCAACCAATATGCGTAATGATGAACGATTAAAAAATATTCCTATTATAATGATTACGTCACGTACCGGACAAAAACATCGGGACCGTGCCGCTTCAATTGGTGTTAATATTTATATGGGTAAACCATTTACCGAATCAGATCTTCTGGACAATATAAATGTTTTGACTGGAAAAGATTTGTAAGTTGAATTTTCATTGAAGTTCCAGGCCATGAATATTTAACTGAGGAATATTTTAACTAGCAGGCTAATTTAGCGCATTTATCTTCCCCCAATATGATGCAAAACGAAGCTGACAATATACGCATTGCAATTACATCTGATTCTGTTACTCATCGAAATTATTTACAAAAATCAATGGAGTACAATGGAATTCAGGTTGTATTAAATGAATCACTGACTGAAAAATTTATGAATAAGCTTGATAGCATTAAAAGTGATGTTCTTATTTTTGATGTTGCATCAATAGAAGATGAACACATTGAATACCTGGAACGCTTATTAGAACAGTCAAAAATCCCTGTCATTATTGATGATGTTTCTGCTTTAACATTAAATGAGCCTAAGGCATCATTTGAATGGAACAATAAATTATTAAAAAAGATAGCTAATATAACCGGCAGAAATAGTTGGGAAGAAGATTTTTCAAATGTGAAACTGTTTGAACAAAAAGAACAGGGTGATATCAGGAATAAAGATAAGCTGGCTAAAAATGTCTGGGTGCTGGGTGCATCACTGGGTGGTCCGGAAGCACTTAAGCGGTTTTTAGCTGAAATACCGGCTGATTTGCCCGTTACCTTTGTGATAGCCCAGCATTTAGGCGAAAATTTTGTTTCACTCCTGGCTGAGCAATTAGATCGCTATACAGCCTTTAAAGTACTTGTACCGAAAGCCGGGCATGTTGTTCGACACCATGAAGTGTTAGTCACTCCGACTGACGAACGCATAGTGATAAATCCGATAGGTGCGGTTGAATTAAAAAAAATACCAGAAAATATAAAATATACGCCTTCAATCAATCATGCTATTCATGATGTTGCTGTGCGGTATAAGCACAACTCAGGAGCGATAATTTTTAGCGGTATGTGTGATGATGGTGTTGAAGGCTGTGAAGTTTTAGCGAAAATAGGTGGGCAGGTTTGGGTGCAGGATGCTGCAAGCTGTGTCATTAGTGCAATGTCCGAAAGTGTGGCAAAAAAAGTACCGGTGAATTTTAGCGGTACACCTGAAGTGTTAGCAAAACAACTGGTGTCTTTTTATAAAAATACACATTAAGAGGTAACGAACATGGTAGATACAAAAGAAATGGTCGCTTCTGGTAAAACATCAGGAGCTATTCACTGTTTAACCATACCGTTATATGACGAAACAGCTTTATTACCTAATGCGGCAATTGCCGAAGTTGTCGCATATAAAAATCCAACGGCTATTGAAGATGGTCCGGATTGGTTTCTTGGTTATCTTGAGTGGCGTGATAAAAAAGTACCCCTAATTTCATTTGAAGGGGTGAGTGGTAAAGAGGTGCATCCTCCAGTTAAAAACAGTCGTGTTGCAGTATTAAATACACTTACTGGTAATGCCCAGATGCCCTATGTTGGCATTTTGACTCAAGGTATTCCCAGTCTTGCGATTGTTCAGGAACAAGGATTAGCAGATAAAGATAATATGGATAAAAGTCGGCCATCGGTAGCGGCCTTTGTTGAACTCGGTGGCGTTGATGCACTTGTGCCTAATATTGATGATATAGAGCAACGTTTGATGAGATTGAGTTTTGGCTAATGTTTGTCTTTATCTCTATTACTGCAGTAAATCACCCCAAAGAATTTGTGCGGCTGTAATAGCAGAAACGGCAGCCGTTTCAGTGCGTAAAATACGGGGACCAAATTTAACTGCATGGAAGTTTGATTTTTTAATAAGTTCTGAAATCTCATGAGAACTCAATCCACCTTCCGGCCCTATTATAAGATTGAGCTTATTGTTTTCAGGGTTGATCGTTCTTAACGTTGCTGAAGCCAAAGGATCAAAGATAATGGATAAGTCACTTACCGTTTCAGCCCATGGTAATAAACTGGCTGTCGTATTTAAAGCTGGTAAGACGCTTCTTCCACATTGCTCACAAGCACTAATCATTATTCCTTGCCAATGTTGTAAACGTTTTTGAATACGTTTTTCATCAAGATTTACTACACAATGCTCAGTAAACAGCGGTGTAATTTTTGTAACACCAAGTTCAACTGCTTTTTGAATGGCATAATCCATGCGTTCACCTTTAGAAATGCCCAGCCCAAGATGTATCTCCAGGTTTGATTCTGTTGTTAAATTTATTGATTCTAAAATTGTAACGAAGGCGTTTTTTTTATTAACTATTTCAACCATAGCTGAAAATTCAGCACCTTCACCGTTAAATAAAATAAGTTTTGAATCTGGTTTTAGTCGTAATACTTTAATGGCATGTTGAAAAGCATGTTCACTTAATTCAACGGATTGACCTATGGTTAACGGGGATGGCTGGTATATTCTTGGTATGCGCATAGTGAAAGACTATATAACTTATTCAGAAAAAAACACAAAAAGGCAGAATAAATCTGCCTTTTTGTGTTTAAAAGAAAAGATTGTTACAGCTTATTCCAGTTTTTAATAACGTATGAAATAGCAATAGCGGTAACGCCAACGGCTAACCAGGTTTGATTCTCATCTTGAAAATAATAACCATTTTTAACGACTTTAAAGCTGAAGATATTATAGGCAGTTAACGCAACACCTGTTAATAGCATAATTACGTATGTTAGTTTTAGTGCTAAAGCTTGCATTTGAGCATTACTCATAAAATTCCCCTTTTATATTATTTTTAATTGTAATACTTATAGCATCTGAGATTAGTGAAAAAGATCACGAAACCAGTTTTATACAAATTATAAACCTAAATTTTTCCAGATCGCTAAAGTGGGTGCAGTAACATTCATGGTATAAAAATGTAATCCTGGTGCGCCGGCTTCAAGTAGCTGCTGACACATTTCACTAATCACATCTTCACCAAATGCTTTAATCGAATCTCTGTCATCACCATAGCTTTCAAGACGTTTACGAATCCAGCGTGGTATTTCTGCTCCACACATATCTGAGAAACGCGCAAGTTGGATGTAGTTTGTAATAGGCATAATACCTGGAACAATAGGGATAGTTAAATTGAGATCTTCACAATCATTAACAAAACGAAAATAGGCATCGGGGTTAAAAAAGTACTGAGTGATCGCACTGTTTGCACCTGCTTCAACTTTACGTTTGAAGTTATTTAAATCATCTTCTGCAGAAGATGCCTGGGGGTGAAACTCCGGATAGGCGGCTACTTCGATATGAAAGTGGTCATTGGTTTCATTGCGGATGAACTCAACAAGTTCATTTGCAAAACGAAATTCACCAATATCGTGAGTGCCAGAAGGCATATCACCGCGTAAAGCAACAATACGATTAATGCCTTTATCTTTGTAGCTTTTTAATATTTCACGAACATTTTCTTTAGTTGAACCCACACAGGATAAATGAGGTGCAGCATTGAAGCCTGCTTCCTGAATTGAAGTCACAGTATCGAACGTGCCTTGTTGGGTACTACCACCGGCGCCAAAAGTAACAGAAAAGTATTTTGGATTTAAAGCACCAAGTGTATCTCTGACTTTAATAAGGTTTTCAGCACCTTCGGGTGTTTTAGGTGGAAAAAATTCAAAACTAAATTGCTGTGGGTATTCTTGTTGGCTTTCCATTTTTGTTACCTGAGTAATAAACGCAAAGAGCGCAGAGGCGCTAAGGTCGCAAAGTTTTTAATTTTGCAGAATTGTCATTAAATGTTGTTTAACGCAGGTTCGCGGAAGTCACAAAAATCACAAATTTGCTTTGCGTTCTCTGCAACTTCGCGTCCTTTGCGTTAAATCACATATCGATTAGTAACGATAGTGATCAGGTTTGTATGGGCCTTCAACAGGAACATCAATATAGTCAGCTTGTTGCTGGCTTAATGTTGTTAAGTACGCACCAATTTTATTTAAGTGTAAACGCGCCACTTTCTCATCAAGTATTTTAGGCAAGATATACACCTTGTTTTCATACTTTTCTGCATGTTGAAAGAATTCCATTTGCGCCATAACCTGGTTAGTAAATGAAGCTGACATCACAAAACTTGGATGACCTGTAGCACAACCGAGGTTAACCAAGCGGCCTTTAGCAAGAATAATAATGCGCTTGCCATCAGGGAAGATAACGTGATCCACCTGTGGTTTAATTTCAGACCATTCATATTTTTCTAAAGATGCAATATCAATTTCAGAATCGAAGTGACCGATGTTACATACGATAGCTTCATTCTTCATTACTGCCATGTGGTCATGTTGAATAACTTTTTCATTACCTGTTGTTGTTACGAAGATGTCGCCAATTTTGCAGGCTTCATTCATATCAACAACACGGTAGCCTTCCATTGCGGCTTGTAACGCACAGATAGGATCAATTTCAGTTACCCATACAGTTGCGCCCATGCCTTTAAATGCTTGTGCACACCCTTTACCTACATCACCATAACCGAGAACAACAGCAATTTTACCGGCAATCATTACGTCAGTTGCGCGTTTGATTGAATCGATTAAAGATTCACGACAACCATATAAGTTATCGAATTTAGATTTAGTTGCTGAATCATTTACATTCATTGCAGGGAACATGAGTTCTGCTTTTTTCTGCATTTCATATAAACGGTGTACACCGGTTGTTGTTTCTTCAGTTACACCTTTAATGCTTGTTGCTGTATCAGTCCAGAAAGTAGAACCAGTGCTAATTGTGCGTCGTAATACGTCAAGAATCGCTTTGTATTCTTCATTGTCATTGGCTTTAGTCGCAGGGATCGCGCCTTCTTTTTCAAACTGGGCACCTTTATGTACGAGTAAAGTCGCATCACCACCGTCATCCAGGATCATGTTAGGGAACTGACCATCTGGCCATTGTAGCGCTTGCTCAGTACACCACCAGTATTCTTCGATGGTTTCACCTTTCCATGCGTAAACAGGAATGTTTTGATCTGCAATCGCAGCAGCAGCATGATCCTGTGTTGAGAAAATATTACAAGACACCCAACGAACTTCAGCGCCGAGTGCAACAAGCGTCTCGATCAATACAGCAGTTTGGATAGTCATGTGCAGGCTACCCATGATGCGAGCGCCTTTAAGAGGTTGGTCTTTGCCAAATTCTTCACGCAAGGCCATCAGACCCGGCATTTCAGTTTCAGCAATAGATATTTCTTTGTGGCCCCATTCAGCAAGTGAAATGTCGGCAACTTTGTAATCGGTAAAATCAGCGTTCATGCATCATTCTCCTATAAGTAGTTAAAAGAATGAGCGCCGTTTTATCCAATCATCATGTTGTAAAATACAAACAGTTGAAGCGGATCTGCCTTTCCCAAGCCTGACGAAAATAAATTCCGCTGCAGCGCCCCTCAGAAAAAACAGTTTGTTCAGATTAATTAGCTATTTTAAACGCAAAGTACGCCAAGGCGCAAAAAGAACGCAAAGATTTTTTGTTTTCTTTGCGACCTCCGCGTCTCTGCGGCCTTTGCGTAAATAAGCTACTGTATGTTCAGATACCTGCCGCGTCACGTAACGCATCTGCTTTATCGGTTTGTTCCCAGCTGACATTAAGATCGTCACGGCCAAAGTGACCATAAGCCGCGGTTGGTGCATAAATTGGACGAAGTAAATCAAGCATTTTCACCAGGCCACCGGCACGTAAATCAAAATGTTCACGGACTAACTCAACAATGCGAGAATCTTCAACTTTACCCGTGCCAAACGTTTCTACACTAATAGAAGTAGGTTCAGAGACACCGATCGCATATGAAACCTGAATTTCACAACGTTCAGCTAAGCCAGCAGCAACAACATTTTTAGCCACATAACGACCCGCATAGGCGGCAGAACGGTCGACTTTTGATGGATCTTTACCAGAGAAAGCGCCACCACCGTGACGTGCCATACCACCATAGGTATCAACAATAATTTTGCGCCCCGTTAAACCACAGTCACCAACAGGGCCACCAATAACAAAACGGCCGGTTGGGTTAATGAAATACTTAGTGTCTTTAGTCAACCATTCGCCGGGCAATATGGGCTTAATAATTTCATCCATTACCGCCTCAATCAGCGTATCTTGCGCGATATCAGGTGTATGTTGTGTTGATAATACAACTGCATCGATACCAACAGGTTTGTTGTCAACGTAACGGAAAGTCACCTGGCTTTTTGCATCAGGACGTAACCAGGGTAAGGTGCCATTTTTGCGTACTTCAGCTTGACGCTTAACCAGACGATGAGCATAAGTAATCGGTGCTGGCATTAAAACGTCAGTTTCATTACTGGCGTAACCAAACATGAGTCCTTGATCGCCTGCACCTTGTTCGTGCGATTCATCTTCATCAACGCCCATCGCGATATCTGCAGACTGTTTATCAATTGAAGTTAAAATCGCGCAGGATTCATAATCAAAGCCCATATCCGAACTGTTGTAACCGATTTCCTTAATGCGATTACGCACAACTTCATTCATATCAACCCACGCAGTCGTGGTGATTTCACCGGCTAAAACAACCATGCCAGTGTTTACCAACGTTTCACAGGCGACACGTGCTTTAGGATCTTGCTCTAAAATAGCATCTAAAATTGAGTCTGAAATTTGATCGGCAACTTTGTCTGGATGGCCTTCTGATACTGATTCTGATGTAAATAAGTGCTTACTCATTATTTTGTTTCCTTCATAAAAAAACCCGCTTTAGCAAAAGACTAAAGCGGGTTTTTGGAATTTAGAACTTGGTTCCGCTTTAGCCGTATTTTTTAAGCGCCCGCAATCTGTCTTCAAATCGGCGCTGTAACGCGGGCTATTATAGCGATAGTTCAGCTTAAATCAAAGCCTATCTCGAAGTAGTTAAAGTGAATCTACAAATTTTAACAAAATTTATTGTATGCTTAGTTCTTGATATGGCTGATTACCTAATTTTAAAGAAGAGGATATTCCATGGTTAGTTTAGAAACACCCGTTTGTGAGTTTGATAAAGCGGCAGTTGAATTTTCACTGCCTGGTGTTGATGGTAAAAACTGGAACCTGGCTGATTGCGCGGGTGAAAAAGGATTACTCGTGATGTTCATCTGTAATCACTGTCCCTATGTAAAAGCGATTCGTGAAAGGCTGGTAAGAGATACCACTGCACTTAAAGAATTAGGCATTAATACGGTTGCCATTATGTCGAATGATCCGACTGAATATGAAGAAGACTCTTTTGACAATATGAAGAAAATTGCCAGAGACTACCAGTTCTCTTTCCCCTATTTATTAGATGAATCTCAGCAGGTTGCTAAAGCCTATGGCGCCGTATGCACACCAGATTTTTTTGGCTATAACGCCGACTTGAAGCTGCAATATCGTGGGCGTTTTGATGCCAGTCGTAAGGAAACTGCCGCTGATGATGTTCGCCGAGACTTATTTGAATCCATGTCAGAAGTTGCACGAACAGGAAACGGACCGGCAGAACAGATTCCGAGTATGGGTTGTTCTATTAAATGGAAGAATGAAGACTAACTCATCAAAAAATCTAAAGAGAAAAAGCAGGGTATAAATCGCTCTTTATCCAACTTTATTCAGGAATATTTGTTTAGAACACCGGCAAAATCCACATAAATTCAGCTTATCTACCCTTTTTAAAGGTTTATTAGAAGGTGGATTTGTCTTGCCCGCAGGGGGTAAAAAATGGGAGAATTGCCGGCTCCATTTTTCGCTGTCGGGGATTGGCTAACTATTTCGATATTTGCGATGGATTAGGGAAGCACAGACGAAGATTATTGCGGTATTTATGCCGGCTGCAATTCCGTAATTTGGAACCAATTTTAATGCTGTTGCCATACATTTTATGGCGATTGCGGGGCGTTATTGTATTTAAAACAAGTACATAGAGTCCAAAAAGCTTTTTAATTTTAAAATATAAACCTTAGGGAGAGAGTTATGTCATCTCGCAAAAATCTTGCAAATGCAATTCGTGCTTTAAGTATGGATGCAGTTCAAAAGGCCAATTCTGGTCATCCAGGTGCCCCTATGGGTATGGCGGATATTGCTGAAGTGTTGTGGAACGACAACATGAATCACAATCCAGCAAATCCAAAATGGAGCAACCGCGATCGTTTCATTCTTTCGAATGGCCATGGTTCTATGCTTATATATTCATTATTGCATTTGACGGGTTACGATCTCTCAATTGATGATTTGAAAAATTTCCGTCAATTACATTCAAGAACCCCCGGTCATCCTGAATACGGCTATGCACCCGGCGTTGAAACAACAACCGGTCCATTAGGTCAGGGTATTACTAATGGTGTGGGCATGGCGATTGCTGAAAAAGCACTAGCACAACAATTTAACCAAAAAGGCCACACAATCGTTGACCACAACACCTACGTGTTCCTGGGTGATGGTTGTTTAATGGAAGGCATTTCTCAC
This sequence comes from Gammaproteobacteria bacterium, assembly GCA_026197095.1. Classification (GTDB taxonomy): domain Bacteria; phylum Pseudomonadota; class Gammaproteobacteria; order UBA6429; family Thiohalophilaceae; genus JAGLTQ01. The sequence continues at coordinate 36,128 of JAPHTF010000003.1, forward strand.
GAAGCATGTTCTTTAGCCGGTACTTTAGGCTTAGGAAAATTAATTGCGTTCTGGGATGACAACGGTATTTCTATCGATGGCCACGTAGATGGCTGGTTCTCTGATGATACCCCCAAACGTTTTGAAGCTTATGGCTGGCATGTACTTGCAGATGTTGATGGTCACGATCCAGAAGCGATTGCGAAAGCCGTTGAAATGGCGAAAGCCATGACGGATAAGCCAACAATGATTTGCTGTAAAACCACTATCGGTTTTGGTTCGCCAAACAAAGCCGGTTCACATGCATGTCACGGTGCACCATTAGGTGAAGAAGAAATTAACTTAACTAAAGCAGCACTAGGTTGGGATCACGGTCCTTTCGAAGTACCTAAAGACGTATACGCTGGCTGGGATGCAAAAGATAAAGGTGCGAAAGCTGAAGCGGCATGGAATGAAAAATTTGCGGCATATAAAGCAGCGTTTCCAGAAATGGCGGCTGAATACGAACGCCGTGTTGCAGGTGAGCTGCCCGCTGACTGGGCTAAAAAATCGGCTGATTTCATCGCAAGTGTCGTAGCTGAAGCGAAAAGCCCGGCGACTCGTCAGGCTTCATTAGCCTCTATCGAAGCTTACTCACCTATGTTACCTGAGCTATTCGGTGGTTCAGCTGATTTAGGTTGTTCTAACCTGACTGAATGGTCTGGTTTCAAGCCAATGGATAATAGCGAAGTATCTAACTACGTTCGCTACGGTGTGCGTGAATTTGGTATGTCTGCCATTATGAACGGTATTGCCTTACACGGTGGTTTAATTCCATTTGGTTCGACTTTCTTAATGTTCTCAGAATACGC
>JAPHTF010000035.1 GCA_026197095.1 Gammaproteobacteria bacterium
CGTAAATTGCGCGCTCTCTTACAGGGGCTATAGCTCAGCTGGGAGAGCGCTACACTGGCAGTGTAGAGGTCGGCGGTTCGATCCCGCCTAGCTCCACCAAATACTGGGATTTAGATTATAATGAAGACCTGTATAAAGAATCGAGCAAATGCTTAAAGCAGGAAAACTTGCTGTTATAGCAGGAATTATGCTCATTGTTATTGGTATGGTGATTGGATTTACGCTTCTTTTTAAAGAAGAGGAAAATGCAATAATATGGCTTGGCACCATCATACCAGTGGGATTTATAGTATTGTTAACCGGTACGGTTACATCGCTTTTATCTCCCAATGACGACGACTAAAAAGTTTTAGTCCCCATCGTCTAGAGGCCTAGGACACCGCCCTTTCACGGCAGTAACAGGGGTTCGACTCCCCTTGGGGACGCCATCTTAAACCCGGTTATCATCTGATAATCGGGTTTTTTTATGGATAAATTTTATCCACCATAGGTTGCATCATCAAAGATCATTTGTGGATTACCCACCGTCAAGTTTTGACGATATTCGACAAGCAGTTGTCTTAGCTTCGATTTGCCTATACTGATTTGTGCAGGATTTTGCTTGAGATTTTCGATTTCTATCTATTCATCAATTAAAATGTGTTCTTCCTATTGTGTCTCGAATTTTCCAAGTAGAGCACGCTTATGTTATGACTCGGAAATACAATTAATAATTTCATTTATTTTCGGTCCATATTTTTAATTGATTTTCTAAGGCTTTAAGTTGGTGGTTGAGTCCTCATACATTTACGATCGTATACAAGTAATGATCTACAAGGTGAAAAGAAGAGGGCGGATGAAACGGGTGTTAACGGAATCTCAAAAGGCGAAAATTGGCGAATAAATAAACAGTTTTGGGCTTTTTTGCCATCAATTGTTAAAAAATGAGACATAAATGGCTTTTTTTGGTATAAAACTTAAAATTATGAAAGCAGGGACGCAATCAACATACTTCCTGCACGCGCTTGCTTAACATCCCCCCCCAACGCAAGCATGACACTATTTACGAGTTATCCAGCATAAAAGGATTTATTGGGTTCTACGTACACTCTGAAAAATATCACTATTTAAATAATTGTTATATGGATCTTTTATAGATTCCAGTGTGCTTATTCACCATAGATAAATCTAAAAAAAATATTATCAATATGATTGTTTAGTTGTGTGATGCGATTATTTATACAAGGCAGTATTAAAATGAAAAAATCAGTATTTGCGTTATTGTTTTTTCCTCCCTCAATCATAGTGGCTGATTGGCTTTTTATTGTAGGCTGTGGAGCAAGCGTACAACCTACTTGCATTGAGTCAATGAACACATGTCTGAGTGACACAACATATGTAATAACTTCGTCAGTACTTACCTTACAGCCAGACAGAGTAACACCTGCTTTTGTAAATATTACCTATAACGCAACAACGGGTGATGGATTACACACTTGGTATAATCAAGGTGGGCAGTGTGGATGGGCAGGACCAGCTTGTACAGCTGATGCGCCTTATGACCCTAATACTGAAGCATGTTTTATACCAAGTCCTCAACTTAATCAGCATGCTAAAACATTGGGTGCATCCCCATGTGATTTAATTAATTCTAGTGTCGGTAGAAATTAGAATGAGCTTATTAGACATGGAAGACAACAAATGGAGAAAATAAAATTATTTGCATTTTTTATTTTGATATATCTCAGTGTGCATTCTAATGTGTATGCAGAGCTATACACGGGTGCTGCATATTGGGGTAAGACAACGGCAAACTATGTGTATCCATCTCAACAAGGTTATGGCGATCCACCTTCTGTTCTTACTGCAGGTACAGCGGAAGGTGTTTTAGCAGAGTATCAAGATATATCACCTACTGGGGAAGTAGTCTATGCAAATGGCCCTTATTACCTTGCTGTATGCAGGCTTGCACTTGATAGTGATGGCAGTTGTAGTAGTTATATTGATTATCAATGGGCAATTCAACGATCAATCGACTGTCCACCATTAACTACTCCCAGCTCTGATTATTATTCATGTGTTGAAACTGTACCCAATAATCCTCCTGTTACTCCCGTAGTAAAAATGCATGGTGAGGACTGTGGTTCAATTGTCAGTGTGGGTGGTAATTAAAATGAAAAACTTAACCTCATTAAATAGTATGCGGATCGCTAGTTGTGTTATTCGCAATTAATACCAGGCTTTTAGAAATGAAACGATTAACCACAATAATTTTTTTGACATTTATGTATACAGGATTGTTTTCTAATTCTTATGCAAACCTGCCTGTTGAATATACTGGAGTAGCTTATTGGGGAAAAAGCCCATTTTCCTCACAACCTCCTTCACTTTATGATATTCCTGTACCTACAGTTTTGAAAGAGGGAGTGCTTGAAGATGTGTTGGGGCAGTATTTAACACAAAATAACTCAATTCACTTTTGGAATGGTATTCCACAAGTTGCTTATTGTATTAAATACAGAATACCTGATGCAGATGGAAATATTTCTTGCCAGTATTATGAATATCATTGGGCAATACGACGCAGCATTTTTTGTTACGAACCGAATGTTCCTAGTTTTGATTACCGTTCTTGTATTGCACCTCCAGCACCAATAATTCCCCCTATAGCAAAAATGAACGGTGATCCATGTGATTCAACTTCGTCAGTAGGTAATAATTAAGTGAGCTTTTCAATAACAGTCAAGCCCGTTGCTACGATAATTAACTTTGGTTATTTATAAAAATGAAAATGATAAAAATAATTTTACTCTCTGTTGTCTTATCTGGCTTTGTATCTCAGGCTGTCACAGCATCAGAAACCACATACTACTTTGGGGTAAATGAGCAACATGATACAAATTTATATTTGGATGGGCAGTCAGCATGTAACGAGTTTCAAGCTTGGTATAAAGGCAATCACCCTAATAATTGTGGTTATTCTTCGCCTGTATATGAACCTGTTTATGGTGGCTGCACGTGGCACTATAATCTCGCTTGCTCAAGCACAGTAATGTATGAGGGTGTAAATATTTATCGCAAGACATGTGTTGATCCGCAAGTACCAAAATTAGTCTACACGACTTACGCTCATTGGACTTGTTCCGAACCACCAGAGCCAGAGATTCCACCACCAGAACCCAAGTCATTCGGCGAACCTCCTTGTGATGTGAATGCACAAGTTGGTGATTGAAATTAATTAGAATGAAAAAAATTAATAATGTATTAAGTGACAACTTTAATAATTCATATAAAAAAACGGTATTGAGCATGAAAAATATAAAATGGATGTATTCAACAATAATGTCAGTAATGATTTTAGTATTAATTGCTGTAACGGTAACTGCACAAGGGAATGTGATAAAACTTTCACCTTTTGTCGGTAATCCTATACATGCTGGAACGGGTAATAAGTTTCAAGTGGTAAAAGATTATTCGGGTACAACGTCTGGTACATCATTTACTCGGTACTATAATAGCCTTGATGATAAGGATATTGGTCTGGGAGTTGGCTGGCGACATACCTATTCAAAGTCACTTGACTTGAGTTCCACAACATCAATTTTGGCGACACGTTCTGATGGTAAGGTATACACATTTACTCAGGATGCTTCAGGTAACTGGATTACTGATCCCGATACACCGGTAACATTAACGCAAACCGCAACAGGGTGGATGTATCAGCAAGGTGACAACGGTGAAAGTTATAATACACAAGGTCAGCTTGTATCGATTTCTGATAACAATGGGTTAAAAATCACTTTAACTTATGATGTTGATAAATTACTGAACGTCACCGATCGTTTTTTACGTGAAACCTCATTTTCATATAATGCTGACAATAAGATCGAAACAGTCAATTTTACTGGAAATGAATCTGTTACATATACATATGATGCAAATTCAAATCTCGTCAAAGCACTTTATAATGATGGCACGAGCAAACAATACCTTTATGAAGACACACGCTTCCCGAATGCGTTGACCGGCCGTGTTGATGAGAACAATAATCAAATTTCTAATTATGAATATGATGCTGAAGGGCGAGGTGTTCTGACAGAGAAAACAGGTGGAATAAATCGTTATACCTTAGTCTATAATGCCGATGGTACAACAACGGTTACCGATCCTTCTGGTGCTGCTCGTATATATCATTTTGAAACACTCCATGGTGTTACTAAGGTTGTAAGCATTGAGGGTGGGCCTTGTACAAGTTGCAGTGCTGATACTACGGCAGCTACTTATGATGCGAATGGATTTATTGCCAGCAAGACGGACTATAATGGTAATGTTACATCTTATACTAATAATACTGCCGGATTACAAACTAGCCGTACTGAAGCCGTTGGTACACCACAAGAACGTACTATTTCAACAACCTGGAATACGACAACACGTCGTCCTTTAAAAATCACCGAGCCGGGTAAAATAACGGATTTTTCCTATGATACAAACGGTAATTTAGTACAGCGTACTGAAACTGATACGACAAACAGTAAGACTCACACGGTTAATTACACTTACAATAATTTAGGTCAGATTCTTACCGTTAATCAGGCCCGAACTGATGTCAATGACACCACACTCTTTACTTATGATAGCCAAGGAAACCTTACTCAAGTCAATAATGCATTAGGCCATATTTATAAAATTACTTCGTATGATGCGGCAGGTCGCCCTTTAATTGTTGTTGATGCGAATGGGTTAACCACTACATTAAGTTATGATAGCCGTGGCCGATTAAAGTCACGCACATCAGGTAGTGAGACGACTGTTCTTGAATATGATATAGCGGGTAACTTAAAAACCATTACGCTACCTAATACCAGTTCATTAACTTATGGGTACGACCTGGCGCAACGTTTGATTTCTGTCAATGATCATCTGGGAAACACGATTATGTATACCCTTGATGCTGCAGGGAACAGAATAAAAGAAGACATTAAAGATGCGAGTGGTGTACTTACACGTACTCGTCAACAAACATATAACAGTTTAAATCAACTTGTAAGTATGGTTGGTGCGCAAAGCCAACAAACAAGCTTTGGCTATGATGGCAATGGTAATCGGATTAGTGTTACGGATGCAGCAACTAAAACTACGCAGTATGCATTTGATGCTTTAAATCGTGTTATTAGCGCAACCGATCCATTAGCAGGCAACTCTACCTATGGGTATGATGCTCAAGGCAATTTAACTTCTGTAAAAGATGCTAACGGTTCTACCACCTCATATACCTATGATGGGTTTGGCAATCGCACCAGTCAAATGAGTCAGGATACTGGGACAACCACGTACGCGTATGATGAAGCGGGTAATGTACTTTCCGTCACCGATGCAAAAACTCAATTAACGACTTATCAATACGATGCGCTAAATCGTCTAACACAATCAACGTATGCTGATGGTACGACAGTTGTGTACAGCTACGATCAAGGCGTTAGCCAATTAGGTCGCTTAACCTCAGTTACGACAAATAGTCCAACTAATGGAGTCAGTAGCTTAGCGTATAGCTATGACTTGTTTGGACGAATGATAAGTAAAACTCAAGATGCGAATAATGTAAGTTTAACGACTACTTATACCTATGATGCGCAAGGTCAACTCAGCAGCATGACATATCCATCAGGAAGTGTGGTGAGCTATAGTTATTTGAATGGCCAACTTAGTACAGTAAGTGTGAATGGCCAAACTGTACTCAATAATATCATCTACGAAGTTTTCGGAACTGTGAAAGGCTGGTCCTGGGGTAATGGTCGTGTTCATAGCCGTGGTTATGATTTAGATGGTCAGTTAATTTCACAATCACTGGCAAATGACACTCGTTTACTTGGCTACGACGTGAAAGGGAATATCACGAGTATTACTGATGCAACGGTGAATCAACTCTTTGGCTATGATGAACTCAATCGTTTAGCAGCTGCGAATGATGCCAATATAACAACCGGCTTTAATCAAACTTTTAGCTATGATGCCAACGGTAACCGTTTATCAATAACGGATACTGCTGCAACAGACACATATGCTTACGATGCAACAAATACGAATCGTTTAACGTCAATTTCGGGAACCACCGCTAAAAATTACCAATATGATGCTAATGGCAACATCATTCATGATGGGCTTCATGCCTATGACTACGATGCAACTAATCGCTTAATTGCTGTTGATGCTACACAAGCGCTTTACCAGCACAATGCGTTAGGCCAACGGATTAAAAAAGATGCGTCAGGTAAAATCACGCTATATGTTTATGACGAACAAGGGCAATTAATTGCAGAAGCGGATAATACGGGTTTTGTCACAAAAGAATATCTTTACCTTGGAACTCAACCTGTTGCTGTGCGTAATCTAAAACAGGTTACTACCCAGGTGGATAAGGTCATCGATAATACCGATGCCGGTGTCCTGCTAATTGGTAACTGGAAAAGCTCAACATCGGTAGCAGGTTTTGAAGGTGTTAATTATTCCGCTATTGCACCAAACGGACTACCTGCTTCAAGCACAATTTTTGATAATGGTTCCGCAGGATTTGGTACAACAGGTACGTGGAAAGCTTCTACATCAGTAGCAGGTTTTGAAGGTATTAACTATCAACATCATTATGCGAATGGTGCATCGCCAGATAGTATCATCATAGATAATTCTTCTGGCAGTGCAGTAGGGACATGGCCTGTTTCAACATCTGTCCCAGGTTATGAAGCAACGAACTATCAACATCACAGTGCAGGTACAGGATTAAACACCTTTAGCTGGCCAGACGGAGTATCGAATACCGGTGACTATAATGTTTATGCGAAGTGGACAGCGAACACAAACCGTGCCAGTAATGCCACGTATATGGTGATACATACTGCAGGTCATACACCCGTTACGGTAAATCAACAAACACAAGGTGGAGAATGGGTATTGCTTGGTCAGTTTGCATTAGATGTAAATAGCCAGGTTACGCTCAGTGATAACGCCAATGGCTACGTGATTGCCGATAGTATTATGATTGAACCCGTTGGCGCAGAGCCAAATACGGCACGCTGGTCAATCGCACCAACAACAGCAGGTAATCACACGGTATATGCTAAATGGACGGCGCACAGTAATCGTGCAAGTAATGCAACATATACCGTTCATCATGTGGGCGGCACAACCTCCGTTGTTCAAAACCAGCAAACCAATGGTAGTCAATGGGTGGCTCTCGGTGATTTTGAGCTTGACGCCAACAGTGCTGTGACATTAACCGACCAGGCAGATGGGTATGTTATTGCCGATGCGGTTGCAATTAACCCCGTGGGTGCCGCGCCTAACCAGGCAATCTGGCAGTTGAATGTTAATCCATCAAGCTACGACGTGTATGCTAAATGGACCGCACATGCCAATCGTGCAAGTAACGCCGCATTTAGCGTCAGTCATGTTGATGGCAATACGCCATTTACCATTAATCAACAAGCCAATGGCAGTCAATGGAATCTGATAGGTAACTTTAACCTCGACTCAAGCAGTACAGTCAATCTTACTGATATTGCAGACGGCTATGTTATTGCTGATGCATTACGTGTCGTCGGGCAATACACGACCACAGAAGAAACACTTCATTATGTTCATACTGATCATTTAGGTACGCCTAGAGTGATTACTGATAATAACAATACAGTGATCTGGTCCTGGTATAGTGATGCGTTTGGTAAGTCAGCGGCGAATGACGATCCTGACAATGATGGTATCAAGTTCACATTTAACTTACGTTTCGCGGGACAGTACTATGATGCCGAGACGGGTTTACACTACAATTACTTTAGGGACTACGATCCATCAACCGGTCGTTACATGCAGTCTGACCCTATTGGTTTAAATGGTGGGTTGAATACGTATGGGTATGTTGATGGAAATCCACTAAGTTTTGTAGATCCATATGGATTACTTACTGCAACTTTAACAGGTGGTGCAGAATCTACTCCTGGTAAAGGATTTGGTGTGTCAACAGGTTATTATTTTGATGCGGATAACTTTAAATTTGGTGGTGTCGGAACCTCATCTGAAACTACAGGGTTTCTTGTAGACCTTGGTTTTTCGTTAGATTTTTATAAAGGCGAATCATCATGTCTCACAAAAGAAACATACACTAAAAAAATCTGTATAGCTGTCGTTTGCATAAACTGGCATACAGATAGTAACAATGATTTCTATGGGCTAGGATTCGGACTTTTCGCTGGGACTGAGACTGGTTTAGGTGGTGGTTTCTCTCATCATAAAAATGAAACTGAATTAGACCGATAAATGTAAAATATTATAGGAAATAATATGACTGAATCTACTGTATATAAAAATATAATCAAACGTAGAAACTATTGGCTATTGTTTGTATTAATTATACCAATATTATTAATTCTTCTATCTGCATATGTTCATGAAGATAAATTATTTATAATCATTGGGCTATATGTGGTTATATCTGTAGTTTGGACATTATTCCTCTATTATTCATCATCATGTCCTAAGTGTAACGGACTATTTTTTGGTCCTATGAAGAATATATATGTAATACATAAATTCTTTATGAATAACAAATGTAATAATTGTGGCTATAAGTCTAAATAAAGTAAATTGCGCTAGGAAATTTTATACGGCCTAAATCAAACGAGGCCGTTTTTCTTTCTAAACCACCGTCACCACTACCTAATTATGATGTAACAGTATGATTCATATAGCCTGATTCAGTTTACAATTACTTCAGGGACTACGATCCGAGTACTGGACGATATGTACAGTCAGATCCGATAGGTCTAGCGGGTGGTTTGAATACATATGGATATGTTGATGCTAATCCACTTTATTGGATTGATTTGTTTGGTTTGTCAGGTTCTGTTCCAGGTCGTATACCACAAGGTTATAATCCAAATGATACAAGAGGTGGGTTTGATGGAAGTGGAAATAGCTTAATTTTTCATCCAGATTATTACGATCCTAGTGGAGCTTCCGAAATCCTATTAACTGGAGTGGCAACAGCAGCTACGGGTTTTTCTGGTACAGGCATTTTACAGTGCACTGCTAAAGCAATTGGCCCATCTAAGCAATGGTTAAGGTTTGGGCCAAGTTATAGTAAGGCTCTAGGAGAGAAAATTGCTTTTTCTATGAGGTGGGGAGCCTCTCCTGCGAAAAATGGTAAATATATAAATCAAATTGGTAGTAAGAATTTGCAAAAGTTTAACCAGTGGTTGCGGGGGAAAAAACTTCCAGGCACTAGTTGGCGTACTAAAGATTCAGGTCACTTGCATTTAAGAAGGTAAAGCATGGGAAGACTATTATTAAAATCAATAGGTGATTTTGGAAAAAGTCCAAATACAGAGAGTGAGTATGATAATCAGGCAACTGAAGAACGGATAGGTTCAGTTTTAGAAAGAATTACTGCTGTACTGAACTCAAAGGGAAATGAAAAAGCTTGTTACATTTTTGGAATGGGGGCTCAGCCAAAGTCTGTATATAATAATCTTAAAGCTGTTGATGGAGTAGAAGTAATTTGGTCAGGGTCATTATTACCTAAAGTTATAAGATTTATGGGGGGGATAGTGGCTAGCCATGCTGGTTTAGTAAAGATAACTAACCCTGATATGATTACTGATACCTTTGATAAGTTAACAGAATTATCTATGGCTGGCATTTATTTATTCTCTCCTGATTTTGAGAGTAAATTTGTAAAAGAAGTAATTTCAAACCCAGCTCCATTTTCATATGATTTTATAATTAAGGAAGACAAGGGTTACTTTCTTTATGTGGTTGATGCAGATAATCCAGAATCAGAAACAGGTATTTATGAAATAGTTTCATATGGTAAGTCAGCTCCTGAGTCCCTTAAAATTTGACAGCAAGTAACCAATAGATAAGCTTGTTTGTATAAATGAGACAGATGACTAAATTTTAATCATTTTTTAGTTTTAATAACAAATTTGGCTAGGTGGTCTCAAAAACAAAAACAAGAGATGATAAATATGAGTGATGAACATCCATATAAAGCTTTTGAAACAAATGAAAATTGGAAGATAGTTGAAAAAGCAATTGCAGATCTTGTTGATAATCAAGATTTAAAAGAGATGACTGATAGAAAATATATTGTTGGATATATTTGTAAGCTTTTATCAGAAAGCTAGTTCAAAATCATATCTGGGAATTTTTACACGCCTCACAGCCATGAGGCCTCTTTCCGTCTTAAACCCCTGTCACCACTACATAATTATGATGTAACAGTATGAATCATATAGCCTGATTCAGTTTACAATTACTTCAGGGACTATGATCCATCAACAGGTAGATATGTTCAATCTGATCCGATTGGGTTAGATGGTGGGTTGAATACTTATGGGTATGTATACCAGAGTCCTTTAAATTATGTCGATCCACTGGGATTGTATGATGGATCTGGATTATTTTATGGTTATGGTGCTGGTCAAGGAATAAATGCCGAAATAAATGCATTTAAAGATCCCGAGAACTATAAACAAGCGGCTAAAGATTTTGGTAAGATTGCTGCAGGTACAGCAACCGTCTACTTCCCTATGACGAGAGCGGCTGGACTAGCAGGTGGAGCTCTAGCAAAAGGTGCTCAACAATGTAAAAAAGCTGTTGATAAGATTGGGAAGAAGGAATTATGTGCTGGTGTTTTAGCTATTTTCTGTAAAGATATTAATAATAAAGACATTGATGCTGGTGCTGAGGCTCTAAAAGCATTACGAACGAACCCAGAAATAAGCAAAAGTATCAATATCGAAAATAGAATTAGACCTTTTATTACAAATACGAAATAAAAAATATATGAGTTTGGATAACAGCAATAATACTATTGATAATCTTGTAGAAAGAGCTGAGGCTGCGCTTCGTAAATCTGATGGTGCAGGAGCGCTTTATCTTTATAAAGCGTTAGTTAAAAAAGGATATAAGCATGCCTATTGTGAAATAGGTAATATATATGAGTTAGGCGTAGGTGAGATAGATATTGATTATAAACAAGCTCATGATTGGTATATGAAGTCTGTAGATGACGGAGATGATCCAATCGGTGCATATTGTTTAGGTCGTATTTATTATCTGGGTAGAGGAAAATCTATCGACTATGAAAAAGCTGAGTGGTACTACAAACTTGCAGCAGACTCAGGTGTCACAATAGCACAACTAATGTTAGGACGAATCTATAATCTAGGTTTAGGGAATACAAGAGATATTGATAAAGCAAGACAATCCTTTCAAAAAGCTGCTAAGGAAGGATATGTTTATGCATTAAAGAATCTTGGAAGCTTAGAAATATCATGTGGAAACATATTAAAAGGAGTTTTGCTTTATGTGAGAGGTATCTGGAGTCATCTTATGATTTATATAAATAACAAACGTGATCCTAGAATACGTAGTGCTTAAAGTAATTTACGAATTTTGAAAACTGCATCAAGAAATTTTCTCACGGCCTCACTCAACCGAGGCCATTTTTTCTTTCTAAAGCACCATCACCACTACATAATCATGATGTAATAGTATGATTCATGTAGTCTCATTCAGTTTACAATTACTTCAGGGACTATGATCCATCAACGGGTAGATATGTGCAGTCTGATCCGATTGGTTTAGCAGGTGGATTAAATACGTATGGGTATGTTGGCGGGAATCCATTACTTTATACTGATATATTTGGTCTTGAAGCTAATGCTACTAGTTTGTTTCCTGGTCCTAAAGCATGTGGATATTACGAAAAACAATGTAAAGATAGCTGTGGTGAGGATAAATACGCCTGTGAAGCAAAGCAATGTTGTGAGTCTTTTGGAGACAACTTTACATCTAACTGCACACGAAAATGTTTAATTGATCAAGATATTGGAGCTTGTTCAAAATTCACTGGCGAAAAAAGAAATAACTGTAGAAAAAAAGCGCATTATTTTTGTTATTCAGTTTGTTTTAATATACCAGATGCAGTGGGAGGAGGCTTTGGACTTTTACCACCAGCTTCATGTAAAGGCGCAGCAGACTCAATCGGAGGTATGTGGTGATTATTAATGTAGATAAATTATTACCAATAGGTATATTTTCTAGCTTAGGTGCGCCTATTGCTTATGTGACTTATATCATAGTTATGAAAATACATAATGGAAGTGAATTTGATGTTTCACTAATACTTGCTGCGTTGATAAGTTCCGCGTTATTTTCGTTTTTGACTACTTTATCGTTGGTTTTTATTACTATTGTAATATCGAAATTGATTAAGAAAACAAATTTAAATATTTTTAAACTATTAATATTTTATTTTACGTTAATTTTGATTGCGGTCGCAATTATATATGATTTAAATGTTACATATATATTTGGATTCCTTATGTTGCCAAATTTCATAATTTTTCTATTTTTGGCTCAAAAGAGTATTAAGAAATCTTAAAGTAAAATATGAAAAGTACTTTTTGTAATTAATATTTATTTCAGTTGCATCTATTGGCGAACTAGAGGGCCAAGTCTTACAAATTACATTTGTCGGGATGTTTGGTAATAAAGTAAACTAGAAATACATATATTTATCACAAGGAGGTGATGAATGGCTCGACAACTCAGAATAGAATACGTTGGTGCACTTTACCATATAACATCTCGAGGTAATGCTCAGGAAGCTATCTACCGAAATGATGAAGATCGAACTGAATTTCTCTCACTATTGAATAAAACATGCACTCGCTTTAATTGGTATTGCCATGCCTATTGCCTAATGGATAATCATTATCATTTATTGATTGAAACAAATACTTTAAGTTTATCAAAGGGAATGAAATACCTTAATGGCACATACACTCAATTTTTCAATCGTTCTCACAAGCGAGTTGAACACGTATATCAAGGTCGCTTCAAAGGAATACTGATTGAAAAAGAAAGTTATTTACTTGAGTTAGCTCGTTATATTGTATTAAACCCTGTAAGGGCTAGAATGGTCAGGACAGCGAAAGACTGGCCATGGAGTAGTTATCGTGCGACTGCAGGAATGTGCCAGACACATGATTGCCTGACATTTTAGCGGCCTTTGGTAAACAACGGAAGCAGGCACAACAGTGCTATCGTGATTTTATCCAGCAAGGTAAAAATCAACCTTCACCCTGGGAAAAATTAAAAAATCAAATTTATCTAGGTTCATCAGCGTTTGTAGAAGACATGTAATGTAAACTAGATCCAGAACAATCATTAAAAGATATTCCAAAGTTACAAAAACAAGGTGCAATGAAATCACTTGATTATTATCAGCAACGGTATTCTTCACAACGTGAAGCCATGGCAAGAGCTTATCTTGCGGGCCACTATACTTTGAAAGAAGTCGGCCGACATTTTGGGGTAAGTTATGCAACTGTGAGTCGCTCAGTTAAGAAAATGGAATGTGATATGTAAGACTTGACCCTGTGGACCCTGTGGACCCTATGGGTATGTTGGGGGCAATCCTCTTTCTTATAGTGATTCATTAGGTTTACTTTATGATCCAGGTGGTACTTTTACTCGTACTGCTGCAACTCAAGTTACAACTAAGGCAGGGTTGGCTGGACTTGGTCCTATTGGTCTAGGTATTGGTGTTGGGATTACTGTTGCCGAAGCTTTATTGCCAGGTTATACATCTGTTGTCGATATACCTGATTTACCGGCAGCTAATGATGATCAGATGTGTGAAAATACATCTTCTGAAGATGATGACGATTGCAAGCAGCTATTGAAGGATATGGTATTGTTGTTTAAATATGTTGCTTCACAAGTAAAGCAAAATGGTAGAGCTAATTCACTAATGCTTATAAATTCATATAACAAACAAGCTGCAAGTGCATGTAAAGTATGCCCAGGAATATGTGCAGCAATTCCAAGGTTTGATTGATATGGCTGAGAAAAGAACAGTACTTCAATCATTATGCGATTTGACTGGAAAAATAACAGGCGAATCTGTAATTGGTGATCAGAAAGTCTCAAGTATTTCGCATATAGAAGATGTAGATAAAATAATATTAACTCTACAAGATGTTACGAATAATAATTATGGGAAAGATTTATTAAAATGGGTTGAATGGTATATGCCTCATTGTAGTGGTGATAGAGAAAAAATGATATTGCAGTTTATAAAAGTAAAAGGACAGCTGATTAAAATTGATAATAATAGTGATTGATTAATTGTACTTTTAATATTTATAACTGCATCAGAAAATATTTACACGGCTTCAACTTTACGAGGCCGTTTTTCTTTCTAAAACACCGCCACCACTACCTAATCATGATGTAACAGTATGATTCATATAGCCTGATTCAGTTTACAATTACTTCAGGGAATATGATGTGGAAATACAGCTTTAAAGGAACTTAAAGTTGTTCAAATTTTAGCCAGACATCCTGGTGCACATTTAATTGAAGTGGAATCCGATAAAACTAACTCATCAAGCTCACTGAAAAGGCGTAGGAGGGGGATAAAGTCATGCTAAAAATCCCTTCCCAAGCATAAATCAGCGTTGAAGACTTCCATGTACATGCTCTGAATACTCTCAAGTTACTTCAGTAATATGGCATTCCAGTGAAATATCCACCAACATTTAAATTACCAACAAATCAAGAATAAGTTATTATATTTCAATAAGATAGCAGTATTCGTAAGTTTTTTTATATTAAAATGAGACCTTATTTTTTCTCCATTTTTTGCTTAATTCAATTACTATGGTGTGGTTAGTGATGTAGCCCCTTGGGGACGCCATATAATAGAAAAAGATCCGAAAGGGTCTTTTTTTATGCCTGTTTATTTTGTAATTAATATCTAAATATTGAACACAGTTATCAATTTTCAATACTGGTGCAATTCAGGTAAGCTTGCCTGATGCTATGGTGCTAAAATGCGATACCACGGTTGTAAATGGAAAGACAAAGCTATATTTCAGGGGATAGAAAATGCTGGTATTAGAACGAAAGTCTGGTGAATCGATTGTCATAACAAATGGTGATGATGTAATCGAAATTAAGGTCGATAAGTACAAAAAGGATGCTATTAAATTAGTATTTGATGCTCCTAAAAATTACCTCATATTACGTAAAGAACTCACAGAAAAAGATAAACTTTTATAACCGTGTTGTTTAAAAATAATTATATTTCTATATCCCACAAATTTAGCCTGTTAGCTATTTTTTTTCTATTTTTAATCTATTCTTCGTTCGCATCCGCCATTGTTAATATGGATGGTTTACACTTTGATAATAATCAAAATACATTTACTGCAGCGCTTGATTTAAGCGTGAGTGGTTCTTCTGGTAACAGCGATACGAGTAAAGCGGCTTTAAATACCCAGGTGAACTGGATTTCTGATAAATCAATTAATTTAGCACTCTTAGGTTATCAATATGGTGAAAGTAATAATGTACGCAGTGTAAATAAAGCTTTTGTTCATTATCGCTATATTCGTCAAATAAATAATGCTTTTGATTGGGAAGTTTTTGGACAATTGGAAAAGAATGAGTTTACCCGGTTGTCATATCGTGGTTTATTAGGTACGGGTATGCGGTATTCACTGGCAAAGTCAGATCAGCACCGTGCTTTTTTTGGCTTCGGAGGATTCCATGTAAAAGAAGAAACTGAAGTTACAGCGGGGCTGACCGATGATGGAGTAGAAGAATATACACGAGCTAACTTTTACCTTTTATCAAAATATAATGTTAAGCCAGCGATCAGCTTTTCCAATGCTATTTATTATCAACCACGATTTAATACCATGTCGGATTATCGTGCATTATTAGAGTCAAAATTTGATTTTAAAATTAATGAAGATTTAAGTTTTAGATTAAGTTTAGATATTGAACATGATAGTGACCCATCGCAGTCTATTAAAGAAACTGATATAAGCTATATGACAGGATTAATAGTTAATTTTTAGTAGGTATGTAAACCTGATTAAAATTAGTTAACCCTTCTATTAAATATAACATTGGTTAACGTTTAATATGAGTACATTTGTGATAGAAATCATTATAATGTTGCTGATAAAAATAATGGTATTAAGTTACCTACAAATTCTTTTCCTTAATACTATTGAATTTACGCTATCTCTCAATTAAAGAGCTGGGTAAAAATGTGGTTTTTAAAAACATTTTTAAATACTAGAATGATTGGGATAACAAAAACTCTTGGTAGAATATAGTTTATACATAAAAAATTTTTTATTCAGTGAGATCTATAATTGACAAAAAAAATCTCTAAAGTTCTTCCCGAAAATAAGATCTCGCATCAAAATTCCAGACCATCATTGACTGAATTTGATGCGATTATTAATTCAATACCTGACGTAATAATTAGATTTAACCTGTCCGGTAAAGTCGTTTGGTGGAATAAAAATTTAGATGATGTTGTTTTATTGTCAAATGAAGAATTACTGTCTTGTAATTTTAGTGATTTGTTTGAATCATGTTGCGGTGCATCAACAGAAATTATTATAGACAAAACTATTAGCGATGGTTATTCAGAAGTTGATACATTGTTGTACACTTCTGATGGTGATAAAAGATATCATGTGAAATGCACTCTTGTTGATGGTGTATCAGATAAAGAAATTCTTGTGGTTGGCCGAGATGTGCATGAACGGGCACAAATGTCTGATGCACTTAAGCAAAGCCAGAATCAGTTACAAAAACTTATTGATGCACTTCCTTTCCTTGTTTTTCTAATTTCAACTGAAAATAAATACTTGTTAGCGAATAAAACATTTTGTGATTTTGTTGGTTTGCCTCAGGAAGAAATTATTGGTTTTCACCATAATGATATTTTGAACAGTGAATTAGTTAAATGTCTGAATCGCGATACTGATAAAGTTTTATCCGATAAAAAATCCGTTCATTGTGAAGGAACAATAGAGCTTCACAGAGGCAATGTAAGTTTATCGGTAGATAAGTTCCCCATGTTTGATGATGAAGGTAACATGTATGCTATTTGTGGTGTTGTTGAAGATGTCACAAACCAGGTTCAATTGCAGCGGCAATTACAGCAAACTCAAAAAATGGAAGCTATTGGGCAGCTAACCGGAGGTATTGCTCATGATTTTAATAACGTACTTGCATCTATTATGGGGTATACCAGCTTAACTAAAAGACAGGTAGCACAGTTTAATGACAGCAAAGTAGAAGCTTACCTTGGACAAATTACACGAGCCGGTGAAAGAGCACGGGACCTTGTGCAGCAATTATTAGCATTTAGCAGGGGCGATATTGGTGGTTTACAAGTATTACAACCTGAACCATTAGCAAAAGAAGCTATCAAAATGTTAACTTCATTAATACCGAGTAGCATTAATCTTAATCTTAAAATAAGAAGTAATAATGTAAAACATTATATTGAAGTTGATCCCGTTCAGTTTCATCAAAGCCTGATGAACCTGGTGATTAATGCTAAGGACTCTATAACTGGGGGAACAGGTAAGATTGATGTGTCCTTAAAGTATTTACCCAATGTAAAACATATGTGTGATTCCTGCCATCTTGGTTTTTCTGGAAAATTTATTCAGCTATCTGTTTCTGATACGGGAGAAGGAATTAAAAAAGAAATATTAGGAAGAATATTTGATCCGTTTTTCACAACAAAGGCAATTGGTAAAGGCTCTGGTATGGGGCTTTCAATGCTTCACGGTATTGTACACAGTAGTGGTGGTCATATTGTTGTTAAGTCAAAGAACTCCCCATCTGAGTCAGGTACTACAATTCAGATTTTTTTCCCTGAAGTTAAATCAAAAGAAATAAAAGAAAATACTGCTCAATACATTGTAGAAAAAGTCAAAAATATAAATACAGATAAAACAATCCTGATCATTGATGATGAAGTCATGATTACTCAATACCTGAGTGATTTGTTAAAAAGGGATGGATATAAAGTCATTGCCTTTAATAATCCGGTTAAAGGCTTAGACTATTTTTTAGATAATAATAAGAGTATTGATATCATTATCTCCGATCAAACAATGCCAGGATTAACTGGTCTTGAATTAGCCAGAACAATAAGAGAAAAAAACTATGATGTTCCGGTAATCTTATGCACCGGTTACAGTGATTTTGCTGTTGATATTCAAAATACTGATACGGGAGTTGATGTTTTTATGAGTAAACCGTTTGATAATAATTTGCTTCTGCAGCACATTTCACAATTAACAACACTGTATGAAAATTAGGCGCAATTAGTCCCTCTTTATATCCTGATTACCCCCTATTACTATTGTTAACATATGTTCTAATATCTTGACTTCATTTGTTTTTTTCTATTAAATAACTCTCCGGTCATTTATTTGAGGTGCCATTGTGGGAGCAGTACATTCAACAGTGCATAAGTCTTGTCGCTGGCATCGTCGCAAAGAAGACCGTCCCGCTGAGATATTAACTGCCGCATTAAAAACATTTTCCGTGAAGGGTTTTGCTGCTACGAAGTTAGTTGAAGTCGCTAAAGAAGCAGGCGTATCAAAAGGTACACTTTATCTTTATTTTGAGAGCAAAGAGGCACTCTTTAAAGAAGTCGTTAGCGAATTTGTTTTGCCACAAATAGCAAAAGCTGAAGAGCATGCCGAGCAATATAGCGGTTCTACTAAGGAGCTGATGTTTAACCTTGTGGATCACTGGCGAACTCATGTTCTTGAAACTGAATTATCAGGTATTTCAAAAATGATGATTGCAGAAGCATCAAACTTTCCTGATCTTGCACACTTTTATCTTGAAAATGTTATTCAGCGTACTCGACACTTTGTCGCCAATTTAATTGAGCTTGGAATACAACGTGGTGAATTTCGAAAGTGTAATTCGCAGTACGCTGCTCGTGCATTTCTCACACCCATGGTATTTTCTGCAATCTGGCAATACTCACTTGCGCCATTTGATGAAAGTTATGACATTAATGAATATTTAAACCTGAGTATGGACATATTTATACGCGGCATCTTGAAGGAAAATCAAGGATGAATAAAAAATTTTTAATGATAGCCTTTGTATTAAGCAGTATTTTAATTTCCAATATTGCCAATGCTAATAACAGTATGGAATTAACTATTTATCAGGTTATGCAACGCGTTATTGATCGTTATCCATCATTAAAAATTTCTGCAATGGAAGTCGCGCAAGCAGCAGAACAACGGCAACAAGTGGAAAGTAGTTTAGGCTGGATATTAAATAGTTCAGCTGGAGTTACTCATGATCTAACAGGTTTAGGTACACCATCTGATCGATTGGATCTCAATGCGTCACTTGCACGTCAATTAGAATCAGGTGCAACATTAAGTTTAAGTGGTGGTTATCGTTATGAAGATAGCCAGCTAACATTTAGTCCGGCATTTCCTAACCCGGCACACACGACAACACTTGATTTAAGCTACCGTTTACCTTTAGCCCAGGGAGAAGGTAATCCAGTGTATACTGAAGGCTTAATCTCTTCAGAAGCAGGACATGACTTGGCCAGGGCAAACCAGTTAATGACCCGTATTACTTTAGCCGAAAAAGTAAAGGATCTCTTTTATTCCGCATTATCCACTCAGGCAAGATTATCAAATGCAAAACAAGCCGTGCTTAGAGCAAGAGAGCTCAGTGGTTACATCAATAAAAACGTTAAACTGGGATTGTCTGAAGATAAAGACCAGTTGCAGGCTCAGGCACAATTAAATTCAAAGTTAGCTGATCTCAGTTCAATCGAGCTGCAATGGCAACAACAGCAAACCTCAATTAACCGGTTAATGCTTGAAGACTGGAATCAGCAAGTGCAACCAACGCTAATGCAATTAGAGAAAAATAATTATAATGTAATTGATTTAATTAAAACTACAGAGGCATATCACCCTGCAGTTAAAATTTCTCAAGCACAATTAGATATGGCAGAAAGTTCAATAAACTCTGCGCTTGATAGTAAGAAAGATAATGTCGATCTAGTAGTTTCAGTCGGAACTCGTACTTCAGATGGTAAAAGTACAACAGGGACGGTTAGCGAAAAAGATTGGGCAGGCACTGTAAGCATTCAATATAAACATCTGTTTGATGATAAAGGTGTAAGTTCTAAATACAAACAGGCAATGCTGGAAAAAAATATAGCACTCGAAAATACAATTAAGACTAATGATGATATTCGTTATACCGTATCAGGTTTGGTTGCTGAAATTGAAGCGGCCAGATTAGCCGTTAACACTGCTCAGCAGAAATTGCATAGTGAAACTTTAAAGCTTAAAGAAGCTGAGTACCGTTTTCGTAATGGCAGGGCAGATACCGCTCAACTGATTCAATTTCAAAATGAACACTCATTAGCACAATTAGCCTATCAAACTCAAAAAATTGATTTAAATAACCGGATAATAGCTCTGCAAATATTTAGCGGACAGTTTTGGAATGAACTTTCAAAAGTACATGGAGTGAAAAAATGAAATCAGTATTTCGGTTTTTTGTTGAACGTGCCTTAATGGTAAATCTGATTTCAGTATTTTTAATGGCCATTGGTATATATGCGATTTTTGACATTAATCGAGAAGCTTTTCCAAATGTTAATTTAGATAAAATACAAATTGATATTCCATATCCCGGTGCATCGCCTTCAGAAATTGAACGCCTGGTGATAACACCTATAGAGCAAGAGTTAAAAGCACTGGATGGAATTGACACCATGAATTCTATTGCTTTTAGTGGTTCAGGTATTATTACGCTTGATCTTGATCCTGATTCAAACAATCGAAATCAAATAGTCAATGATGTTCAAATGGCGGTTGATCAGGCTATTTTACCCGATGATTTACCTACACAACCCCATGTGCTTGAAATTGATGGTGCCGTCTTTCCAATAATTCAACTTGCGATTTCTTCGGATATATCTGATCTTGAATTAAAGCGTTTGGGTGATCGAATTCAAGATGATCTGTTAGCTATTAAAGGTATAGCTAAGGTTTTAATACAAGGCGATCGTAAAGCTGAAATCCGCATTACAGTTAACCCCGAAAAACTTGCTTTACATCGTATTTCAATTGGTGAAATCGCTACTTTATTAAAAGCATGGAACATTAATTCACCAGGTGGCGAAGTGAATACAGATCAAGGTCAAAAAATGGTCCGCATTGTTGGCCAGTTCCAAAATGTGAAAGATGTAGAAGGGCTTGTGTTACGTTCAAATGATCGTGGCGATAATATTAAACTTGGCGATATTGCGACAATTGAAGAGTCACTGGTTATTCCTACTGTATATTTTGATTCAGGTGGTGAGCCTGCATTGAATATGATTGTTTTGAAAAAAACAGATGGCGATATTATTGATGTTGTTGATGATGTTATGAAATACATTAAAACGATTCCCGTTGTGTACGGTGCCAATATAAATGTGAGTACTTCACAGGATTTCTCACGTTTTGCCCGTTTACGTTTAGGTGTGCTAACCAATAACGGGATAGTCGGCTTAATTTTAGTTTTCATTTCATTAATCGTGTTCTTACGTTTCTCTGTCGCAATGACATCAACCTGGAGTTTACCTATTGTTTTCTTAACAGGGTTATTCCTTTTGCATATGTCAGGAATAACATTAAACCTCATTTCGATGCTTGGCTTCATTATGGTCCTGGGGATGTTAGTTGACGATGCAATTATTGTCGGGGAAAATATTGCATATCACATGGAACAAGGAGAAAGCCCCAACGATGCTGCTGTGAAAGGTGCATATGAATTATTTGGCCCGGTTACAACCACAATTTTAACAACGGTTGCAGCATTTCTACCTCTAATGTACATGTCCGGTATGATAGGTAAGTTTATTATTGCAATCCCCGTTGTGGTTATTTCTTTATTGTTTTTTTCCTGGTTAGAAGCTTTTTTGATCTTACCAAGTCATGTTAGTCATTTAACGAATTCAAAAATTAAAACTAAAGAAAAACAATGGTTAGTTAATTTTGAGCATGGTTATGCGAAGTTCCTGGCGTGGGTTTTACATCATCGCTGGACTGTGGTTTTGTTATCAGCTTTAGTTTTAGGTGGGAGCATTATCTTAGCTAAACAATTGATGCAGTTTCAGTTATTCCCGGCGGTTGCTGTTGATCAGTATTTAGTTCGGGTGACTGCAGAACCTGGAACAAGTCTCAACGATTTACGTAAAAAATTACAAAGTGTTGATAATGAAATTCGTAAAAATATCGATCTCAAGAATCTGGAGACGACCATATTATCAAGCGGACAAACACAGCGTGATGCCGGCGATCCATTAACTCAGCGTGGCAGCCGCTTTGGCCAAATCAGGGTGCTCTATATACCTGCAGTTTTACGAGAAGGTCATGATGCAGTAAAAGATTTACGTTACCTGGAAAAGACTCTTCCACTTAAATACCCGCAAATGGAAATAGCGTTTGAACTTGTGACAGCAGGCCCTCCAACCGGCCGTGCGATGGAATTAGAGATATCCAGCAATGATGGAATATCAAACGAGAAAGTGGCTCAAAATTTAATCAACTTTCTACAAGATGTTGAAGGTGTCACAACCGTTGAGAGTGGACTACAACCCGGAGATAAAGAAATTCATGTTGTGCTGGATAAAGGTCTGGCTGCTTATTCTGGTGTCGATCTCATTACAGCCGCTTCACATATCAGGGCAGCAGTAGACGGTCTTCGTGTATCAACAACACGATATGGTACCGAAGAAGTCGATGTTACCATTCGTTATCCAGAAAACATTGAAGAGATTAAAGCTTTAGAAAATTTAAAAGTCCCTAATACACGCGGAGGCTTAATACCTTTGAGTTCAATCTCAAAATTTGTTGAAAAAACAGGTTTTACAACAGTACGTCATAAAGACGGTTTGCGCGTGATTCGTGTTTTCGCAAATATTGATTCAAGTAAGATCACAAGTATTAAGCTAAATAGTTTTGTTGCCAAGAATCAAGATACGTGGCTGGCTGAATACAAAGGAAAAGTGAAAATCAATTATGGAGGTGAAGCAGAAAAGAATGATGAATCATTTCAGGACTTAGCCTTTTCATTTTTATTTGCACTCATCGCTATTTTCTTTTTGCTAGCGATTCAGTTTAATAGTTTAGGGTATCCGCTTATTGTCATGTTAGCGATACCGTTTGGTGTTGTTGGGGTAATTATAAGTTTTTACCTTCATGGTGTTTTTTGGAAACCGATGCCATTATCTTTCTTTTCGACTATGGGCATGGTTGCGTTAACAGGCGTTGTTGTAAATAGTTCAATGATACTGCTGGTATTCATTCAACGTGCACGTGAAGAGGGCATGGATGCTTTAGAAGCTATTTTACTTGCAGGTCGAAGACGATTACGTGCGGTTGTTCTTACTGCCTTTACTACAGTAGTGGGATTATTGCCTACGGCATATGGTTGGGGCGGAACTGATCCGTTTGTCGCACCCATGGCCCTGGCTTTGTCTTGGGGACTTGCTTTTGCGACATTAATTACATTGATAGTTATTCCAGCCGCTTTAGCTGCAAGTGTTGATACTGCAGAGCATTTTAAAAAATGGTTCAGGAAAAAATCATAAATAAAAAGTAGTTATGAAGATTGGTTAGAGAAAACGTCCTGCGCCAGTAAAACGTTGACGCCAGTATGTTTCTTTCATCGAACTGATTTTTACACGCTTACCTGAAGAAGGGGCGTGTATGAATTTATTGTTGCCCAGGTATATGCCTACATGGGATACCAGTCGCGAAAGGGCTGTTTTAAAGAAAACGAGATCGCCGGCTTTTAGATATTTACGAGGAACGCGTTTTGAGGCCTTGTATTGCTGGCCTGTAGTCCGTGGGAGATCGATACCTGCGGCTTTATGGCTGTATTGCACCAAGCCGCTACAGTCAAAACCACGGTTGGGGTTTGCCCCACCGTAACGATACTTTACTCCGAGCATGTTTTTAGCCGTCTTGATTATGGCTTGTTTACTCGCGGGGACATTGCTTTGCTGATATTTTGGGCTGCTACCACATCCGGACAATGCTAGTCCAAAAGCAATAACACCTGTAATACCGGCTATCTTAATTTTTAGTTTATTTATTGTCATAATGTATTATTGTAGACAAATAATCTGAATAATCAACGAGATATAGTAATACTTTAATAAATTAAATTAAATTGTTAATATTTCAAAAATGCCTTAATGGACACAGTAAAAGTCTGGTTCATGGACTAGAATTTGTCTATGGAAATCTCATCAACATCGAATGCCTCATTTTCTCGCACTGTTACGCCGGCGAAAAGCAGCAGTGACAGGCAAACATATGATGATTCACAAGCGAAAAATGCTGAAAATAAAGCTCAGGAGCGCACGCAAGAACAGCGTGCCATTCAGGAAAAACTCCAGCAAAATAAAGAAGATAGCCAACGACGACTCGATGGCAGGTTAATCAGCTTTGGACAGGAGCAAGACAATATCAGCAGTGAGCAAAAACAGGCATCTTACAACCGTTCACGAGTTAATGAAGCGTATAGCCGTCCGCCACAAAATGAATCTACCTATTCTTCGAATCAGCAGCAACAATATGCACGTGACAGAAATAACGATGCCATTGATATTGTTGTTTAGTCGTTTAACGGCTTAGCGAGTCATACTGTAACTAATGAGTTTGCCGCGTTCATTGAAAATGTCCTAATTGTGATTTTTTACCTGTAGCAGTGATATGTTTACGGTAGAATGCCGGCATGAAAAGAAAATCCCCACTACGACGCAAAAAAAAATCGTCCTCAAAAAAACAATCTCATCATAGTAAAACACAATGGTTTCAGAATCTGCCCCTGATGCGAATATTCCTTGTCATTCTGGGTATTTTTGTTATTTATGTTATTTATCTTGATTATGAAGTGCGCTCTCAATTTGATGGCAGACGATGGTCAGTTCCTGCACGCGTTTATGCTCGCCCCTTAGAGCTTTATATTGGAAAGCCACTCTCGCATGAACAATTTAACTATGAATTAAAAAGATCAGAATATCGACTCAAAGACAGTGATATTAAATCGGGAGACTATCAACGCAGCGGGGATAGTTACAGGGTCGTTGTACGTGAATTTGATTTTTGGGATGGCCATCAGCCTCCACGTTATATACAGATTAAGCTTGAAGAAGGTTTTGTCACTGAAGTCACTGATTTTAGAGATCAAACAGAGGTGGATATTGTTCGTTTAGAGCCTGCTGTAATAGGCCGGATCTATCCATCACACCGTGAAGATCGCATGTTGGTAAAATTAGATGATGTGCCTGAATCATTAATAACCGCGTTACTCTCTGTGGAAGATCGTGATTTTTATTCACACTATGGTGTTAATCCAAAAGCAATAGTACGTGCTATTTTTGCAAATATAAAAGCGGGTGCTGTTGTTCAGGGTGGCAGTACGTTAACACAACAACTGGTTAAGAATTTCTTTCTAACCAAGAAAAAAAGCCTGGTGCGAAAATTCAATGAAGCCATTATGGCTTTTTTACTTGAGGCACACTATGAGAAAAAAGAAATTCTTGAAGCTTATCTTAACGAAATATATTTAGGGCAGGATAAAAAACGTGCGATACATGGTTTTGGTTTAGCGAGTCGTTTCTATTTTGATAAGCCCATTTATAATCTCGAACTATCTGAAATAGCGACACTTGTGGCAATGGTAAAAGGCCCTTCGTATTATGATCCATGGAAATATAAAGATCGTAATCTGGAAAGACGGAATGTTGTTATTAACTTAATGCATCAATCTGGTGCTATAACGAATTATGAGGCGCTCGAAGCAAAGTCGAGTCCATCAAAAGTTATTAAGCGTAGCAAAACACTGACAAGTGATTACCCTGCGTATATGGACTTACTAAGGCGCCAATTACAACAGGATTATGATAAAGAAGACTTAACCTCAGAAGGTTTACAAATATTTTCAACCTTTGACCCCTACATTCAAAACCTTACTGAACAAGCAGTTAAGTCAAAAGTAAAACGATTAGACCAACAATATAATATGAAGGGTACATTACAAAGTGCAGTTATTGTCACTAACACAAATAATGCCGATGTACTCGCGGTAGTGGGTGATAAACAGCCAACATACGCCGGCTTTAACCGTGCCCTGGATGCAATGCGCCCCGTTGGATCGTTAATTAAACCTGCTGTCTATTTAACTGCGATTCAACAGAAAAATTACTCATTAGTCACCAAGGTTGAAGATAAAGCCATTACATTAAAAGCTGAAGATGGAAACCTTTGGTCGCCACGCAATTATACCGCTGAATCACACGGTGAAATCCCCTTATATAAAGCGCTAATCAGTTCATACAATCAGGCAACAGTCCGTTTAGGCCTGGAATTAGGGTTTGAGCCTATCGTTAAAACATTAAGGAACCTGGGCATTCAACGAGATATACCACCATATCCCTCCATGCTTTTAGGTGCTGTAACAATGACACCATTTGAAATTACACAAATGTACCAAACACTTTCGGCTGAAGGGTTTATCACTCCGCTGCATACGATTCGTAAAGTATTAACAGCAAAGGGTGAACCTTTAAAACATTACCCGGTAAAAATTAAACAAGGTATCGATGAAACATCGGTAAGAATAATTAATAGCGCATTACATGAAGCGACGCGTCACGGCACTGCAAGCTCTATGAGTTGGCGCTTGCCTAAAGGTTTGAAAGTAGCCGGTAAAACAGGCACCACGAATGATACCCGTGATAGTTGGTTTGCAGGGTTTAGTGGTGAACATTTAATTGTTACCTGGTTAGGAACAGATGATAATAATTCAACTGGCCTTACGGGCGCGAGTGGTGCTTTACCAATATGGACTGATATTATGAAAAAGATACGAACACGACCGTTATCATTTGCTTTTGACGATCAGCTTGAATTTACTTATGTGGAACCGACTAAGGGATTAATTGTTGATGAGAGTTGCTCATCTGCCGCATACCTGGCTTTTAGAAAAGGTCAGGTTCCGGAAGATCACGGTCGCTGTCCAGATTAATTTTTTCAGCAGTAATTAAATTATTGTATAATTAAAAAATGAAAACATTTAATTCTTATTTTGCTCATATAATTACATTAATACTGGTTTTATCTATTACTGCTTGTCAGGCACCGGTAGATAAAACACCGGGTTGGACTTCTGAGTCCGGAGAAGTTCGGCCAGGACCTAAAACAGGTAAAGCTGTTCTAGCCCTATTAAATAAAGCGAGGCAAGCAAGTACAAAAGGTGAATTAAGTACAGCTGAAAGTCATCTTGAAAGAGCATTAAGAATTGAACCACAAAATCCTGCTTTGTGGTTATATATGGCCAAGCTTCGTCTTTATGCAGCTAAATCAAAAGAAGCCATAAACCTGGCAAAAAAAGCGTTGGCAATGTCATCTCGTGAAAGTAACCTGACGCGTTCAAGTCGTAAAGCCTTACAGGCTGATTGCTGGTTAGTCATCGCGCATGCCCATCAAAAGATGGGGGATCTCGAAGAAGCTCAAAAGGCTCAAGATAAAGCAAAATCACTAAGTTATTAATATTATTCGTATTTTCTTCATCAAGTCATTTCCTATGCGGACGCTAATTAGATAAACTAGCGAATAAACTCGTTGTAACATTTACTTAGGATAGCGTGGTGTCATTGTATTCAGTCGACAAATTAATTTCAGAAGCGCGTCGGATTGCCGCAGAATATCGCCGTGCTACCGGCAAGCCATTAGGGATTAGCGCTGAAATTGCATGTCATGACGCCTGTACTTACCTTGATCTCGAAGCTAATGAAGAAGCCGTTGGCTATGATGCTATTGGCTTAAAGGGTGAACGTGCAGGAAACCGTTTTCAAATAAAAGGGCGTGCTATTTTTGACGAACAAAAAGGCGGACAACGTCTTGGCCAGATCAAAATAGATCAAGACTGGGATGAAATTTTACTCGTTTTGATGAATGAAGAGTTTGAAACGACCGAAATTTATGAAGCGTCACGTCAAGAGATACTTGAAGATCTTGATGGCGCAGGTTTAAGTAGCCGACAAAAACGGGGCATCATGTCAGTGGCTCGTTTTAAACGTTTAGCACATCTTGTATGGAATAAAGATGAGGGCTTAATTGAAAGTGAAGTCTGGAATAATCAGACCGGTACAACTCATATCTAATCATATAGCATAATTAAATCGAGTAGTTTCTTGCAAGATTCAGATGTTTCCTACCTTTTAAGCGAAAAGGGACCTATTGCGAAATTGGTTCCGGGTTTTGCTGCGCGCCAACAACAACAGGAAATGGCTGAAAGAGTGGCAGCTGCACTTGAAGATGGTAACCATTTAATTGCAGAAGCAGGCACAGGTACAGGAAAAACGTTTGCTTATCTAGTTCCTGCCCTTATGAGTCAATCAAAAGTTTTAATTTCTACCGGTACTAAAAATTTACAGGATCAACTTTTCCATAAAGATTTGCCGATTGTCAGCAAAGCTTTAGCCGTACCTGCGACCGTTGCAATATTAAAAGGCCGGGCAAATTATCTCTGTTTACATCGACTGGATCTGGCTGAACAAGAAGGGCAGTTTCGTACGCCTGAAATAGCGCACAGTATTATTGATATAAGGGCATGGGCAACTCAAACGCGCAGTGGTGACATTGCTGAAATGTCTTCAATCTCAGAAGAAGATTTGATTTGGGCAAGTGTGACTTCAACCAGTGATAACTGTTTAGGTTCAGATTGCTCATATTTTGATAGCTGCCATTTAGTAGAAGCACGCCGCCAGGCACAAGCCGCTGATATTGTGGTTATAAACCATCATTTATTATTTGCCGATATGATGCTACGGGAAGATGGGTTTGCTGATTTACTGCCACAGGCTGATGCCATTATTGTTGATGAAGCACATCAACTTCCTGAAGTGGCATCATCATTTTTTGGGGAATCTATAAGTGGTAATCAGTTACTTGAATTAGCACGCGATTGTGAATCTGAATACCTGGCCGAAGTTAATGAAGATCCAAACTTTGTTCGCATTGCTTCAGTATTACAAAAATTGACCAAGGATTTACGACTTTCATTTGGAACTGAACAACGTCGAGAAGCCTGGCAAAGTATCGCGCATGATAAAGAATTTAAAAAAGCCATTTTGGCCGTTGCAGAACAGTTAGAAAAACTTCAAAGACAACTGACACCATTGGCGGAACGCAGCAAAGGTTTAGAAAGCTGTTATGAGCGTTGTGTTGAGTTAAGTTCACGATTTACTCGTTTAACGACTGATGTACCAGAAGATCACATACACTGGTTTGAAACTCATCGTCGTAGTTTTACTTTACATATAACTCCGTTTGATATTAGTGAAATTTTTCATTCGCAAATGCAAACAATGGACGTTGCCTGGATATTTACTTCTGCCACGCTGACTGTTGCCGACAGTTTTGAACATTATAAAAAACGCCTGGGCATTGAAACCGATAACACAGCAATTTGGGACAGCCCTTTTGATTACGGCAAACAGGCTGTCATGTATGTTCCCGAATCTTTACCTGATCCCACTGATCCTGATTATACCGAAGCAGTAGTAGCAAAAGCGTTACCCATCATTGAGGCATGTCAGGGTGGTGTCTTCTTTCTTTTTACCAGCCACAAAGCATTACAACAGGCTGCTGATTTACTTGATAGTGAGTTAAGTGTTCCACTCATGGTGCAGGGTGATAAACCACGTGATGTTTTATTGAGTGAATTTCGCCATTACGGTAATGCTGTCTTACTTGGAACAAGCAGTTTTTGGGAAGGTGTTGATGTCCGTGGTGAAGCGCTGACCTGTGTGATTATTGATAAATTACCCTTTGCCTCACCTGGCGATCCGGTATTGAAAGCAAGAATAGATACGATGCGTAAACAAGGCGGTAACCCATTTATAGATTTTCAATTGCCGACTGCCGTCATTACCTTAAAGCAAGGAGCAGGAAGACTAATACGCGATGTGAATGATCGTGGTGTACTCATGCTGTGTGATCCACGGCTTATTACAAAATCCTATGGCAAAATCTTCATTGATAGTTTACCCGCTATGATGAAAACGCGTAATCAAGAAAAAGTAGAAGGCTTTTTGAGAATAAAGTCGGCCTAATATGGCTTTTATCCCCTTCAAATAAAACGTCAACTCCGTCACATTAATTGTTAAATCCTGTGACAATTCCATAATAGTGCGATATTGTGAATGTCCTAAAAATGTAGCGACCTCCGACTATATTTTTATAATAATAATAAGTTATTGAAAGTATTAATTTTTATTTTGTGTCACCTTGATACATAAATCATGTCGCGTTTTGCGACAGTATTTAACTCAATAAAATCGTAGGATCGTGATGTGGCTTATTTAACACAATATTCAGGTAGTGTTCCAGTCATAAAATTCAATATTGATCAAACACTTATGACGATTGGTCAGGGTTTTGAGATGGATATCTGTGTTCCAGAAGAGGGGATATCTGATTACCATGCTGCAATTGAAGCGATTAAACAGGATAAAACATACCGTTATATTGTTAAATCGCGAGAAGATGAACCCTTACTTGATATTAATGGTGAAACGCTTTCTCACGCCGAGTTAAAAGATGGAGATTGGTTAACCCTTGGTGGTGTTGAGTTTCAATTTAAAGATGATGGTATAAATAACATCAAAGAAGTAGAGATATCATCATCGCTTGAGGATACTAAACATAACATTCAGCCACGAACTAAAAAAGAGCCTAATGAATCAGACGCTTTAGCTCTGATGAAAGAATTAAAACAGGAAGTTGAATCAATAAAAACCAAGACAGAAAAAGTCATTGAAGATAACCGTTTTAGCCGTCGTTTAAGCTTATTTTAATACGCTCTTGCCGGGTAAAACCATCTCCTAATAGATTCCCATATTTTCATATACTAAATACTAGAAGTGCTGCAGTTCACTGTGTATGCTATGGACTTCTCATTTTGTAGCTCCGTTAATGAAAATTCTCGCAATTGATACCGCCACTGAAGCATGTTCTGTCTCATTACTCAATGATGGGTATTGTCAGGAAATTTTTGAAGTTATTCCTCGTCAACATACAGAACGCGTATTACCCATGGTTGATGAGATTTTAAAAAAAGCAGATGTAACTTTATCTCAATTATCTGCCGTGGCCTTTAATAGTGGGCCAGGTTCATTTACAGGTGTACGAGTTGGTACTAGTGTTGCCCAGGGGTTGGCATTTAGTTGTGACCTGCCTGTTATCCCTGTTTCTAGCCTTGCTGCACTTGCTCAATTAGCATTTAGAGAAGAAAATAAAGAGCAGATTTTGAGTGCAATTGATGCACGAATGGCTGAAGTATATTGGGGCTGTTATCAGCTGGAAAGCGGTATAATGAGATTAATTGGCAAAGAGCATGTCAGCCCTGTAGCCGAGATTAAGCAAACCGGACAATGGCATTGTCAGGGAAGTGGCTGGGATACATTTAAAACTGAACTTGAGCAATCTAATCTGGTCAATGTAACCAGTTCAACGTTAAATTGTTTTCCTCATGCACAGGATATAGCTATTTTAGCTGCTGATATGTTTCAGCAAGGGAAAATGGTTAGCGCAGAAGATGCGATACCATCATATATTCGCGATGAAGTAACGTGGAAAAAAATTAAAGATCAGTAACTTTTTAAAGTTTAAATTTTTTAGTTTGAGGTAGAGGACGTGTTTAAATTACTTGGCATATTATTATTGATTCCTATCGCATCATTAAATGCAGAAACACCGCTAGTTGTGAAAGAAGAGAATGCCGCCAGCATTCAGCGTGTAAATCCACTAATTTATGATCGTACTGTAGCCGGAGAAATGGACGAAGTTTATAAAAATGTATTTACAGCATTAGAAAATAATAGTTACTTCGTGATCTTTGAACCGAATATTGGTAAGAATTTATCTCACTTTGCAAAACGCTGGGGTGAGGATTATAACAGGAACAACTTGACCAGTATTCGTAGCATGGTTTTTTGCAGCGCATGGTATGCGAATAGAATAAGTAATATTGACCCCAGTATGCTGGCTTTATGCCCGTTAAGAATTACCTTATATAGCAAGGATAAACAAACACATATTCTGTTTGTGAGACCGGGTAAAGTGGCTGCAACAAGTAAAGCTCAAGAAGTGGCGAAAGAACTTGAAGATGATGTAATTCGTACTCTTGAAGTTGCAATCGGCAATATGAAATAAATTATGTTAATAAATTATTCAGTATGTTTTCATAAACATCGGATAACGTATATAAGTCATCGACAGCAACACATTCATTAACTTGATGTATTGTTGCATTTAAAGGTCCGAGTTCAACAACTTGCGCGCCTGTCGGTGCGATAAAGCGACCATCCGATGTCCCGCCAGCCGTAGATAATACTGTTTCAAATCCACATACCTCTTTAATCGCTTTTTGAGTCGCACTCACTAATTCGCCTTGTTCCGTTAAAAATGCCTGTCCTGATAAAGCCCAGTCAATTTCATATTCAACTTTATGTTCATCTAGTAAAGCTTCAACGCGTTGACGGATTTGTTTATCAGTAGTTGCTGTAGAAAAACGAAAATTAAATACAACTTCACATTCACCCGGGATAACGTTTGTTGCACCAGTACCTGAATGAATATTACTTACCTGGAATGTAGTAGGGGGAAAATACTCATTACCTTGATCCCACTGAGTTTCAGTTAATATTTTTAAAACAGGAGCAAACTCATGTATTGGATTCTTGGCTAAATGAGGATAAGCCACATGGCCTTGTTTGCCTTTAATTTTTAATGTACAGCCAATCGAACCACGACGACCATTTTTAATGACATCACATACTGCATCTGTACTTGACGGTTCACCTACTAAGCACCAATCAATTTTTTCATTGCGGTTTTCTAAAGTCTCTACAACTTTTACAGTTCCATCATGAGCAGGGCCTTCCTCATCACTGGTAATCAAAAAAGCAATGCTGCCATTATGATCTGGATGGTGGTTAATAAAGCGTTCGCATGCCGTAACCATACAGGCAATTGACCCTTTCATATCAGCTGTACCACGGCCATAAAGTATGCCGTTATCAATGGTCGGTGCAAAAGGAGGGTATTTCCAGTTTTTCTCGGGCCCGGTAGGCACAACATCTGTATGTCCAGCAAAACAAAAGAGCGGTCCATCACTACCACGTCGAGCCCAAAGGTTATCTGTATCACCAAAGCGTAAATGCTCAACTGTAAAGCCCATTTTACTCAGCCGATCGGCTAATAAAGCCTGGCAGCCCCTATCTTCTGGGGTAACAGATGGACGTGATATTAAATCTTTAGCGAGTTCGAGCGTGTCTGACATATCTAACCTGAATATCTGTTCAAATATAATATTTTACCTCATTGTTTACTTTTTTGTGTATTAATTAATGCAAATAATATCATCGAGTGATATTCAGACAGTTTGCTGGGTGTATGCAAAAAGAATATCGTTTATTTATTTTATATATAATTATGTGCTTAGGAAATTATAATTAATGCAAAGTACATAATATCTTGAAGAAGGTAAAACTGCTAAAGTGTATTCGGCTTTATTCTAAAGCTTGATTATTTGAGAAATCAATTAAAACAAGTTTCATACTGGAAAAATATTTTATAATTTAATCACTTGTACTTTAGTTAATAACATTGGATATTATGAAACAGATAAAAGTATTATTCGTGTGCATGGGCAATATATGCCGTTCACCAACAGCAGAAGGTGTATTTCGTCATCTTATACAACAAGAGCGCCATGAAGGCTGGATAACCACTGATTCTGCCGGCACGCATGCGTATCATATTGGTGAGCAACCTGATCGTCGTGCGCAACAAACTGCGCTTGGCCGAGGAATTGATATAAGTGATTTACGTGCTCGAAAAGCCAGTGTAAATGATTTTTATGAGTTTGATTATATTTTAGCCATGGATGATGATAACTACCGGTTACTTAGTGATCTTTGTCCATTAGAGCATATCGATAAGTTAAGTTTGTTTCTCGATTTCAGTAAAGACTATTCTGAAACTCAAGTACCTGATCCCTATTATGGTGGTGATCAAGGTTTTGAGCATGTTTTTAATTTAGTAGAATCTGCAAGTCGTGGATTATTAGCTGATATTAAAAAACGATATACTTGATTTGTGAGGCCAATCATAAATACCTTTAATTCATATAAACAATATTTAAATTAATCCAGATATTGGTTTTTTACTTATATTCATGCTTATATTTGAATGTGAATGCTTTAGAGCTAACGTTTATCTTTACATTTATTTATATTAGCTGGTACTGTTATCTCACTTAGTAAGTGCACATAAAATATAAATATAAGTAAATACTAATGAATAAAATCTTTATCAATATAACATTAAACATTTTTTGCATTTTTCTACCCATTAGCCTACTAATTTCATCTTCTCAAAAACAGGTAAAGGCCTGTCTGTTGCGTAATCATTCGCTGCTACAATAAGATTAATGAGTAATAATTACCTTATGTCTTTTCTTGTTTTATTTTTACTCATGTTTATCGCATGGCATTATTGGAACAATTCACGAAAGAATAAAATTTTACAAGATAAAGAAGCTCATCACAGAGCATTACTTGAATCTACTGCGGCGATACCCTGGGAACTTGATTTATCTACCTGGCTGTTTACCTATGTCGGGCCACAAATTGAAAAAGTTTCTGGCTATAAACCTGAGGAATGGTATGCCAAAAACTTCTGGGTTGATCATTTATATCCCGCTGATAAAGATAAATCAGTCTCATTTTGTAGTGAAGCAACCTCCCGACATGAAGACCATGAGTTTGAATACCGTTTTATAAAAAAAGACGGTAGTACTATGTGGATACGGGATACCGTACAGGTTATTGTCGATGACGGAAAGCCCGTTGCTTTACGTGGATTCATGTTTGATATTAGCAAACAGAAAAATGAACAGGAACAGCAAAGAAAAATTGAACTTCATCTTGCCGAAGCACAAAATATTGCTCATGTAGGCTCATGGGAACTTGATATTGTGAGCGGAGAACTGCAGTGGTCAAATGAAACATTTCGTATATTTGAAATAGATTCAACCTTACTAAAACCTTCTTATGAAAATTTTTTAAATATTATACACCCTGATGATCGTAACCGTGTTAACCAGGCTTATAAAGAATCGCTTGAAAATAAGTCACCTTATTCAATTGAACACCGTTTATTAATGCCGGATGGCCGTATAAAACTGGTAAATGAAAAGTGTGATACTGAATATGATAATAACGGTAATCCAGTTCGATCTTTTGGCACAGTACAGGATATTACTGATCGTAAACGAACCGATGATGCCATAAAAACAATTGCTTCTACTGTAGCAAGTACATCTGGTGATGATTTTTACCAGGAACTGGTTACGAACATGGCCGAGATGTTTGATGCAGATTATGCTTTTATTGGTTTGCTGGATGAAGTCGATCCCTTGGTAATCAACACGTATGTTGTTTATGGCCAAGGCAAGATTATTCCGAATGTGTCTTATTCATTAATTGGTTCACCTTGTAAGAATGTAGTTGGCAAGACCGCTTGTGCCTATCCAAACCACGTCCAGGAATTATTTCCTGAAGATAAGTTTCTTGCTGCTATGAATGTCGTTAGTTATATCGGTTTGCCATTATATTCAAGTGATGGAACCGCATTAGGAATTGTTGTAATTTTAGACAGTAAACCAATGAAAAATACAACAGAGATGGAAGAGGTCTTAAAAATCTTTGTTGCGCGTACAGAAGCTGAGCTTGAAAGAAAAAAATCGAGTGAAATAATTCAAAAGTTATCTTTAGCCGTTGAACAAAGCCCAAACATTATTATCATAACAAATGCAAAGGGTCACATTGAGTATGTTAATCCCGCTTTCACTGAATCAACAGGTTACAGTCGTGATGATGTGTTAAATAAAAACCCATCTATTATTCAATCTGGTGAAATGAGTGAAGATTTTTATAAACAGTTATGGCAGACCATTCAGTCCGGAAAAACCTGGTCAGGTGAATTTTATAATAAAAGAAGTAATGGTGAATTGTATTGGGATGAAGCAAAGATTTCGCCTATAAAAAATTCAAGAGGGCAGATTACTCATTATCTTGGTATTCAGTCTGATATAACGGATAAAAAGCAAATTGAGCAGAAATTACGTCGTAGTCAAAAAATGGATGCACTGGGCAAATTAACAGGCGGTATTGCTCATGATTATAATAATATGCTGAATGTGATTCTTGGTTATACTGAGCTGCTTAATATGGTTATCGGTACTGATGGCACTAATGATAAAGTGGTTGAATATATACAGGAGATTCAACATGCCACTGAAAGAGGTTCTGCGTTAACAAAAAAACTTCTGGCTTTTTCACGTCAGGAACCTACCCAGCCAGAAAATGTGAATGTCAATCAACTGTTGCTTGATACTCAAAATATGCTGGAGAAAACATTAACCGCGCGTATCAATCTTGACTATCGTCTGGCTGACAATATTTGGTCCATATATATTGATAAAGGTGATTTAGAGGACGCAGTATTGAATTTATGTATTAATGCTATGCACGCCATGCCAGATGGTGGAGACGTATTGATTACGACATCAAATCAAAAACTGAGTAACCATAAAGCCACTATTTTAAACCTGGCTGCAGGTGAATATGTGCAGCTTTCAATATCAGACACCGGTTGTGGCATTCATGAAGATGCTCTTAACCAGGTTTTTGACCCATTCTTTACAACAAAAGGGACGTCGGGTACAGGACTTGGTCTAACCCAGGTATACGGTGCAGTTAAACGTGCAAAAGGGACAATTACCGTCGATTCAAAATTAAATAAGGGGACGAATATTTCAATTTATTTTCCCCATATGCATGATCCGAATGAAGGAAGTTTATCTGTACCAGAAAAGGTTATAAATCAATATGGAACTGAGTCGATACTCGTTGTTGATGATGAAAGATCAATTTGTGAGCTCTCTAAAAATTTATTGAGCTCGAAAGGCTACCAGGTATTAATTGCTGATAATGGTAAAACAGCACTGGAATTACTAGAGAACAATCAAATTGATTTACTCCTGTCCGATGTCATTATGCCAAATATGGATGGCTATAAACTTGCTGATATAGTCCGAAATAAATTCCCACATGTCAAAATTCAAT
Source organism: Gammaproteobacteria bacterium (assembly GCA_026197095.1). Classification (GTDB taxonomy): domain Bacteria; phylum Pseudomonadota; class Gammaproteobacteria; order UBA6429; family Thiohalophilaceae; genus JAGLTQ01. Next base: position 37,127 of record JAPHTF010000035.1, read on the forward strand.
TAGTGAGTGGTTTTGATGATGATAAAAAGCGTACTGAAAAAGATAATACTTTATCAAAAAATATTTTGCAGAAACCCTATACCGCAAGTCAGTTATTCACAGTTGTACGCAAAGTACTCGATTCATAGTTACACGAATAAGCTCATATTACTTTAAAATTCATATTTGACCCCATAATCTACAAGCCTCATAATCACACCCGTTTTGGTGTGTTCACCACATATCAATAAACATGTAGTACCTTCAATGGTGGCCTGGATGGGTCCCCTCGCAACAATAATCCGTGAACCTGGTCAGGCCTGGAAGGGAGCAGCCACAGCGGTGGACTTGTGTGCCGGGGTGTGGCTTGTCCAGGTCGCCGCCTTACTACTTCCCCCATTTTCTCAAAATTTAAGACAATTTTTGCTTTTGATGTCTTTCGTAACAGCGATAATGGATATTTTGAGTTACAATACCTGACAGTTTGTTTTACTGCCAAATTTAGGGAATTACATGAGTTATCAGGTACTTGCGCGCAAATGGCGTCCACGTGGTTTTGCCGAAATGGTGGGCCAGGAGCATGTTTTGCGGGCTTTAAGCAATGCACTAGATAGTGGACGTTTGCACCATGCTTTTTTATTCACCGGTACCCGTGGTGTAGGTAAAACAACGATTGCCCGTATACTCGCAAAATCTCTTAATTGTGAGCAAGGGATTAGTGCCTCTCCTTGTGGCCAATGTGCAACCTGCAAAGAGATTGATGAAGGCCGGTTTGTCGATTTAATTGAAGTTGATGCGGCCTCAAGAACGAAGGTAGAAGATACACGGGAATTACTGGATAACGTTCAATATGCTCCAACACGTGGTCGATATAAAGTCTATCTTATCGATGAAGTTCATATGCTTTCTGGCCACAGTTTTAATGCTTTACTCAAGACATTAGAAGAGCCACCCCCGCATGTTAAGTTTTTATTAGCCACCACAGATCCTCAGAAATTACCGGTGACGATTTTATCGCGCTGTTTACAGTTTAATTTAAGACGTCTATCTATCGAACGTATTCAGGCTCATTTACAGTTAATTTTAGAAAAAGAAGATCTTGGCTTTGAATCTGCAGCATTGTTGCAACTGGCTCGCGCAGCAGATGGCAGTATGCGTGATGCATTAAGTTTACTTGATCAAGCTATTGCCTTTGGTAATGGCATAGTGAATGAAAGTGATGTGCGTTTAATGCTGGGAAGTATTGAACAACATTATGTCTATGATTTACTCGATGCTTTGGCCTCAGCAGATGGCAGTATTCTTATTCAGCGTATACAGGAGCTTGCTCAACAAGCACCTGACTTCTCGGCTGTACTGGCTGAAATTATTACCTGCTTACATTATTTAGCCTTATTGAAACAGGTGCCCGATGCCTATGATTACAATATGGGCGATAAAGAGCGTTACTCAAAATTATTAGAATCATTAACTGCAGAAGATATTCAATTGTATTATCAAATTGCATTACATGGTCGCCGTGACTTGCCTTTAGCACCGGATCAACGTAATGGTCTGGAAATGGTTTTATTACGGATGTTAGCGTTTAGACCAGATGATGGCAGTGCTAAAACGATTAGCAAGCCTGTTCAAACTTCAACAGCACCGAATCAAGATCACGCTACTCATGTCACACAACAAAAAACTGTAGCTATTAGTGAATCAGGAGTGAAAGAGCCGGCTACGAAGTCTCAAGAATACGATAATGATCATCATGACGTATTGACAGCACCAGCTGAAAATAACACCTCAGTTAAGTTAAACATAACTGAGCTGTCGGCTGTTAACTGGCATGAAGTCGTTTCAGTATTAGGTGCAAAAGGAATATTAAAGCAACTTGTAGAACATAGTGCCTTTGTAAGTACTGATAACTCGACTCTAAAGCTGGCTGTAGCACCATCTCATGCTGCAATGTTAACTTCAGAACGCGAGCAGCAATTACAAAAAAAACTAACGAATTATTTTTCTAAGCCAGTTAAATTAATTATTGAGAAAGCTCAAATAGAAACAGAAACACCAGCTGCACGTAACGATCGTGAACAACAAGAACGTCAGGCTTCGGCAGAGAACTCAATTATCAATGATGATAATGTAAAAAATATAATGGATGCATTTAGCGCTCAAGTTGATATGGAGACGGTGCAACCCATTGATTCAACTATTAATGAGTCATAAAAAATATTCTGAACACCACATGAACAACCAATTGAAAATAAATGAGGTAATATTATGAAAGGCGGAATCGGAAACCTGATGAAGCAGGCGCAAAAAATGCAAGCCGATATGGAAAAAGCGCAAAAAGAAATGGCGAATATTGAGGTAACAGGCCAGTCAGGCGGCGGGATGGTTTCAGTTGTGATGACATGTCGACATGATGTAAAACGTGTTTCCATTGATGATAGTTTATTGAGTGATGATAAAGATATGTTAGAAGATTTAATTGCTGCGGCAGTTAATGATGCTGTACGTCAGGTTGAAAAAACATCTTCTGAGAAAATGGCTGGAATGACGGCAGGGTTAAATTTACCAGGCGGTATGAAACTCCCGTTTTAAAATACTATGTCAGGCAGTCCTCTTGTAAATCAGTTGATTGAAGCTTTACGCTGCTTACCCGGTGTCGGGCCAAAATCAGCTCAACGTATGGCCTATCATTTACTAGAACGTGAACGTGTTGCTGCGGAAAATTTAAGTGCAGTATTAGCAAAAGCGGTTAATGAGGTAGGGCATTGTGAGCTTTGCCGTAGCTTAACCGAACGCAAAGTTTGTGATATATGTGAAAGCTCAAATCGAGACAGAACACTACTGTGTATTGTTGAATCACCTTCTGACGTGCAAGTGATCGAACAATCAACTGACTACAAAGGTTTATTTTTTGTTTTAATGGGACATCTTTCACCGTTAGATGGAATTGGCCCAGAAGACATTGGGCTGGATCTTTTGGCAAGTCGACTTGATCAGGGTGAAGTTAAAGAAGTTGTACTGGCAACCAACTTCACTATTGAAGGTGAAGCTACAGCTCATTACATAAGTGAAATGGTTAATTCGCGTAACATTATTGCAAGTCGCATTGCTCATGGTGTTCCTGTTGGTGGTGAGCTTGAGTATGTTAATAGCACAACACTCTCACGTGCATTTAGTGGGCGTCAAAACTTCTAATTTAGATAAAATTAATCCGAAATTTGCTCAAAAATCTTCGATGCATGTGTGCATAGTGTTTTGAAGTAGTTGTAACTTCTCTCATCAAGCTGGCAATTCGATGTATGTCGATCGGCATAAAAAAGCCCATATGGTTTATTCTTCTTGAAGATAGACATAATAACAAATGTATTGTTATTGATAAGTTTTTGAAATTCGGGTTGAACTAACTTCCAGTATGTTGCTCTGTTACTATCGTTAATTAAAAGAGCTTGTTGTTTTTTTACCAGGTGAGTAAACAGATTTGCATTATCGACTTTAATCTTGAAACGATTAAATACCACATCATTTTCCGTTCCTTTTATTACAAAAGGATTCAACATTTTTTCTTCTTCTCGGTAATGACAAAAAACAACCCGGTTTAAACCTATACCATCATGCATAGCGTCAACTATAAGGCGAATGATACTTTGCTCAGTTTCTTCAGCAGGTGACAAGGTCGTTAAGTTTTTTATTGCATTTCGTAAAACGGGTAATTGAGGGATCAAACATATTGTCGAGTGTTCTTCACTTTGTTCTTCTGTTTCTTCATCATATAATTCTTGAAACTCAATTATCAATGGTATTGTGCGGGCATAAGCTGGTGTATCGTATTGTGGAATTTCTCTTGCTACCTCTGCTGCAATAATATGAGTGCGCGTAATAA
>JAPHTF010000041.1 GCA_026197095.1 Gammaproteobacteria bacterium
AATTCAGGTTTAGTACGCATATCTTCAATTGTCGCACAACCGGTATAGCCCATACTTGAACGAATACCGCCAAGTAATTGGTTGATAACCGGGGAAAGAGCGCCTTTAAACGGTACACGGCCTTCGATACCTTCCGGTACTAATTTATCCGCTTCGCTGCCCTCCTGGAAATACCGATCACTTGAGCCATGACGAGTGGTCATAGCCCCCAATGATCCCATACCCCGGTATGATTTATACGAACGCCCCTGGAAAAGTTCAACTTCACCCGGAGACTCTTCAGTACCCGCGAACATTGAACCAATCATAATTGAATGAGCACCGGCAACTAATGCTTTAGCAATATCACCTGAATAACGAATGCCACCATCGGCGATACATGGAATACCCGTGCCTTCAAGCGCTTCAGCAACATTTGAAACTGCTGTGATCTGAGGCACACCCACACCTGATACGATACGCGTTGTACATATTGAGCCTGGGCCTATGCCTACTTTTACCGCATCAGCACCCGCTTCAGCTAAGGCTCTTGCCGCTGCGGCTGTCGCAATATTGCCACCAATAACCTGAACCTCAGGGAAATTTTTCTTTACCCACGATACACGATCAAGTACACCTTGAGAGTGACCATGTGCAGTATCAACAATGATGACATCAACACCGGCTTCAGCCAGTGCAGCAACACGTTCTTCAGTACCGGCTCCCACGCCAACCGCAGCACCAACACGCAAACGACCTTGATCATCCTTGCAGGCATTAGGAAATTCTGAAGCTTTTTGGATATCTTTTACAGTCACTAAGCCACGAAGATGGAATTTATCATCAACAACAAGGACTTTTTCAATTCTATTTTCATGTAATAGCTTCAGAATTTCTTCTTTTTCAGCCCCTTCCTTAACCGTAATCAGGTTCTCTTTTTTCGTCATGATGCTTGATACCGGGCTCTCAAATTGGGTCTCAAAACGAAGATCACGGCTCGTCACAATACCCACTAGCTCATTACCGCTGACCACAGGAACACCCGAGATGTTCTTCGCCCAGGTCAATTCCAGCACATCACGAATACTGGTTTCAGGGGTAACTGTTAGCGGATCTTTAATCACGCCACTTTCAAATTTTTTCACCTGGCGAACATGCTCAGCCTGGGTCTTATAATCCATATTTTTGTGAATAATGCCGATACCACCTTCTTGAGCCATCGCAATAGCCAAACGCGCTTCTGTCACAGTGTCCATCGCAGCTGAAATGAGAGGGATATTGAGCTCAATATCTTTGGTCAGACGTGTTTTTAACTGCACTTCCTTGGGCAAAACCTTAGAATGGGCTGGCGAGAGTAAAACATCGTCAAAAGTGAGGGCTTCCTGAGCAATTCGTAGCATAATCAAGGGCTTCCAAATATAGGGATAAAGGTGGCGTAAAACGCCGAATTATAAAGATTTTTTAGAATTTGGTAAATGCTTACCAATTTTTAATCATAGAATCATCTGCGGATTTAGCAACTTTTTACTGTTATTGCATCTATGTGTATATAAATTGCAATATGCACATATCAATTTTTTATCTCTAAAGACAGTTGCCAATGTTTCCTACAATACGCATAATGGTTGCAGGTCGCGGGAATATACCCAAAAAATAATGGCCACCTAACTTCATAATGATCTGATTATATTCCAACTTTATATTCAGAGAGATGCAGTAATTAAATTAAATTCCCCTTGGAGGAGCAACATGAAAACAATTATTAAGCTTGCACTAGCTTCTGCACTGGCTATGTCATTAGCCGCGTGCCAATCAGCACCCACTAAAACTGCAGCTGACGCCGATATGGCAATCAAAGCTGCTCAAGCAACAAACAATAAAGCTAAAAGTGTATATGCTGAGTGGCGTGATACTGGCGATTTACTCAAAGATGCCGCTGAAGCTCAAAAGAAAGGTGACTTTGATAAAGCAGTAAAATTAGCTAATAAAGCAGGAAAACAAGCTGAAAATGCACTTGCTCAATATGAATCTCAAAAAAATGTTAAACCTCGCCTTTAATCGTTAATAGCAAAAGGTTTATCAAAAAAAGTCGGGATTATCCCGGCTTTTTTTTTTGCTTTGATTTATTATTCAACTGTCAATTAAGATGAATAATATGAATAACACTTCGACAATAATTTCAAAAAGCCGCGATATCTATACAGTTTCCCGATTAAACCGGGAAGTTCGTACGATATTAGAAACAGGCTTTCCTCTTCTTTGGATTGAAGCTGAACTTTCGAATTTTTCCCGCCCTGCTTCCGGCCACTGGTACTTTTCACTTAAAGATGAAGCCGCACAAGTTAAATGTGCCATGTTTAAAAATCGTAACCAGCTAGTAAAAGTTCTTCCTGCAAATGGTAAACAAGTATTAGTACGCGCTAAAATTGGACTTTATGAGCCACGTGGAGATTACCAGCTTATTATTGAACATATGGAAGAAGCAGGTGATGGTGCACTAAGAAGGCAATTCGAATTCTTAAAAAACAAACTCTCAAATGAAGGCCTGTTTGATGCCTCTTATAAAAAAGATATCCCTGAAACAGTCACACGCGTAGGCATTATTACTTCTTCAAGTGGTGCCGCTATTCACGATATTCTTACCACATTACAACGGCGTTTCCCGATGGAGCAAACGATTGTTTATCCCGTACCCGTTCAAGGTAAAGGAGCGTGCAATAAAATAGCTGCTGCCATTAATAAAGCCAATGCACGAAGAGAGGTTGATATACTTATTCTTGCTCGAGGCGGTGGTTCGTTAGAAGACTTGTGGGAATTTAATGAAGAAATTGTCGCACGAGCTATTTTCGATTCAGCGATCCCAATAGTTACAGGTATAGGTCATGAAGTTGATTTTACTATTGCTGATTTTGTTGCCGATCAACGTGCAGCGACCCCCACCGCTGCAGCAGAATTAATTAGTCCAGATCGTTATCAACAACTACAAAAGTTGTCCGCCATAGAGACACGTTTAACTTATGTTATTCAGCACAAATTACAACAAAAGCAGCAAAAAATAGATTGGTTAAATAAAAGAATCCGACACCCGAAAGAACAATTAAAGATAATAAATAATAAGCTCAATGAGTTAAATCAACGTAATATCAATAATATAAAAAGACTATTAATGGCATCACGTTCAAAAACAAACTTGTTAGAAGCAAAGGTTCAACAATATAATCCTTCACATAAAGTCATTCAGCTGCAACAAACATTTGAGAGTATGAGTACTCGTTTTCAACGCGCATCAAAACAAGTTTTGCTGACCCGTTCAAAAAAATTACAGCACCTTATTTATACACTTGATGCCTTAAGCCCATTGCATACATTAAAGCGTGGTTATGCCATTATTAAAGATCAAAATGACAAAATTATTCGTAACGTAAATGAAATAAAAAAAAATCAAATTATAAAATCAGAACTTGCTAAAGGTTACATTCTTTCAACTATTACAGAAATTAATGATGATTAAAAAAACACTCTTTACATTATTCTTTGGGCTGCTGACATTTAACATTTCCGCTGCTGAAATCTTGCTAACAACACTCCCTGTTCCTGGTGGTATCGCTGTAGTTGATTTAAATTCTGATTTTGATAAGCATTCCAGGGCATATTTCGAGAAAAGACGAATATTGACCCGAAAAATAAATAACCAGTGGCAGGCAATGGTGGGTTTACCTCTGAATATTAAGCCGGGAATTCATAAAATAAGTACAACCGATTCTCAAGGTAAGAAAAAACATTATCAGTTCTCTGTATCAAATAAAGACTATGAAACGCGTCATATTACGATAAAAAATAAACGTATGGTTTCTCCTACTAAAAAAGATATTGAACGCCACTATAAAGAAAAACCGCTTATTGTTGCGGCACTTAAAGAATGGACTGAGAACAATAATGTCCAGACAAACTTTATTACGCCTGTTGAAGGCCGTTTTAGTAGTATTTTTGGCTTAAAACGAATCT
>JAPHTF010000104.1 GCA_026197095.1 Gammaproteobacteria bacterium
AAAACAGCGGCAATAAATTCATTGAAGCTTATCTAAAAAATAATCCGAAGGCTAAAAAAACAACATCAGGGCTTGTTTATGAAGTCATGAAAGAAGGAACAGGGAAAAACCCAACAGCCACCGATACAGTTGAAGTTCATTACCATGGTAGTTTGACAAATGGCCTGGTGTTTGACTCATCAGTTGAGCGTAATAAAAAAATATCATTCCCACTTAACCGTGTTGTTAAAGGCTGGACTGAAGGACTTCAATTAATTAAAGAAGGTGGGAAAATTAAATTAATTATTCCATCTGATCTTGCTTATGGTAATGCCGGCGCACCACCGACCATTCCTGGTGGGGCAACGTTAATATTTGAGGTTGAGCTTTTCAAAGTCAATCCATAATAATATTCATTAATCAGGAACAAAAAAGTGATTTAATATCTCTCTTTGTTCCTGATTAAATTATGCGATAAAACGGAGATCACTATGAGTTCACGAAAAGATCATTGGGAAAATATCTACCACACCAAAGACCATACAGAAGTCAGCTGGTATCAGGAATCCCCTCAAATTTCGTTAGAGCTTTTTTCAAAAATTAATGCACTACCCTCACAATCTGTTATTGATGTTGGTTGTGGTGCATCACTATTAGTCGATAACCTGATTACTCATGGTTATAGAGATATTACCTTGATTGATCTTTCCGATAAGGCTTTATCTCTTATCAAATCACGTTTAGGTGATAATGCGGATATACCTGACTATTTAAGTGAAGACATTACCTCAATAAAGTTTAATCAATCATTTGATATTTGGCATGATCGTGCCGTGTTTCATTTTTTAACTGATGCCTCTGATCGTGAAAGCTATATGACTACCTTAGATAAAAATCTTGCTGTGAATGGACGTGCAATTATTGGCGCATTCTCTTTAAATGGGCCAGAAAAATGCAGTGGACTTGAGATCGTGCAATACGATGCAGATAAAATGAAATCAGTATTAGCACACGATCTTGAATTAGTTGACACAATCACTGACACACATGTCATGCCAAATGGTTCTACCCAGGAATTTATGTACTTTATTATTAAACACAAAGCAGTTTAATTGCTCAGCACAAAAGTACTTTAAAATAATTTTAATTATTGGCCATCCACCAATCTGCAATCACTTTACCTACTGCAGGGTTAACCAGGTAGCCGTATGACCGATGGGTATTGAGTCCTTCTTCATTTCTAAAGAAGTTATAAATTCCTTTACAATGATCTTCGATATCATCAATAAGATGTAAATCTTTCATCTCAGAGAAATCATCTGCGAAACAGCGATCCAAAGCGGTAATATCTCCCTCTCCTGCAATATTCACCCAACGCTGGATATTGGCAGGATATTTTTTTTCAGCCGTATACTCATGGCCTTTAAGCCTCTTTTGAACATAATTCATTCCTAGTGGGCTACCCAGCGTTAAAAATAAATCGACCTTAGTCAATATTTTTTCATCATGTGATAATTCCCAGAGTGCATCATATGCGATTACTGAGCCTAAACTGTGGCCGATAAGTAACACTTTTTCATTCTTTTTTAATAGTGGCCGTAATTGATCTTTTAATACTTTACGAATATCGCAGGCAATATCCTCATCGTTTTTAAAATAACGTCTTACTTCTTCTGCGGTGGACTTCAAGACACCGGGTATAATGCGTAGCAAAAAGGGAACGTAATCTACAATACCGTAAAGAATACGTAGTAACTTATAATGTGTTGAGTTTGCTTCCTCAATATCTTTTTCTGTAGGCGCATGTTGGTTCTGTAATGCATCTATCCATGGCAAGTCACGGTTTATATCTTTTGTTTCATGGTAATAAAGGTAATTCCATGCAGTGACTTCAAACTTATTTTTATATTGACTTAAATCATTTACTACATCCGGAGCGGCACGCTTTACACCTTCAACTAAAACTCGCCATAATATATCTACATGTTGTTCTACTGCAGGTTTCGGGTTTTTCCCCGGTACAAAAATAATATGTCGATGATTCATTTATACTTTTACCTATTTGGCATGAATTTAAACTATGATATAGATTATAAACAATAATTACACGATGAAATGGTGCCTACAATGACAGAACAGTTCAACGTATTAATACTGGGCCATGGTGAAATGGGGCGGGCGATTGAATACCTTTTAAAAGATCAGCACCAACTGACTATATGGGAACGACATCCACCTGAAAATAAAAAGGCCATTGTGCTTGAAGATGCCGCATCTCAGGCAGATATTATTATATTTTGTTTGCCTGTGAACCCACATCGAGTTATTGCTGAACATATCGCAGCTCACATAAAAACAGACTGTTTATGCCTCAGTATTGCGAAAGGCCTTGATCAGGCTGGCCAGACTGCTGCACAAATTTTTTCTGAATGCCTTCCTGAAAACAATCCCTATGTACTTTTATATGGCCCTATGATTTCAGAAGAAATACGTCAGGGTCGAAATGCCTTCGCTCAACTCGGTTATCGTGAAAAAGATTCATTCAATAAAATTTATCATTTATTTCAAGATACGCAACTTTATATTGAACCCACTGAGGATATCACCGGGATTAGCTGGTCTGTTATTTTAAAGAATGTTTATGCTCTCATTTTTGGTATGGCTGATGAACTACAGCTCGGAGACAACATGCGTGGTTACCTTGCTGTTGCAGCTTTAAAAGAACTTGATTTAATTGTTAAAAAAATGGGTGGTCAAATGGGGAGTTCATACCATCTTGCCGGTTTAGGTGATTTAATCACAACAGCAACCAGTACTAATTCACATCACCATGAACTGGGTTGTATGCTTGCAAGAGAAGAAACTGAAAACATCAATGGTGAAGGCGTCCACACACTGGAAATGGTTAAGCAGTTTCAACACTTTACCGTTGCAGACTACCCGTTGTTTCATTTAATACAGTCTATTGTTGACGCACCAAAAAATATTCGCGAAAAAATTAACCATTATTTACAAAATATTTATTCCTGATAGGGTAAAACCGCATAACTTAATTGTATACATAATAGCTGATTATTACCCTGCTTCAGCTATCGGTCTGCTTGCTACCAGAACAGGCATCACAATACTTAACAAAAAAAATTAATACTAAGAAAAAACCACGTCTTTGCATATTAGTGCGTCGGCCTGAAGGCCGACCTACAAGAGAAGCATTAAAGAAGTAATGTAGGTTGGCCTTCAGGCCAACGCGGTGAAAGGTTCTATATTTAAGCTCAGCGTTATTCGTTTTTATGACAAAAGCGAGGAGTAACCTGTATTGACTCAGTCATAGCGTCTTCGTGCATTAATCCGTCGGTCTGAAGGCCGACCTGCAAGAAAAGTGTTAAAGAAATAATGTAAGTTGGTGTTTATTCGAACCTATACGCACACTATCTCAGGTTAACTCGTTAGTATTCCACTAGATAATGCCATAAATAATCATATGCCGGTCGCTGACTTGTTCAACATTAAGATTTGTTAAATCTGTTTCATTAAGTTGTTGCCTGACTTCATCAACAGTAAATGCCGCACGTAAAGAATTTTCAAAATCACTTTTTAAAATGTCAGGTTCATTTACAGCATATTCATTCGCTAAAAACTTTACTGTCTGTTCATCAACGGGTCTGACGAGATCCATAATAAAAATATGCGCAAAGGGTTTGGCATATTGTTGTATGGTCTGCCATAAAACAACCGGATCGGATAAATGGTGTAACAGGCTGTTACTAATAATGGCATGGTACTGCTGTTGTGGAAAAGTCACTCCCGGAATAGAGCCTTCAATTAATTTAATTCTGGGAATGAATCCCTGCCGCTGATTCAGGTGCTGTGCATGCTTTAGCATCTCAAAAGCGCCATCAACAGCATGAAAACCCGCATCAGGATAAGCTATTGCAAAACGACGGGTCACATCACAAGGACCACAGCCTAAATCTAATACTACGTCATTAAAGGCTGGATGAATGTCTGGAAATTTTTCACGAAACAGGTCAACAAATGAATTATGTGCTGCCGAGAAGTCAGCAAAAGCATAGGCTTTTGCCTGTTCTTCTTCATTCATAAGTTCTGGCTCTGGGATGCGCTCCATCATGGTAAACCTTAAGGTAATACATGCTCGTTAGCATAAAGTGATTCGATGGTTTCACGTTCACGTACAACATGAACTTTATCGCCATCAACCATAATCTCAGCAACACGCGGACGTGAGTTATAGTTTGAACTCATGCTAAAACCGTAGGCACCGGATGAACGCACCGCAAGTAAATCACCCGCATCGAGAATTAACTCACGATCTTTACCCAGAAAATCACCGGTTTCACAAATAGGTCCTACGATGTCATATATCTGACTCTGCCCTTCTTTTACCGTCACCGGAATAATATTTTGCCATGCACTGTATAAAGCCGGGCGCATAAGATCATTCATTGCTGCATCAACTATCGCAAAATGCTTTTCATCATTGCTCTTAATAAACTCGACTTGCGTGATCAGAATACCGGCGTTACCTGCAATAGCTCTGCCGGGTTCAATTAAGATCTGTAAGTCACGCCCCTGAAGTTTTTCTGATAATGCACGGGCATACTCAGCAGGTAAAGGAGGTGTTTCATCTCGATATTGAATCCCCAGGCCACCGCCGAGATCAAGGTGATGAATAGTAATATTCATACCATCAAGCAGATCGATTAAATTCAACACCAGATCTAAAGCATCAATAAATGGTCGCGTATCGGTTAATTGTGATCCGATGTGGCAATCAACACCTTCAATGCTGATATTTTCCATTTTACTGGCACGCCCATACACTTCAGGTGCGATACTGATATCAATGCCAAACTTATTCTCTTTGAGCCCGGTTGAAATATAGGGATGAGTCCTGGCATCAACGTTTGGATTAACGCGAATTGAAACGGGGGCTTTAATACCCATCTCACCCGCAACGTCATTCAATAAAACAAGCTCAGCTTCGGACTCAACGTTAAAACAACGAATTCCTACCTCAAGAGCACGACGCATTTCTGTTGCTGTTTTACCAACGCCTGAGAAAACGATTTTATTCGCCTCACCACCTGCTGCAAGCACACGTTCAAGTTCACCACCGGAAACAATATCAAAACCTGATCCCATTTGTGCCAGAACATTTAATACACCTAAATTTGAATTTGCTTTTACAGCAAAACACACTAAATGATCATGGCCCGACAAGGCATCATCAAACGCTTTCCAATGACGTTCGAACGTTGCACGTGAATAGATATAACAGGGCGAACCATGCGTTTTGACAATATCTTCAATCGCAACATCTTCGGCAAATAAACGATTATCCCGATAGCTAAAGTAGTCCATAGAAATTTCCAGAATGACAACACCGGACAGGTGTATTTAATGTTATTGTTGTTGCAGCTGTTTAGCCGCGTTTTTTGGTATATATAAAGGGCCTTTTTTACCGCAGCCACTTAGCATGCTGCTTACCCCTAAAATTATCACGAGCAGAATCATTGTTGCTTGTGGCCAGCAAATTCGCATGATGTACTCTCCCCGCATTAATATATGATGAGATATGGTTAAAATTAACAAAATTATACGCGCTCTACCGGTGCTTGACTATTTCCTGTAACAGATATTCCACGTTAAACTGAGGATACAAACCCTGCTCTAATAATGGTCATTAAAATTACACTTAAACGAGTGGTAATATTTTTATATACAGGTCTCTCTTTTGCGAATTCGTAGCCACATTTTTATTTCTGTATTTTTTGCAACTATTGTTCCGCTAGTTGCACTGGCATTGGGCGCAAGCTACTACAGCGAAAACAGCTACCAGCGTGAAATTAAACGTGAAATTATCACCAGCCTTAACGGCATGACGGTTGAGATTTCGCATGAACTGCATAACTCACAAAACCTGGTTTTAGGTATTTCACGTGCCGCAGCCGTAAAATCTTTTTTTCCTATACTCAACTCAGTCGCCAGGGAAGAAAACCATCCCAGTATTCGTCTTTTGCGCAGAAAAATTAATCGCTACCTTGAAGGTTTTCAAACCATTATTCCTGGTGAATTTATCATTCGCGTACTTGATGTGGATGGCAATACATTAGTTAAGGTCAGCCACAATAAAACAAGCGAAGCGCAATTTGAAAGTTTGCAGGGCATTAATTATGTTGAACACCAGATTGCCAGCTCTACTGAAATAAAATCACTTGATAAGTTGCCTCGCGATGAAGTGAGTTTTTTTACATTGCCTCATCATGCCTTAAAAGATGAAAATAACTTCAGCAATCAATTACTTGATTTTGCCGTGCCTCTTTATGATCAGGACAAATGGTTAGGTACATTAGTGGTCACACTCAGTGGCGGGCAAATCGATCATATTATTAATAACGCAACTCGTCTTTATAAAGGAAAGCTACTTATTGCTGAAAATAATCCTGATAATATTAATCGCCATGGATTAATCATTTACAGTGAAGATAAAAATTTAAATATTTCACAAACACGCTCTTCATTTGTCGTCTTACCACAAGAACTTAGTCTGCCCTTATTTAGCGAAAGTATTCAAAGTGAAGAAGGTATCATTCAGCAAAACGGTACGCTTATTTATTATTCAGAATTTTATCCTTATCCCAACCGTTTAATTGGCTGGGTAATTGCAACACAAATAAATGAAAAGGTTATCTCCGCACCTTTTGCGAATAATCGACTTGCCATCTGGTTTTTTGCTGCAACAGCTTTATTTATCACGTTAATTATGACGGGATTTGCTGTCAGAAAAATTTCAAAGCCCATTTGTAGCCTGGCCTATCAACTCAAAAGTTTTGCTGATGGTAAATATGAGCAACGGGCAAATACCAAACAGTCAATAGCGGAAATTCAGGCACTCTCATCATCTTTTAACTATATGGCTGATACCCTGGTTAATACACAGAACGAACGAGACAAAGCTCAAAACATGGTCTTGCAAGACAATAAACTTGCCAGTATTGGGCAAATGGCAGCAGGTATAGGCCATGAAATTAATAATCCACTTAATAATATTTTATCCTATTGCACGTTGATTAGCCGTACCATCGCAAAAAATGCTGCGGATATAGATACAAAGACACTAGCCCATCTGCAAATGGATATTGATTCTTTGCGCAATGAAACGTTACGCGCATCAGAGATCATCAAGGGTATTTTAAACTTTGCACGTCAAATGCCTCCGCAGTTAGAATCTTTTTCTGTTAAAAACTGGCTGGAGAAATCTATCTCGTTAGTACAGCAAACTGCTAAATCTAAGCATATAATGATTAATTTAAACTATAGCGGCGATGATATATTTGAAGGTGACCAGGCCCAATTACAGCAGGTTGTTATCAATTTATTGCTCAATTCTATTCAGGCCAGCAACGATAATGCCTCGATAAACATCAATGTTGAATGTAATGAAAAACAGCTTGAAGTAAAAATACAGGATCAAGGTTACGGTATCAGCGAAGACGTTTTAAATAAAATCTATGATCCTTTTTTCAGCACTAAAGAAGAAGGGGAAGGTACAGGATTAGGTTTATCGATTAGTTTAGGTATAATTGAATCACATCAAGGTAGCCTGTCTATTACAAATAATTCTGAAGATATGATGAGTATGACGGGCACAACAGCAACACTTGTAGTACCCAGAATGCACCATTAAAAGAAACAACATGAAGGAAACAACATTGAAACAGCAGCCTCGTATAATTTTTGTTGATGATGATCCGAATGCCGGTGAACTCATGTTACGTTTCAGTGAAGAAGCAAGTTATTCATGTACGGTTTTTCGGCTTCCCGAAATGGCACTTGAACACTTTAAAAAAGTAGGCGCCGATTTAATCGTTAGTGATCTGCGCATGCCTAAAATGACTGGCGTCGAACTCCTCCGCGCTGTTAGAGAACATAAACCTGATGTTCCTTTTATTATTATTACGGGTTACGCAAATATAGATGATGCCATTGGTGCTTTACGTTTAGGCGCATCAGATTTTATTAAAAAACCATTTGATATGGATGAACTACAAATTCTTATCGAAAAAACATTAGGCCACCATGCTTTAGTTGAAGAAAATCTTCTATTAAAACGTCAGCTCAATTTTGAAAATAATCACTTCGGCATGATTGGCTCATCCAAAGAAATGCAGGAAGTGTATAAATTAATACATAAAATTTCTGACATTCGCTGTAACGTCATTATTCAGGGTGAATCAGGTACGGGTAAAGAGCTTGCTGCACGCGCCGTTCATTTTGAAAGCCAGTTCGCTGAGCAGCCTTTCGTCGTCATTGATTGTGGCTCACTCACTGATACGTTATTGGAAAGTGAACTATTTGGCCATGAGAAAGGCGCCTTTACCGGCGCACAAAAAACAAAACAAGGTTTATTAGAAATTGCCTCGGGTGGAACCGTTTTTCTTGATGAAATCGGTAATATTTCTGATGCCATGCAAACCAAATTAATGCGTGTCATTCAGGAGAAACAGATTACGCGTGTAGGTGGTATCAGCCCGATTGATATCGATGTACGTTTTATTGTTGCCAGCAACCGTGATCTTGAACGTTTAGCTATGGCAAATGAATTTCGACATGATTTATACCACCGCCTTAATGTTGTTAAGCTGACGATGCCAAACTTGCGTGATCATCGTGATGATATTCCACTTTTGATTCAGCATTTTATTGAGCTCTATGCCAACAACTTTCAACGTGAGATCACTGGCTTTGATGCGGCATCAATGAAAAAACTGATTTCACATGACTGGCCAGGCAATGTACGCGAATTACAAAATCTGGTTGAGCGCTCGGTAGCACTGGCTGACAGCCCGGTGATGATACTCGAAGAAATTACCAGCTTGCGTTCTGCTGACACCATTGATAGTGATTTGCCCAGTCTTGAAGAACTTGAGCGTCGCTATATTTTCAAGTTGCTTGATCGTTTTAATGATAGCCGTGATAAAACGGCCGAGACACTAGGAATTAATAAATCCACACTCTGGCGAAAACTGCAGCAATACAGAAATAAATTTTCGTAACTGGATTGCAATTAATGTCGTGCAATTTGCATCGCACAACTTCAATAAATGAAGAATTAATAAGCTAAGTCTCTGTATTTGTTATGAATTAAATCTTGGCCTGGTCTTTGCTATCTATACAGTATATTTAATTAGAGGAGTCAATAATGCAACGTAGAACATTTATGAAAGGCACACTCGCAGCCAGCGGTGTAGCCGTTGCAGTCAGTGCAGGTCTTTTAAGTCCACGTGCTGT
>JAPHTF010000121.1 GCA_026197095.1 Gammaproteobacteria bacterium
AAAAACAACAGCAGACTTAAGAGGCAAGTGACGACCGTATGTTTGCACACTTTCATGTACCTGGGCCGCGAGTTCACGTGTGGGTGTAAGAACCAGGCAACGAAGAGGACGACGACCTTGCTGGGGTTTTGTCGTATCCATGAGTCGTTGTAGTAGTGGCAAGGTAAAGCCAGCCGTTTTACCGGTACCGGTTTGTGCGCCTCCCATTAAATCACGACCGTCTAATATAAGAGGGATAGCTTGTTGCTGGATTGGGGTCGGAGTGGTGTAACCTTTTTCTGATACAGCACGAAGTATTTCGGCTGAAAGGCCGAGCGAATCAAATGACATTAAATATGTCTCCAAAATTTATGAGGATCGGCCTACCCAAGACAATAAAGGTTGGGACGGTCTAGGCGAAAACTTACTCTAGGTGTTTCGAGGTGAACCGGGAAGGATTACCGCGTTTTAAAAGGTGCAGACCGAGGTGCACCGGAAAAAGTTGGCGCATTATATAGGAAGTTTGACTAAAAAGGTGAGCGGAATGAAATATCTTTAAAATAATTATGGTCTTTTCAAATATGCACTTTGCAAGAATAATGCTAATACTCAGTTAGTTACAGTTGATTTTTATAGCAAAAATGCTGTTTTTTTCGACAAAAGCGGTTAAACTGTTTAGCGCTACATTCTCTACTGGTTCTTGTCAGACGTTTTATCCTGTTAATTTCCTTGTAAGATTTGTAACACATTTTTAATATTTAATTATGAGGTAATTAATAATGGCAACTGGTAACGTTAAATGGTTTAACGAATCTAAAGGCTTTGGTTTCATCACTCCAGACGACGGTAGTAAAGATGTATTTGTACATTTCTCTGCAATCGCTAGCGATGGCTTCCGTACATTAGCTGAAGGTCAACAAGTGACTTTCGACGTGGAAGATGGTCCTAAAGGCCCACAAGCAACAAACGTAACTGTTTAATCAACTTTTACTTTTGTTGTTTAAAGAAACCCTGTGATTATCACGGGGTTTTTTTTTGTTCAAAATAAAGTAAATTACCTGTTTCAGTATTTAATGAGTAAATTTTATGGTAACAACAAACAAAAATACGGGTGTATTAAGTGAGCTCTATTCTGCCTTAGATCCTGTTCTTGGATTTTTTAGTGATTATCCTATTGCTGTTTTTCTTGTTGTCATCAGTATTTCATTAATTGTCGCAAAAGTGGCTACAGTCATTATGTCAGCTGTTATCGTACAGCTAACTAAGCGAACAAAAATACACTGGGATGACCAGGTTATAAATTTATTATCGCGCCCGGTATTCTGGACATTATTTTTGCTGGGCATAGTCATGGCTTTTATCCCGCTTAAACTGTCTAAGTCAGCAGATGGAATAGTACTTTCTCTTGTTACAACAATACTGATTATTCTCTGGAGCGGGTTTATCTTGCGTTTAATTGTTATTTTATTAAATGCAATTAGTCATAATGAACAGCAACAATCGATAATAAGAGCGCAAACGAAACCCTTATTTCAAAATCTAGCCTATATTTTAGTTTTTATCTTTGCGATCTATTTAGTCTTTAGTTCCTGGCATATCGATATGACAGCCTGGATTGCCTCAGCAGGTATTGCGGGTATTGCCATTGGTTTTGCTGCAAAAGATACATTAGCCAATTTGTTTGCCGGCGTTTTTATTCTAGCGGACTCACCTTATAAAATTGGCGACTATGTCGTACTCGACAGTGGTGAACGAGGCAAAGTGACACACATAGGTATTCGTAGCACACGATTATTAACCCGCAGTGATGTAGAAATCACCATTCCCAACGCGGTTATGGGTAATACGCGTATCAGTAATGAGTCGGGTGGTCCACATGAAAAATTTCGCTTGCATGTAAAAGTGGGTGTTGCCTATGGTTCAGACATTGATCATGTTCGAAGTGTATTAATGGATGTTGCTGAACATGAAGAAGAAGTATGTAGCGATCCTGAACCACGTGTACGCTTTCGTGCATTTGGTAATTCCAGTTTAGATATCGAACTATTATGTTGGGTTGAAATTCCAGAAATTAGGGGAAGGGTGCTGGATGCACTCAATACAGCGATATATAAACGCTTTATTGAAGAAGGTATCGAGATTCCATATAGTAAACACGATCTATTCATAAAAGAAATGCCAAATATGGGATTGAATGAAAAATAAGGAATGTAAATTGTATTATAAGGAAATAAACATATACACAATTCACATAAAAGATATTCTTAACAAAGATATTTTCAATCTGGAGAATATCTTTTTATGATGATTCCGTTAAAAGCAGAGCTTCGTATCTCCACTAAACCCGTCGTTACCTATGCCATTGTTTTAATCTGTATTCTGATTTATGCCTTACAGGCAAATAATCATAAAGAAATAGCCAAATCTGCAACTTCTTACTGTAGCGGCGTAAATCAATTTAATTCTAACTACAATGAGCTTGATTTTTTAAGTCATAACCCTGCAACGTGTGTTAGCTGGATTACCTCATTCTACGGTTTGGCGGATAAGCAACATATTCCTTATTTTTTTAAAAAGGAGTTTGATCAGTTTTCACGTTATTCAAATAAGTTTAATCAAGATACTTATTATGAAAGTTTAAAATTGTTTCAGAATCACATGAATGCCTTTAGCAACTATGCGCCGATAAATTTGGATGGCGTACTCGTTTATGATCCTTCAACATTAAATCTGGTAACCATGGTGACATCAGTATTATCACATGGCAGCTTTATGCATATTTTTTTTAACCTGGTCTTTTTTCTGGCATTTGCACCTGCGCTGGAAGCATTGGTAGGTAGCAGCTGGCGCTTTATAGGTGTTATCGGGCTAATGATACTGGGCACAAACCTGGTGTATGCCTTAGCTATGGGTTCAGCAGATTATCCAACGCCCACTTTAGGTTTGTCGGGCATTGTTTCCGGTATGATGGGTTTTGCGGCCAGTTTTATGCCTTTTGCTCGAATTAGAACCTTCTATTATGTTGTTGTTCTACCTACACCTGTATGGCTGCTTTCTACTTATTATATTGGTTGGGACATATATGATTTATATACGCGTACTGATCATGGTGGTGTGAATATAACCGTACATGTTGCAGGCGGAGTGATAGGAGTATTGATGATGTATTTTTTTCGTAATCGTCATAAAGAAATTAGTGATGAATTGCATGATGAAATTGAATACATGAAAACCAAACGCACAACTTTAGTTGATGATGAGAGAACAAAAACTGAGATAGCACTACAAAAGTCTCAGTATATCAATGAAAAAAAGGAAGCCGAGTTTCTTGAGCAGTTACACCGTTATGCACGAGTGAGCAATCACAGTAAAATTATTAATATCGTCTTAAGCGAATATGATCCTTTACATACAACCATCGAACGTTATGAGTTTATTTTTGATCAGCTACAACAATGGACTCCAGGGCGTGCATACGAATGTGTTGGCAGACTCATTATTGATTTACGCTTAAACCACCAACAATCTGGTGCGGCATTACGTATTGCAAAAACATTATTTGAAATAAAAGGTAATATCTTGTTAGCTGATCCGAGCCATGTTTTACCTTTTGCTCAAGCAGCAAAAGAAGTGAATGAATATAATCTTGCCTATGAAATCATAAAGTCAAATGATGAACGTTACTGGGGGCAATGCAGTTGCCAGGAATGTATCTTGCTCGAAATGGAATTGCTCCATTTATATCTTGATAGAACGCCTGATGCTTTAGCATTATTAAAATCAGTTTTTGATAACAGGGAGCATATATATCGAATGGCTGTTATATCCTATGCAAAACAAATTGGCATTATCGGTGGAAAGTAAATCTATCTTAGCTGGTGACGTTTTTGCCGTGATTCTGAACGGCGTTTCTCTGGTTTAACTGTCTCCTTATGTTTCTCTTTACTGGGCAAAAATTTTGGCTGACCTTTTATTCCTGAGTCTGTGAAATCCATTAATAGATATTCAATCGTTTTCTCTTTATCAAGTTTTAACTCATGGGTCATGAACTGGAAAAGTAAGCTGAATAGACGCGCTAAAGCAATATTGTGAGTTTGATCAGTTTTTGCATGCAGCCAGTTACTCAAAGCTAAAAAACGCTCAAAAGCATCATTGCCGAGCAGAAAAGGTTTTGTATGCTTGAATCGCCCAGAGTTTGCAATCATATCCCAGTAACGTGCAAATCGTTTAAGTTTTTGCATTGTGGGAAAATCTATTATGTTATTACTTAATATGTCATAAGGTGCGGCGGGGTTATATCGCATATCATATTCTTCAGTATGACGAATAATAGGTGTGCCACGTAACCTCTTGAGTACACCGACCTGAATTTCATGTGGATCCATTTTTATGAGTTTATTAAAGCCGTGAGAAAAACTGTCTAAGGTTTCTCCTGGAAGACCAATTATTAAATCTGCATGAATATGTGCATGTGTATTCTCACGAATCCAGACCAGGTTTTGTTGTGCTTTAACATTATCTTGTTTGCGACTAATAATTTCCTGGATATCAGGGTTTAAACTTTGAATACCAATTTCAAACTGTAAACTGTCTTCAGGGAACCTCTGCATAATTGATTTCAGTTTTTCAGGTAAATGGTCTGGAATAAGTTCAAAATGTAAATAGATCTTGTCTTGTTCTTTTAAATCAGGGTGTTCTAAATCAAGCTGCATTTTATTCAGAAAGAATTCCATGATTTGAATACTGGTATTAACTTTTAAATTAAACGTGCGGTCTATAAATTTAAAGCTACGAACTCCTCGTTGATACAACTCTTGCATTTGCGTCAGAAATGGTTCCAGTTCAAAAGGGTAAACGGTCTTATCTAAAGAAGATAAACAAAATTCACACTTAAAGGGGCAGCCGCGTGAAGCTTCAACATAGATTACCCTGTTTTTAATATCTTCATTGCTATATTCATCGTAGGGCAACTTAATGTCATTTAGCTTAAAAGGAGCGGCTTTGATAATTTTTTGCAAGGGACTTTTATTGTTTAATATAGCTTTACACGTTTCTCTGAAAGTAATATCAGCTTGCCCGGTAATAACATAATCTGCCAGAGTAGTTATTTCCTGCTGTTCAACTTCGTAAGTGACTTCAGGACCACCTAAAATGATGATCGTTTCAGGTGATATTTTTTTAAGAAGCTTGACAACTTGTAATGTTTCACCTGCATTCCAAATATATACACCTAACCCAATTATTTTTGGATTATCTTGCAGTAGTGATTCAACAATATCGATTGGGCGGCTATTAATAATAAATTCAGTCAGCTGAGTTTGTTGGCGTAAATCACCCATGTTTGCCATTAGATAACGTAGCCCTAAAGAGGCATGTATGTAACGTGCGTTAAGTGTACTTAATATGATGGTTGTTGAAGACATGGGAGCTAACTACCTTTTGTCAATACGAGTCATGTTCTGTATGGCGAATTAATTTCGAGATAAAAGCGAATCATTATGATGATTGCCACGGTCACGTTGTTTCCTCGTAAAGACGGTTTGTTTTATATCGGGATATGGAAAACACTAGTTTAACAGAATAGTTTTGCTTTAAAATGATATTATAGCTAACGTCGTTTATAAATTTATCAAAATAGCTCAGGAGATGATATTGTGATTACTTATTTATACTGGTTTACTATATTTGCAATAATAATTGCATTACTGGTTTTTCTTGGGCATAAAATTGATCAGTGGAAGTATGCGTTTATCACCGCTGGTCTTGTATTTATTATAGGCTGGACAGCCTATTATTTTCATTTCCAACAAATTTTTGTCAAGAAATATGGTGGTGTAATGTCTGTAGTAGTACCAAATGGACAACATCATATTGCGGCTACCTGGAAGGATGAAAATCTATGGGTTGAAAATTACGATCCAAAAACAAATACATGTCATTTTAATGAATATTCGAAAGGAAATTTGTTGCAGGGACAAGTGGTTATTAAAAACTGTAACCCTCTAATGCCGCAAAAATAATTATTATGTATACACCTGAATTTAAAACGTCTCAGTTACGTGAAAAATTAATGGCTGAAGGCTTACAACGCTCAGGCCTGAATTTTGATCCCATTAAACAATTTGAAAGCTGGTACGCCGAAACATGCTCAACCGATATTTCTGAACAATCTGCCATGATACTGGCAACGGTGGATCAACACGGGCAACCATGGCAACGTACTGTTTTATTAAAGACATTTGATGAAAAAGGGTTTGTCTTTTTCACAAATTATTCCAGCCGTAAGGCCGAGCATATTGAAACGAATAATAACGTGAGTTTGCTTTTTCCCTGGCATCCGTTAGGTCGCCAGGTAAAAGTCACGGGCACAGCTGAAAAAATATCGACTGCTGAGTCACTTAAATATTTTCTTTCACGTCCAAGGGGAAGTCAGATAGGCGCATGGGCCTCACATCAAAGTAAGGTTGTTAAAAATCGTGCCTTGTTAGATGCTATGTTTGATGAAATGAAGCATAAGTTTATTGATGGTGAAATACCGCTGCCTTCATTTTGGGGGGGGTATCGAATTGAACCCAGGACAATTGAATTTTGGCAAGCACGTGATAGTCGATTGCATGATCGATTCATATATTCAAAGAATGAATCAAATGACTGGTTTAACGAGCGTCTTGCACCGTAAGGTGTGTTTTGTCTTTTACGTTGCATGATAGAATATCGATTACAAAACGTTAGCCCGTTATAATACGGGTTTAACATTCAGGCATTTATAATATGTTTTCTCAGCAGATCGATTTAAAGCAAAAGTGGGATCCAGACTTTGTTGGTTTTTCACCGATTTTTGCCCCGTTAAGTTTTTGGGCAGAACAGTTTTCAAGCTTTAAGAGCCAGTGGCCAGGACTTGATGATTATCAGGCCATGTTATCAGTTTTGCCGAAGCCTATTCTTACTCAGAGTGGCAAAGCTTTAAAAATTGTTGAGCAAGATGGCAAGCCTGGACACTTTAGTGAACATTATGCTCCGCGTATTTACTTGTCTGGTGAAATTCAAACGCGTACAGAAAACTGGCATGATTTTTTTCAGTTCCTTACCTGGTTTATGTTCCCAAAAACAAAAGCGGTTATTAATGCCATTCATATTCCTGCGGCACAGCTACGGGAAGAAGAAAAAACTGATTTAGGGCGCCGATCTCCTATAGAAAATATGTTGTCTTTATTTGATGAGGGTGGGGCGGTTATTTTGTGTAGTGATAATTCATTGCTGGAATTAATTCGTAGCTTTAAATGGAAAGAATTATTTTGGCAGCGGCGTGGAGAACTGGAGGACAAATTGAAACTGGTCACCTTTGGGCATGCTATGTATGAAAAAGGTTTAGCGCCTTACGTCGGGATGACGGCAAACTGTATTTTGCTTCATGTTGATAAGGACGTGCTGCAACAAAATAACCATCAACAGCTTGAATGGATTGATAATGCCCTGGCAAAATTATTTACTGAGGGTGAGCAATATAAAAAACCAAAAGATTTATCACCTTTTCCATTACTTGGCCTGCCTGGTTGGGATAACAATAACGAGCTTGAATCTTATTATGACAATCTGAATTATTTCAGGCCAGGTCGCAGTCAAAAGACGTAAGCGGCGAGGACACATTCGTTTAAAGGCGTGTGTCCGATTTATAACCAGCTGCAACATAAATTCACATTTTCTTCGCATTTTAAGTGACTAAAATCACAGACAATATTATTTAAAATCAATAATTTAAGGCTGAATCTTAAGAAGTATCGAGAATTTTTGTTATATGCATCCTAGTGTGTATACTTAAAGGGTTGATTTTATTCATTTTATTATAAAATGAAGGCATTAAACCTTAGCTAATCCCCAAGGAAAAGTTTTAATGGATCTCTCTAGTCAAGAACAACGTATTCAAAAGCTTGAATATGATTTAAAACAGCGTGAATATGAAATTCAACTACTGACCGAAACTACTCAGGCAATAGGTAGTCAACTCGAGCTTGAAAAAGTGTTCGAGATTATTGCTAAACGCGCAAGAGAACTCATCAACGCTGAAACATTACTTGTTCCCATCTTAAATAAAGAATTTACCGAGTACACCTATCGTGCCGGAGACGGAGCAAATATCGACGAGATTGTGGGTGAAACTCTGCCGCTTAATTTCGGCGTTTGTGGCTGGGTATGGCATCACCGTAAAGCCTGGTGGCGTGGCGTGCTTAAAGAACTTTCCGAAGAAGAACGCAATCTTTGGGAAAATGAAGCGGGCACCTTGATTTTAGTCCCACTGATGGGGCGTCAAAGTTTTCTTGGTGGAATTGCGGGCATGAATAAAATCGGTGGTGGAGAGTTCACTGAAAATGATCTTTATATTTTGGAATTGTTTGCTGGACAAGTGGCTATTGCCATTGAAAATGCGATGGCAATGGAAGAGTTAGAAGAAGCAAAAAGAGTCTCTGAAGCCTATCAATCTGAGTTAAAAAGTTTGAATAAACGTTTAGTCTCAGTGAATCATGAGCTTGAGCATTTGACTTTGTATGACCAGCTTACCGGGTTACCAAACCGATTATTGTTTCGGGATCGACTCCAGCAAGAAATTAACCTTGCCAGTGAACAAAATTTATTTATCACAATCATGATTATTGATATCGACCGCTTTCAGGAAGTGAATGAGGCACTGGGTCATGAAGAAGGAGATATATTATTAAAAGAAGTGAGCCAACGTTTTTTTCGTTGCCTGGGTTCTAAAGATACACTGGCTCGTTTGGGTGGTGATGAGTTCGCCGTGTTAATGATGAATAATAATAATGACATGGCTCTGGATCAGGCCAGAGTTATTCTTGATATTCTTGAAGAGCCTGTGAAGCTTTCTAAAGAATCTGTTTCAATAACGGCTAAAGTTGGTATAACTCAGTATCCAGATCATGGTGAGGATGTGCAAACCTTACTTAAGCACATGGACGCAGCTATTATTGTGGCCAAACGTGAGAATGAATCGATTCATGTTTATGAGATGGATAAGGATGATACCTCTGGTCGGCTTGCGTTGGTTCAAAGTATTAAGCAAGCATTTGAACAGTCTGAATTTAAACTTTTTTATCAGCCAAAAATTGAGCTTGTTAGTGGCACTTTTATTGGTGTAGAGGCATTGGCACGCTGGCCAGATAAAAATAGTGGTTATATTCCAACAGAAATGTTTATTTCTGTTATGGAACAAATGGGACTCATTAATGAATTCAGTTATTGGGTGCTGGATACGGCCATGGCACAACGTATTGCCTGGCTGAATGAAGGCTATGATTTAAAAGTTTCAGTTAATATTCCGGTTACCATGGTGTTAGAGGCCGGTTTTGTTTCAAAAATACATGAATTGATTAAGCAACATGATAGTGTGAGTGGAATTATTCTTGAAATTACCGAGAATATTTTCTTTTCTGATTATGATCGTTTAAGTCGCTTAATGAACGACTTGCAAGATTTAGGGTTATCTTTTTCAATTGATGACTTTGGTACGGGTCATTCATCTTTAAGTCGTTTACGACAGTTACCTGTTAGTGAGTTAAAGATCGATAAATCGTTTGTCATAGATATGTTAGGTAATAAAGATGATGAAGTGATCGTAAGATCAACTATTGAGTTGGCCCAAAGTCTCGGAATTCGTATTTGTGCAGAAGGTGTTGAAACGGCTGAAGTTATGCAGCAACTTTATCACTGGCGCTGTGACATTATTCAGGGCTATTTTATTAGCAAAGCTGTACCTGCCGTCGAAATTAAACGTTTTATTGAAAAGTCCCGCTGGGTCGCCGATGCCGCTCCGGCAACCTCAAATAGCCATCATTCAAAAAATTAACTTATAATCAAATATTGAGTTAAAGATTCCCCTCTCTGTGACCGACAATATAAATGGTTACTTCCTTATAAGTGCCTGTATATAAAAAAATATAATAATCAATATGTTGGAGCACCACCACTAATGGATTCAGCCGTAATACTTGTTGTTGATGATGAGCCTTTAAATCTTGATATTATTCAAGAGTTTCTCACCGGCAAGGGACAGCCTTATATCGTTGAAACAGCAAGCGATGGCGTTGAAGCCATGGAAAAACTCGAAGCGGCTCCTGAAAAATATGATGTGGTTTTGCTTGATCGAATGATGCCTAGAATGTCTGGTATGGAAGTACTGGCAAAAATAAAAGAGCATTCTGCGCTTAAATATCTTCCGGTTATTCTGCAAACAGCAAAAGTCAGTAATGAAGATGTTGTTGAGGGCCTAAAGGCGGGTGCGTATTATTACCTAACTAAACCCTTTACCAGTGATATTCTCCATTCGATTGTTCAAACGGCGGTGAAAGACCGTGGTTTTAACAAAGCGTTATTAGCCAGCCTGAATGTTACCAAGTCTTCTGTAAAATTATTAAAAGATGCCAGTTTCGAATTTCGTAGTTTAAAAGATGTCGCCGCGGTTTCATCATTGATAGCATGTACCTGTGATGAACCTGAAAAAATTGCCATGGGGCTGAGTGAACTCATGATCAATGCCATTGAACATGGAAACTTGCAAATAGGTTATACGGAAAAGTCGAATTTACGTAAACAAGGCCTGTGGGAATCGGAAATCGCTCATCGATTAGAAATGCCAGAGTTTAAAGAAAAATACGCTTTGGTTGATGTTCTTAATGAAGCGGAAAGAGTCACTTTTACAATTACCGACCAGGGTGATGGTTTTGAGTGGGATGGATTTATGGATTTTGACGCCTCTCGGGTCATGGATAATCATGGTCGGGGAATTGCCATGGCCAATAAGCTTTATTTTTCTAAACTGAAATATGAGGGAAAAGGGAATAAAGTGACGGTAATGGTTGAAAAGCAGTAAGTTTTTAACCGTTATTAGATTGCACTTCATCTATATGCTGCTATAATCCAATCCGAATTTATAAATTTTTTAAGTGGGCCTTGAGCCCACTTTTTATTTTCCGGGAAATTATTTTCCGGAAAATTATTTTCGCGGAGCAAAATACGGGCAAATGGTAAGTAGTCGTCAGGACAAGTTAACCCAATTATTGAGACCGGCAGTTGAAGGTTTAGGCTATGAGTTAGTCGGCATAGAACATTTACCGATGGGAAAACAGACACTATTACGAATTTATATCGATTCGTCAGATGGCATTACCGTTGAGGACTGTTCTCGTGTAAGTCACCAGGTAAGTGGTGTACTTGATGTTGAAGAACCAATTAAAGGCCAGTTTACCCTGGAAGTCTCATCCCCCGGAATTGATCGCCCTTTGTTTAATTTTGAACAATTTGAGCAATTCGTAGGCAGTAAAGTAAAGCTTAAGTTATACCACGCGATTGAAGGCAAACGAAAGATTACAGGCATAATTGAAAGTATTGATGGTGATGACATCAATATTAAAGAAGCAGATACAGAAAACCATTTTCAGTTACAAATGGATGATATTGATAAAGCGAATATTATTTCTGATTTATAGAATTAAACCATTGATTAAATGATTTCTCTAAATTGAAATCATTAGTTGCGACATAAAAAATGTCGTTTTGATAGAGGCATGAGGATAATGAACAAAGAGATTTTACTGGTTGTTGATGCAGTATCTAACGAGAAAGGTGTAGCGAAAAGTGTTATTTTTGAAGCTATCGAAATTGCTTTAGCAACAGCGACAAAGAAACGTTATAACAATGATGTTGATATCCGTGTCACGATTAATCCTAAAGATGGTAGCTATGACACTTTCCGCCGTTGGGAAGTGGTAGCAGATGATGCTATGGATATGCCTGATCATCAAACGACGTTAAGTGCCGCTCAGTATGAAGCTCCTGAAATTCAACTGGGTGATTTTGTTGAAGAACAGGTTGAATCAATTGAATTTGGCCGAATTGCTGCGCAAACAGCTAAACAGGTTATTGTACAAAAGGTAAGAGAAGCTGAGCGTGCAATGGTCGCAGATGCTTATCAAGAGCAACTTGGCCAGCTTGTAATGGGTGTTGTTAAACGTGTTGAACGTGGAAACGTCTTCCTGGATCTGGGTAATAATGCCGATGCAATTATCCCTCGAGAAGACATGATACCGCGTGAATCAGTACGTCCTGGTGATCGTATTCGTGGTTTATTAAAAGAAATTCGTACTGATGTACGCGGTCCTCAGTTATTTGTTAGTCGTACTGCTCCTAAGTTTTTAATCGAACTTTTTAAAATTGAAGTTCCTGAAGTCGGTGAAGAGCTGATCGATATTATCGGTGCTGCACGTGATCCGGGTTCACGGGCAAAAATTGCAGTTAAAAGTAATGACCCGCGAATTGATCCAGTTGGTGCGTGTGTGGGTATGCGTGGTTCACGTGTTCAAGCGGTATCAAATGAGTTATCTGGTGAGCGTGTTGATATCGTTTTATGGGATGACAATGCCGCACAATTTGTTATTAATGCAATGTCACCTGCTGAAGTTGAATCAATCGTTGTTGATGAAGATTCTGAAACAATGGATATTGCTGTTGCAGAAGATCAGCTTTCTCAAGCCATTGGTCGTGGTGGTCAGAATGTGAAATTGGCAAGTGATTTAACGGGTTGGACGTTAAATGTGATGTCTGAAGCGCAAGCAGATGAAAAGAGTGAAGAGGAAGCAATTAAAGCACAAAAAGTCTTCATGGACTTGCTCGATGTTGATGAAGAAGTGGCTGTTATCCTGGTGCAGGAAGGTTTTACCAGCATCGATGAAGTTGCTTATGTTCCAATGAGTGAAATGCAGCAGATTGAAGAGTTTGATGATGAAATGATCGATGAGTTACGTGGTCGGGCAAAAGATGTTCTATTAACACGTGCGATAAGTTCTGAAGAAAATTTAACTGCGGTTGAACCGGCACAAGATCTTCTGGATATGGATGGTATGGACAAAGATTTGGCGTATCACCTGAGTGCAATTGGTATTGTTACTATGGAAGATTTAGCTGAGCAGTCTATTGATGAACTGATGGTTATTGATGATATGGATGAAGAGCGTGCTGGTGAGCTGATAATGACGGCGCGTGCGCCTTGGTTTGCAGAAGAAGATAACGGTTAATTACGGTAGCGAGTAGGTTACTGAGGGTAGGAGTAGAAGAATGGCAGATGTTAGTGTTACACAATTTGCTGATGTTGTAGGTATTTCCGTTGAACGGTTGCTTGAGCAATTAAATGAAGCGGGCGTAAAAGTTGCAAGTGCAGAAAATACTATAACTGATGAAGAGAAAATGACATTGTTAAGCTTTTTAAAAAGCAAACATGAGTCAGAAGGCAAAACAGCAGAACCTAAAAAAATCACGTTAAACCGTAAATCGACCAGTGAACTTAAAGTCACCGGTACACACGGTAAAAATAAATCTGTCACCGTCGAGGTTCGTAAAAAACGCACTTATGTTAAACGTAGCGTTATTCAAGAGGAAGAAGAAGAACGCCTTGCGGCTGAAAAAGCGGCACGTGAAGCTGTAGAGGCTGAAAAGCAGGCCGCCGAAGATGCGGTAAAACGCCAGCAAGATGAAGAGCAGGCAAAGCGTCAGGCTGTTCTCGATGAAGAAGAAAGCAAAAAAGCAGCTGCAGCAGAAGAGCATGCACGCCTGGAAGCAGAAGAGCAAGCGCGTAAAGAAGCCGAAGAAGCAGTTAGTAAACGTACTGATGCACCCGCATCGGATAAAGATAAACGTGGTAAAGGCAAGAAAACTGATAAATTAGACAAAGCGGAAACACGCTATGGCCGTAAAGAGTTGCACGTTCAAGCGGACAAATCGGGTAATCGTAAACAGAAAAAAACAAAACGCCGTGGTGTCGCAGCCGCTTCTTCAGAAGAACATGGTTTCCAAAAACCAACAGCTGCTGTTGTACATGAAGTAAGTATTCCTGAAACGATTACTGTTTCTGAGCTTGCACAGCGTATGTCAGTAAAAGCTGCTGAAGTTATTAAAGTACTCATGAGCATGGGTTCGATGGTGACCATTAACCAGGTGCTGGATCAGGAAACATCAGCCCTGGTTGTTGAAGAAATGGGTCATACTTACAAACTCATTAAAGACGATGCCATCGAAGAAACGTTACAGGATTCAGTAGAACACATGGATAGTGTTACTCGCGCACCAGTTGTCACCATTATGGGGCATGTTGATCATGGTAAAACGTCATTGCTTGATTATATTCGTGAAGCAAAAGTTGCAGCAGGTGAGTCTGGTGGTATTACTCAGCATATTGGTGCTTATCATGTAACAACTGAAAACGGGGAAATCACTTTCTTAGATACACCAGGTCATGAAGCTTTTACTGCAATGCGTGCTCGTGGTGCAGGCGTGACTGATATTGTTATTGTTGTTGTGGCGGCAGATGATGGTGTGATGCCGCAAACACGTGAAGCAATCCAGCATGCAAAAGCAGGCGATGTACCAATTATTATTGCAATCAATAAGATTGATAAAGAAGGTGCCGATCCGGATCGTGTCAAAAATGAACTTTCTCAGGAAGGCGTTATAGCTGAAGACTGGGGTGGAGATACTATTTTTGTTAATGTTTCTGCTCATACCGGTGAAGGTGTTGATACTTTACTTGAGTCCGTATTATTAACTGCTGAAGTACTTGAATTGACTGCGGTAAAAGATGCGCCGGCAAAAGGTGCTGTTATTGAATCGCGTTTAGATAAAGGACGTGGTCCAGTTGCAACTATTTTAGTACAGCAAGGTACCTTGAAGAAAGGTGACATTCTATTAGCTGGGCTTGAGTATGGTCGAGTTCGAACATTGCTGAATGAACATGGACAGGAATTAACTGAAGCTGGCCCAGCAATTCCTGTTCAGGTGTTAGGTTTGTCTGGAACACCGGGTGCAGGTGATGAAGCAACAGTGGTTGCAAATGAGCGTAAAGCACGTGAAGTCGCTACATTCCGTCAAGCTAAAAATCGTGATGCGAAATTAGCGCGCCAACAAGCTGCTAAACTTGAAAACATGTTTAACCAAATGGAAGAAGGTGATGTTGATTCAGTAAATGTTGTCTTAAAAACAGATGTGAAGGGTTCAGCTGAAGCCATTGTTGATGCATTACATAAGCTTTCAACCGATGAAGTGAAAGTGACCATTGTTTCAAGCGGTGTAGGTGGTATTACAGGATCCGATGCCAATCTTGCTATGGCTTCTGGCGCAATTTTAATTGGTTTTAATGTGCGTGCGGATGCTGTTGCAAAACGTTTAATTGATGAGGAAGACATTGATCTTCATTACTACAGTGTTATCTACGATCTGATTGATGAGGTTAAGGGTGCCATGAGCGGTATGTTGGCACCTGAATTCAAAGAAGAAATTGTTGGTCTTGCTGAAGTACGAGATGTTTTCAAGTCACCCAAAATTGGCGCAATTGCCGGTTGTATGGTGACTGAAGGTACCGTTAAACGTAATAACCCGATTCGTGTACTCCGTGACAACGTGGTTATCTATGAAGGTGAACTTGAATCATTACGTCGCTTTAAAGATGACGTTACCGTGGTTAAATCAGGTACAGAATGTGGTATCGGTGTGAAAAACTACAACGATGTTAAACCAGGCGACCAGATTGAAGTTTACGAACGAGTCTCCGTCGCCCGTACTTTATAAACTGTAATTTAAATATCCAACCTGACAAAAATATTTACCACAGAGGTCACGGAGGCACACAGAGTTTTTGCTTGTAAATGTTTCCTCTGTGTTCCTCTGTGGTTAAAATGTTTTTATTGCATTCCATTTTATTTAATACGATTAACTATTATGCCTAAAGATTACAGTCGCACTCGCCGTGTTGGAGAACAAATCCAACGTGAAATAGCACAACTTGTTCAGCAAGAAATTAAAGACCCGCGTATTGGTTTGGTGACTATTTCAGGTGTTAAATTAAGCCGCGACATGTCTCATGCGAATATCTTTTTTACGGTATTTGATGAAAGTCATCCGATTCAGGAAACGTTAAAAGTTCTAGAAGGTGCAGCCGGCTTTCTTCGCCATGAACTCGCTAAACGTATGCAATTGCGTATCGTTCCCCATATCCATTTTAAGTATGATGAATCTATTTCTTATGGTAATGAATTATCGGCCTTGATTAACAAAGCGATGGATATGGAAAACCCTGATAATAGAATGGATGGCAGTCATGCCGATAATGAAAAGAGTCATGACGAGCAAGATTAATGGGACGAGGTCGTAATAAAAAAGGCCGTAATATCAGCGGTATTGTTTTATTGGATAAACCTCTTGGTATTACATCCAATCGAGCTCTTCAAATCGTTAAACGTTTATTCAATGCAGCAAAAGCAGGGCACACAGGTAGTCTTGATCCTTTAGCAACGGGTTTATTGCCTCTGTGTTTAGGTGAAGCGACTAAAGTGTCAGGTTTTTTACTGGATGCAGATAAAAGTTATATTGCAACCATCAAGTTAGGCGTTAAAACATCGTCTGCCGATGCAGAAGGTGAGGCCATTGAAACTCGACCAGTTGAAAATTACTCTAAGAAACAAATCAAAGCGGCCATTGAGCACTTTATCGGTGATATCGAACAAATTCCCCCGATGCATTCAGCACTTAAGGTTGATGGCCAGCCGCTTTATAAATTGGCTCATCAAGGCCAGGTTATTGAACGTAAGGCACGTTCAGTGCATATTTTTGATATTGAAATTTTACGTTACGAAGCAGATGAAATTGATATTGCAGTAGACTGCTCTAAAGGAACCTATATTCGTACTTTAGCGGAAGATATTGGTGAGAAACTGGGCTGTGGCGCACACTTATCGGCTTTAAGACGAACAGCGAGTGGCCCTTTTTATCTTGAAGACAGTATTACGCTGGAAGAATTAAATAATTTAGCCGAACACGCACGTGAACAAGGTTTTGCTGATCTAGACAGTGTATTGATACCTGCTGAGGATGCTCTGCATGACTGGGAAAGTATCAATTTATCAAGTGATGCCGCTCATTATATTTGTCAGGGCCAGGCCGTACTGGTGCCAAAATCACCAACCAGTGGATTAGTTCGGTTATTTTCAGATGAAAAGGGATTCCTTGGTATTGGTGAAATTCTTGATGACGGACGTGTTACCCCTCGCCGATTGTTTTTAATCGAGAATAATGGCTAAACATGATTTTTTAGGAGTTTTTCCATTATTTATCTGATATTTACCCCTCTCTTACTTGTAACTCACCTAGCTGCACGGGTAGAATACGCGCTCTAATTTCTAGCTAAAACTATGCACAGAGGAGCTTGCGATGGCTATTTCCGCCGAAACTACGGCTAATATTGTGAACGCACATAAACGTTCAGACTCAGACACTGGATCACCTGAAGTACAGGTGGCCCTTCTTTCAGCGCGTATTAATGATCTTTCTGATCATTTTAAAAAGCACATTCATGATCATCATTCTCGTCAGGGTTTGTTGCGCATGGTTAGTCAACGCCGCAAATTACTGGATTATCTTAAGAAAAAAGATATTCAACGTTACCGTGACTTGATATCAAGCCTTGGTCTGCGTAAATAATTAAGATTCCCCTGTCCAACCTTTAAAAAAATAAGGAAGCTTCATGGCTCTAGTAACAAAAGAATTTAAATTTGGTGACCATAACGTAAAGCTTGAGACAGGGGAAATTGCCCGCCAAGCAACGGGTGCTGTAGTAGCAAGTATGGGTGACACAGTTGTATTAGTCACTGTTGTGGCTTCAAAGAAAGAAGTTGAAGGTCGTGACTTCTTTCCAATGACCGTTGATTACACTGAGAAAACCTATGCTGCGGGTAAAATCCCCGGTGGTTTCCTTAAGCGTGAAGGTCGTCCTACAGACAACGAAACCTTAACTGCACGTTTAATTGATCGTCCAGTTCGTCCTTTATTCCCGGAAGGTTTCACTAATGAAGTACAAATCATTTGTACTGTAATTTCGTTAGACCCCGATATTTCTCCCGATATTGTTTCACTCCTTGGTACTTCTGCAGCATTGTCTATTACAGGCGCGCCGTTTAATGGTCCAATTGGTGCAGCACGTGTCGGCTACAAAGATGGCCAATACTTATTAAACCCATCACCAACTGTATGCAAAGAAGAATCAGATCTTGATTTAGTTGTTGCCGGTACTGCTGATGCAGTCTTAATGGTTGAATCTGAAGCAAAACTCCTTTCTGAAGAAGTCATGTTAGGTGCAGTAATGTACGGACATGAGCAATTCCAGGTAGCGATTACTGCCATTAAAGAATTCGCTGCTGAAGTGGGCGCTGAATCCTGGAACTGGGTGGCACCTGAAGAAAATGAAAAACTGATGGCAGATGTATCTGCTGCTTCTGAAGCTGATTTCAAAGAAGCGTATACCATCAGTGAAAAAATGACGCGTTACGCACGTTTAAGCGAAATTCGTACTGCGGTAAAAGAAAAACTGATTTCTGAAGAAGAAGGCGGTCATTCAGCTGAAGAAGTCCGTGAAGCAATTGAAAAAATTGAAAGTAAAGTTGTACGCACCAAGATTTTAGATGGCGAGCCACGTATTGATGGTCGTGATACTAAAACAGTACGTAAAATTACGGTTAAGACTGGCGTTGTACCTCGTGCACATGGTTCAGCTTTATTTACACGTGGTGAAACTCAAGCGTTAGTTGTAACAACATTAGGTACAGAACGTGATTCACAAATTATTGATGCATTAACTGGTTCATACCGTGAACCATTCATGCTGCAATATAACTTCCCGCCATATTCAGTGGGTGAAACGGGTCGTGTTGGTACGCCAAAACGTCGTGAGATTGGTCATGGTCGTTTAGCTAAACGTGGCGTTATGGGCATTATGCCAAATATGGATGAGTTCCCATACAGCTTACGTGTTGTGTCTGAAATTACTGAATCAAATGGTTCAAGCTCAATGGCATCCGTTTGTGGTTCAAGTCTGTCTATGATGGACGCCGGTGTGCCTACCACTGCACCCGTTGCGGGTATCGCAATGGGCTTAATCAA
>JAPHTF010000158.1 GCA_026197095.1 Gammaproteobacteria bacterium
CTAAAGAATCAATAACGATAGTTTGAGGTTCGTTTAGTGTAAAAGTAAAATCATGTATCTCATGCGATCCTGCTAATTGGCCATTTATTACATCATTAAAAAGTAGCGAACCTGGTATTGAATTGCTTTGATTTAAACTAAAGTTAATATTTTCAGTTCCTGAACGATAATAGAAACCTTCATTCAGCAGGGTGTATGTCCCATCTAAAGTTGTTGTAAAAGAATGGTTTGAATTATTTGCATATTTTGTATAAATCGTTTTACCAAATGGATCTACGACCCGCCAATATGAATTAGTTGTATTGTTAGGAATAGTAAAAACATCGCCCGACTTAGCATCAAAACGCCAGCCTATTGTTTCATTAGCAGGTGTTCTGTCGGCAGAAATTTCCTGGTTAAGAGTAATCTGGGCCAGGTCTGCTGTATTAATCAGGCGAAATGCGTACACACCGCTTCCATATGCAGCATTTATAGTAAGTGCGTATTCACCTTTAACCAATGCCAAGGTCGGATCTGAATATTGTGCATCACTGGTATATAACCTTTTATTATTCACCTCCTGACCTAAAGGACCTACCATGCTCCAGGTAAACGAAGAGTTATTAGTCTGTGTATCAAATATCAATACACTATTACTGTCTAAGGTAAAACGATATACCTGACTTTCGCCGGTGGCTGACAGGCTTCCTGCAATTACATCATTTAGGACAAGTGCTTCACCCGCAGGCAATTGTGGTTGTGGTATGTTGCTGACGTAATTGAATTGAAATTCATAGTTCACAGAAGCGGTATTAACTAAGGAACCTTCGATAAGTAAACTATAAGTCCCGGCAGTATCAAGCACAAAAGACGGCTTATCCAGGGCGAGACTATTTGAACCTAATACATCCCGACCATATGCGTCAATCAATCGCCAGTTAGCCGATCCCCCTGTAATAGCGATACTATCAAAACTTATTTGATCGCCGGCTTCTACAGTTAAAGCATATAGATTTGTTGAATTACCTGGTGTAAGCGTACCGGATATCGCTGTATCAGTTGCAATAGCAGGTGCAACTGAGGAATCAAGTAATTGAAAAGAATATGCACCCGTTGCTGCTCCTGTACCATGAACTTTTAGCTGATACGTACCTGCAGGCAAATTAAAAAAAGCTGAACCATCTACAGCATCACTACTTGTAAAAAGTTGGTTTATAACTTCTGTTCCGCGTGGCCCGTGAAGTGACCAGGTAATATCTGTAGTTTCTGTCAGGCTATCAAACACCAACCTGCCTGGTATAGCCAAATCAAACTCATAAACAGTAGTCTGGCCTGAAACAGTAATAGCATCTGATATTAGTTCATTAAAATCTAGCGTACTTATTAGATCAGGAACACGATTTAATGCGAATTCGTAAGTAAGCGTTAAAGCAGGATCGTTTGATTTATCTCCTTCGAGTACTAACCAATAGTTACCCGTAATATCAGCGGTGAAAGCAGGGACATCTGAATTCAGCGTATTACTCGCAATGACATGATCACCATAAGGATCAATCAAGCGCCAACCAACCGTTCCATTATCAACGGAGCGACCGTCCATAAATAATTTATCACCTTCCTGAAGTGACACATTGAATAATGCCATCCCACGTGCATTATCAAGAGCAGCGTTTGTTACAGTGC
The DNA here is from genome assembly GCA_026197095.1 of Gammaproteobacteria bacterium. Taxonomy (GTDB): domain Bacteria; phylum Pseudomonadota; class Gammaproteobacteria; order UBA6429; family Thiohalophilaceae; genus JAGLTQ01. The sequence goes on from JAPHTF010000158.1 coordinate 1,663, forward strand.
TTAATGGTAAATTTGTGCTGGATGCCGCAGTCAAAAGACGAAAAGCAGCCTCGCCAGTAGTTGCCAAAGTCGCATCTATAGTCAACCTATAGTCACCAGGCACTAGCCACTGCCACTCACTGAAACCAAAGCCAGACGTATCAGTCATCAACCGTGATGCAACTGTTTGCCCGTCTGGACCTTCTAGTGACCATGAAAACTGATCTGAATCTGTTAAACCTTCAAACAGTACAGGCGTATTGTTGCTTAAACTAAACGTGTAGTGTGATACTTTGCCAGCATGATCAATATTTGCTGTAGTAACTGTATCAAGCGCTAATGGTAAAGTCGTATCTTCTACGGGGCTGAGATTAAATGAATATGATACGGGTGAAGTATTATTATTATCGCCCTCAACCAGGAGTAAATATACCCCTGTTCTTTGTACTGTAAATGCTTCAGCATCACTGGAAATATTAGTAACCCCTATTTCCTGGGTTCCATAAGGATCTATCAAACGCCAGTAGGCATTGCCACCTGAAGTGTTATTAATATCGTAAAAAAACTTATCACCCGTAGTAGCTGAAAAACTATATACCGCTGTTTTTCTACCGCTATCTAGTGTTGCTGTAGCTTCTGTTCCAGGTGTCAGGACGGATGCTGTGCTGGCATCTATAACTCTTAATTCATAATCGCCAGTTGCGTCTTTATAGCCATCAACTGTTAATTCATACTTACCTGAAATCAATTCAAATGCTGACCCTAAAGATGAGCTACCACCAGTATTTTGAAAATTGCTTTCGGTTATTTCGCCTGTAGGCCCTGAAAGACGCCAGTTAATATCATTTCGATCAGTCAGGCTATCAAATACAACTCGCGTTGTAGCTTCCAAAGTAAATTCAAAATGATCTTGTTCACCCGGGGAATCGATAGAACCGGCAACAGTTAATGCTGCAGGGTTTACATCAGCCGATAATAAAACACGAGGCTCCATAGGCTCAAAACGAATTTTCCCGGTACTTATATACTTTTGGGTATTCTGGCCAGAAGATTTAACGGATGCTGTATTTGTATTTAAATACTTTTTGAATGTTGAACGTACAGATTGGCTAAGTGTCGATAAGGCAGGCAGTGTATTTTTGCTATTGCTGCCTTCCTGAAAATTATCGTTTTGTTGAGATTTATTTTTTTTATCAAAAAATGTAGCCATCACTGACCTCCCTGTGTCTGGCTAAAAATACTACGTAAACCATAAACACCATGAAAAAGGCACGGTAATTATTTCAATTTACGAAAAATATTTTTGCGAAAGAGTTGCTGCATCTCCACAGATACAGCCGTTTACCCGTTCAAGAAGTTTTCAACTGCCTGCTTCCTATCATCAGAATACTAATACTAAATTAGTGACAAATCTACAACAAATTTTTAAGGTTTAACCCTTGCAAACGGCGCCCAACTATCACCTAAAATAAAAACGTACATTTGACTCACAACTTCACATTATGCATTAATAAATACACTATTCAGTTCAGTTTCTATGTTGCCTTATAAACTCGAAACTATTTGTGGATGGCATTGTTTGATATCCATAATGATTTAAATAACCTGCCAATTGTATATTTAGTTCAGTTGATAGCAATAAGACGTATATTCAAAGTATAATAAAATTGTATCTAGCTTCTACTAGTATTGATAAGGGTTCAGCTTGAATACTTAAGCTAAATTTTTTTTACCTGGAACAGTAATAAGGACATTTCTATGGAAACTCTAGGTTAATGGGAGATGGCCATCATGATGCCCCCACCCTCTGAAAACACAGAAGAAAAGCCGTCCTCATGGTCACTTGAGAATGAGGCTGACATCTGGCGCAAATTTGTTACTCCAGAAAATGATGGCGAATTTTATCAAACATGGCTTGCCCTTTTATGCCGTCAGTTACCTGGTATAAAAGCTGGGGCTGTCTTACTGCGAAGTGAAGAAGCTAATACATTCAAGCCAGTTGCAATCTGGCCCGAAGTTTCGCGTGATCTAACCTTTCTTACTGAAGTCGCAGAACGCGCCATAACAGAAATGCGTGGTGTTGCACATCGTCCAGATAATTCTCCAAACTCTAATGTCCAGGTTTCATACCCTATAAAAATTTTTCAACAAATACTCGGTTCAGTTGTACTAGAAGCTGAAGCACGTTCAGATACTGAAATCCAATCCCTGCTAAGGCAATTACATTGGGGAATTGCCTGGATATACGAGTTAGCTCATAGACACAACAACGCAGCAAGCGAAGCAAAAATTCAACGTATTGGTAGTGTGATGGAAGTGATAGCCACATCATTACGCCAAAACCGCCTGCAGCAAACGTTATTTGATTTAACGAATCATATCGCTCGTCAACTTGATTGCTCAAGAGTAGCTATAGGGCTTGTAAATAAAAATTCATTACGCCTTAGCGCACTTTCTAATGCTGCATGGTTTGAGAAAAAAACAAATATAGTAAAACTCTATGTCTCTGCAATGGAAGAGACTTATGATCAGCTTGATTCTTTTTCATATTCATCTAACAAATCAAATAAAGAAGATCAAAATAAGGTTATTGATTATTCAGCACATGGGCGCCTTGCCAATGAAAGTGGTGCAGAACATATTTATTCTGTACCGATGCTGCTCGGTGCAGACTGTGTCGCAATTCTTATGTTGGAGCGAGATGAAGATAGTAACTTTCACGAACAAGATAAACTATGGCTTGATGCACTAATAAGCCTGCTTCCAGCAATCATCCAGGAGAAGCGCCAGGCTGAACGAAGTTTTTATTCCCATATTCGTGATGAGTTTCAAAAAATTTCAAAAAAATTATTAGGACCAAAATATTTAATCTGGAAATTCAGTTCTTCTTTGTTGCTGATATTCTTCCTGACCTTAACTTTTGTGCATATTGATTACCGTGTTTCAGCTAAAACCATGATAGAAGGTCAGATTCAGCGTGCAATAGTTGTTCCTTTCGAAGGCTTTGTTGCATCAAGTAATGTCAGAGCCGGCGATCTAGTTAAGCAAAAACAGGTACTCGTTACATTAGATGATAATGATCTCAAGTTGGACCTGGCTAAATGGAAAAGTGAATTAGAGCAACATAATCGCAAACTCCGCGAAGCCATGGCAAAGCATGATTTATCTGAATACCAGGTACTAAACGCCAAACAACAACAGGCACGAGCACAACTTAACCTTGCAAAAGAAAAATTATCGCGAACAGAAATTACTGCACCATTTGATGGCGTAGTAATTTCAGGAGACCTAAGCCAGCTTATTGGCTCACCTGTTGAACAAGGTAAAAAGCTATTCGAAATTGCACCACTGGATTCCTATCGAATAATTTTACAAACTGATGAGCGTGACATACGCCATATCCAGGTTGGACAAAATGGTAAACTGGTCATGCCTGGCCTCGGCGAGGATCCAATTCCTTTCGAAGTCATAAGAGTCACTCCTATTGCAATAGCGCAGGACGGACAAAATTTCTTTCGAGTTGAAGCACTTGTAAAAAATGCTAAACCACAGTTACGCCCTGGTATGGAAGGGGTAGGTAAAATAGTTATAGGAGAACGCCGCATATGGTGGGTTCTAACACATAAATTTACCGATTGGTTGCGACTTTCAATGTGGAAATGGTTGCCATAGGTACATAGTGTGAAAAGGAAAATCTTTAGCCAGTCTTGGCATAGTGTTGCACCTCTGAAGCCAAAGCTGTTATCTCAGGCCAGAATATTTCGTCACAAGTACCGTGGCAAACTCTGGTACATCATTCAGGATCCAAGTGGAGGTCGATACCACCGGTTAACTCCCGCTGCACATAACTTACTGCAAAAAATGAATGGTAAAACAACTGTTCAAAAGCTATGGGATGATACGTGTCAGTTAAATGAGGATGAGTTACCTACCCAGGATGAAATTGTAGAATTATTAATGCAACTACATTCCAATGACCTGCTATCTACTGATGTAACGCCTGATGCGGCAGAACTATTTCAGCGTTTCCGTAAACGCCGCAGTCAGAAATGGAAGCAGGCTCTTATGAATCCAATGGGATTAAAAATTCCTTTACTAGATCCTGATATCTTTCTCACTAAATGCTTAAGATACTTCTCATGGCTGTTTGACAAACGCGGTGCAATCTTATGGTTTGCGCTTGTAATGCCGGCCCTCTTTCTCGCTGGCCAACACTGGAATGAGCTAACTGCCAACCTGTCTGATCAGGTGTTAGCAGCAGAGAACCTTCTGTTACTAATGATAGTGTATGCAATAATCAAGGCTACTCATGAAGTAGGTCATGGACTGGCGACTAAAGTCTGGGGTGGCACAGTACATGAGATGGGTATTATGCTTCTTGTATTTGCACCAATCCCATATGTTGATGCTTCCTCAGCATCTTCTTTCCAATCAAAACATCAACGTGCCATTGTTGCAGCAGCAGGTATTCTCGTTGAAGTAGCTCTTGCTGCTATTGCTATGTATGTTTGGTTATTAGTAGAACCTGGACTTATACGCGCTATTGCTTTTGATGTCATGTTTGTTGCAGGCATATCTACAGTACTTATTAATGGTAATCCATTACTACGATTTGATGGGTATTATATTTTTACTGATCTGATAGAAATGCCTAACATGGCTCAGAGAGGTCAGCGTTACCTTACATATCTAAGTGATCGCTATCTTTTTGGCGCCAAGGAAACTGAATCCCCAGATGAAACCACAATAGAAAAACGCTGGTTATTTTTCTATACAATAGCTTCGTGGTTATATCGATTTGTATTAATGATCACTATCGCAATGTTTGTTGCAGGTCAATTCTTTATATTTGGTGTCTTACTGGCCCTCTGGTCTATAGGAATGTTCTTAGGGAAACCGCTCTGGAAAAGCATAAAACATCTCAAAGAAAGTCCTACATTGCAACGCAATCGTCCACGTGCAATTAGAACATCTATCGCCTTACTTGCGCTAGTCATTATCTGTATAAGCCTGGTACCTATGCCGTTACGTACTACTGCTGAAGGAGTTATCTGGTTATCGGAAAATGCTCTTATCCGAACAGGAACAGCAGGTTTTTTTGATAAATGGCTGGTAGAACCTGGAACACATGTTGAAAAAAACACTCCTCTATTCATAATGCATAATTCAGAATTAAAAACTGAATATGCATCAGCCAAGTCAAGGTTAGCCGAAGCTACTGCACGCTATAAAAAAGTACAATTTAGCAGTCCTTCAACAGCAGAAGTCATATTGCAACAGCTTCAACACGAACAACTAATAGTAAACAGACTAATAGAACGAAATAAAAAACTTGTTATATACAGTAAAACTTCAGGAGTATTGAGTGCTCTAAAAGCACAAGATATGCATGGAAAATATTTTAAACAAGGTGAGCTTCTTGCCTATATTCTAGATAATGATAACTTTATAGTCCGAGCAGCTGTAGAACAAACTGATATCGAACTTGTTCAATCAAAAGTCATAAACACACAAATCCGCCTGGCTGATGATTTAAAAAATACTTACCCAAGTAAAATACTATATGAAGTTCCCAGCGGTAGCGATCAACTTCCTACTGCTGCACTCAGTCCTAACGGTGGAGGACAAATAGCAGTTGATCCGACAGATTCCAGTGGTCTTAAACCTCTGCAGAGAGTATTTTTATTTGATCTTACTCTCCCAAATAATTCTGCCTCACATACCTTTGGCGGACGAGTCTATGTCCGATTTGAACATGAATTTGAACCTTTATTCCATCAATGGTACAGGCGTATACGACAACTATTCTTGAGTCATTTCTATGTCTAGAACAGCAGTGTTGCTACATGGTCGCTCTATTGAAGTATCTGATGGTGTATATCAGGAGAGAAAGGATAAACCTGAACCATTACTTGAAGAGTTACTACGTTCATGGATGGCACGACTTCCAGGATTAAAATCCAGAAAGAAGCGTATACGTAAACTTATAGAACAAACAAATGCCTTCGAACCAGAGATACAACAACTAAATTCTGATGACCTGATAAAAAATCTTGCCAGCAACGCTGACTTAATGAGGCACCAGGGATTTAGTGACGATCTATTATCACGTAGTTTCGCAATCATTCGAGAGGCTTCTTTGAGAACACAGGGTTTACGTCATCATGATGTACAGTTGATTGGTGGGTGGGCGCTTTTACAAGGGACAATTGCAGAAATGCAAACTGGCGAAGGTAAAACTCTTGTGGCCACTCTTGCTGCATGTACTGCAGCATCTGCCGGTGTTTCAGTCCATGTTATAACAGTCAACGACTATCTATCAGAACGTGATGCAAACTATAACCGTAAACTTTATGAATTTTTCAATCTTAGTGTCGGCATAATTCAACAAGGTATGTCACCCGCTGAAAGAAAAAAACAATACGGGTGTAATATTGTATATGTGTCTAATAAAGAAATTGTTTTCGATTATTTAAAAGATAGAATAGCGACTTCTAATGCGACTTCTGCACATTATCGACTGCGTCATCTTTACCGCCCCCATCAAACACCTCAAGTATTATTGCAAGGATTACATATTGCAATTGTAGATGAAGCTGACAGTGTATTTGTTGATGAAGCTCGAACACCACTAATAATTTCTGAATCTGTTCCTGATGAAAATGGTGAAGAATTATATGGCACTGCCCTGGATATAGCTTCAAGTCTGGAAAACGGAAAACACTTTGAAATATCAAATGATCGAAGTATATGGGTAAAGCCTGAAGGAGAAATATTTGCAAAAGAATTATGCTCTGATTTAACTGGTGTTTGGCAGTCATCTCTTTGGAGGAATGAACTACTAGAAAAAGCTTTGTCAGCAATATGGTGCTTCCAACGTGATCAACATTATCTTGTAGCAGATAATAAAATTCAGATAATTGATGAATTCACTGGTCGACTTATGCCAGATCGATCATGGGAACATGGCCTGCATCAAATGATTGAATTTAAAGAAGGTTGTGAAATTACAGGGCAGCGCAAAACATTATCACGTATTACCTATCAACAATTTTTTCGACGCTACCTCCTCTTATGCGGAATGACAGGTACTGCTTCGGAAATCATCCCTGAATTACGGCGAATATATGATCTGGAAGTCATAAAAATTCCAACACACCAGCCAAGCCGGAGAAAACATATTGGAAGTCAAATATGGCTTACATCTGAACAACGTTGGCAGGCAGTTGCCGAGCGCGCTGCTGAACTTAGCATCGCTGGCCGTGCCGTTCTGCTTGGAACACGATCAGTCGATGCTTCTGAAAGCCTGAGCAGGTTTTTAACAAAACAAAATGTCGAGCATACAGTATTGAATGCGCGACAGGATCAAGAAGAGGCATCAGTTATTGCTCAAGCCGGGCAACCAGGACACATCACCGTTGCAACAAATATGGCAGGGCGGGGCACTGATATCAGTTTATCAAATGAACTGGCTGACAACCTCGGCCTTCATGTGATACTCACAGAATTTCATGAATCACCCCGTATCGATCGACAGCTAATTGGTCGCTGTGCTCGTCAAGGTCAACCTGGTTCTTTTGAAGCATGTGTTAGCCTGGAAGATGATATATTCAAAGATCATGCAAAAGCGCTACTACATTTTACAAATACCATACCTTTTTTTAAATCAACTATCCCACAGTGGTATTTAGCACTAATGGTTAGATACGCTCAAACCAAAGCTGAACGACATAATGCAAAAATGCGAATAGCCACACTTAAGAATGATCGTAAACTGCAACGATTGTTAGCTTTCTCTGGCTCATCAATTTAATTTCATATTCATATTATATCTTGAATCACATATTATGATTTATGTGCAATGTACTTAAATATGACAACATACAATAACGATATTAAATAAATATTTTTTACTTAATTATTTTTAACACTCTCTTTCTCACCTGTTATCTTATCCATAAAAAAGCCTGCAAAGAAGCAGGCTTTTTTATAAAGCATAAAAGCATTATGCTAGCTGATCATCAGCAACATGATACTTTGGATCTTCCATCAGGTTAACTTCAACCAGGTCGCCGGCTTTTTCCAGCAACTCAACACACTCAGGACTTAAATGACGTAAGTGTAATGTTTTACCGGCTTTAATATATTTCTCAGCCAGGTTATCAATCGCTTCGATAGCGGAATGATCCGCGACACGTGAATTCTGAAACTCAATAATAACTTCCTGTGGATCTTCTTCCGGATTAAACAGCTCCATAAAGCTTTTAACTGAACCAAAAAATAAAGGTCCATTTAGTTCATAAATACGGATACCATATTTATCATCATAACCTTTCACATTGATGTGTGAGGCATGTTCCCATGCAAAGAATAATGCTGAAACAATAACACCGACAATTACCGCGAATGCCAGGTCAGTTGCAACAGTAACGCCTGAAACAAGAATTAAAACAAAGGCATCTTTTTTAGGAATCTTGCCCATAATACGGAAGCTTGACCATTCAAAGGTACCGAGTACGACCATGAACATTACTCCGATTAATGCTGCCATCGGAATTTGCTCAATCAGGCTTGAAGCGAACAAAATAAAAATTAACAGGAAGATTGCCGCAGAAATACCCGATAAACGTTGACGGCCTCCCGAGTTAATATTAATTATACTCTGGCCAATCATGGCACAACCACCCATGCCACCAAAGAATCCGGTTGCCGTGTTTGCAATACCCTGACCGACACATTCACGGTTACCGCGACCACGTGTATTCGTCAGGTCATCAATTAGTGAAAGTGTTAATAACGATTCAATCAAACCCACTGCCGCCAGAATAATCGAGTAAGGTAAAATTATAGATAAGGTTTCCCAGTTAAATGGTACTTCAGGAATATTAAATGTTGGCAAAGCACCTTTAATCGAAGCAAGATCACCTACCTGGTTAGTATTGACATCAAAACCAATCACCATAAATGAAACAACAAGTATTGCGGCCAATGCAGCAGGAAAAGCTCCAGTAATTTTTGGTAGGAAGTGCATAATTGCCATGGTTAAAGCAACCAGTCCAAGCAAGATATATAAAGGTGAACCAACCATCCATTGCATTGAGCCATCAGGTAACTTCACCTGGAAATGTTGTAACTGGGCAAGAAATATAACAATCGCTAAGCCATTAACAAAACCCAGCATGACAGGATGTGGCACGATACGAATATATTTGCCGAGTCGTAATACACCTGCCAGTATCTGAATCAAACCGGTTAACACAACGGCCGCGAATAAATATTCAACGCCATGCTGAGCCACTAACGCGACCATGACTACGGCCATTGCTCCGGTAGCACCCGAAATCATACCGGGACGACCACCAAAAATTGCCGCTAATAAACCCACCATGAATGCTGCATAAAGACCAACTAAGGGCTCAACACCCGCAACAAAAGCAAATGCTACCGCCTCAGGAACAAGGGCCAATGCAACGGTTAAACCTGAAAGAATTTCATTTTGAAAACATGTGCGACTGGCACAACCCAGCTGGAACATAGAATAACTCCGCAAATTAACGACTTTTCGTAAAAAGGGCGAATAATAGCAGAATTAAAGGACTAAAACTTTAAGCCGCGTGAACTTATTTAATGTAAATCTGGCTTAGCCAGATGAAAGTTTGCTTTTGAAAAACTTTTTTAAAACCAGCATCGGTTATCCAACGCTCGATATCATCAGGGTTATGCACAAAAGCGCGAAAATCGGAGCCACTGAGCTTTAGAAATATCGCCATAATCTCAATCGCAACTTTAGTGAACCAGCGATCGCGGGGATAGGTTAAAGCATAAACCCGTTTCGTTTTTGCAGTAGAGTGATTAATTAACAATTCAGCATGAGGATAACAGCAGACGACTTTATCCAGAACCGTGACTTCAGCCGGCTCAACCTGATCTAAGAGTTCAATAAAATCACCCTGAATATATTCAGTGCGATCAATGAGATTTTTTTCCTTTGCCCAGTCTTCAGCTTCTTTAAGCATATCAGGCGCAAGATCAATTCCGATGGCAGACTTCGCCCCTTGCTCTAATAAAGTTTGATGTAAGTAACCCACACCACTGCCTACTTCCAGCAATGTTGCGTCTTTATAACCCGCTTGCTCCAGGCCTTCTATTAACTGGAGTTGCGAAGGCTCAAAACCCTTTTTAGAAAATCGACGACGATAGCTGCGCGCAAAAAATGAAAACAGACGTCCGCCAGATTTTGAATGTGGGCAACAGCAACTCATTGATTAATCCCTTTAAATCTCATACTGACTATAATCGCAGCCAGAAGCCGACGTTAACTAATTATCATCAGTCTCACAACTTAATTCCGAAGTGATTCAAAATTAATATCATTATCCAATAACTCAATATGGTTACAAATATGGAAATTGAAATACTTAAATAAAAGTTAATATTCTGTTTAAGCAGTATTGGTAACGAAATAAATAATGTTAAAGAAGGCAATACAAGCCAAAAAACACTCGTTGATAATGTGCTTACTTTCGTTATATTTTTTGTGTCTATATAAAGCCATATCATAGCAAGTACTGAAACAAGAGGTATAGAAGCCAAAATTGCACCTATAAAAGTACTTCGTTTAGATATTTCTGATATAGCTACAATCAACATTGTAGTAATTATAATTTTTAGTGTGTAATAAGCCATAGTACCTAACCTTACAATATATATCTCATACCTACCATGAATGTAATCTCAAGATAGATATGAGGCAACACCATTTATCTAAATCAATTTATTTTCCCGTATAGTTAGCAGCAATATAATCACCACTTAATGTTAAAAAGATATAAAGTTTACGTTTTTTAGCATCAGTCACTTTTTCATTCTCAAAGCTAACCACCCATTCTTGTTTGCCATTAAACATTTTTTTCTCAGATGAGCTAACAGTAGTAGATTCCCAACTCTTATCAAGTGTCTTTTGCTTAATAAAGTTCGCAACAATTTTAGTTGCTATTGAACTTGCATTTTCTTGATTAACTGGCTCATGTGAATGCCCATGATCATGCCCACTCCCAGCTATTGCTATCATTGAAAACAAACCCAGGGTTAAGCCAAGTAATAGTGTTTTTAGTTTCATTGTAAATCTCCTAAAATTAAAAAATAGAATCGTGTTGTTTAGAGCTGCTTTCTTTCTCCGGTTCGGTTTTTTCTTTCTTTGTTAAATCAAGACGCTGATAATCACCGTTAATTTTCAAAACAACATCAACAGTAGATAACGTATTATTTTTCCAGTACCAACCATGAGTACCTTCAAATGATGTTGTTAAATTACCGCTTGACTTACTTTCGGTGCTTTTTTTGAAACTTTTGAAATATCCTGTTTTATCGTCTTTTGGCTCACCATGAAAATCATAAAAGAGTTTTGTTCCATTGGTTTTCCATGAATATTCAAATGTAGTGTTTTTGGGAAAAAGCAATTTATACTCTTTATCACCTCTAGCTGGGATGGTTATGGTAATAACGTCCTTCCAGTTAGCATGATTAGTAACTTCAGTTTTTTGTATTGCCTGTGCAGGTGCTGATTCAGCAACAAACTCTTCTGCATTAGAAACATGTTCATAACCATGCATTTGCATTAAAAAGAGATACCCGCCTGCAATAATTAAAAAACTGTTTGCAGCTTTGGTAAAACTCTTAAATGTATGGCTTTGACGAAATCCTGCAATAAGCAGCAACATCACCGCCAATGCTAAAATTTGACCTAGTTCGATACCAACATTAAATGAGATAATATTCATTAATAAATTATCTTCACTTAATGGTAATTGTTGTAACCGTGTTGATAATCCAAGTCCATGTATTAAACCTAAGCTAAAAATCATGGCCATCATATTAGGCGATTTCACGTTCAGGTATTTTTCAAAGCCTTTCAGGTTTGCAAAAGCGATATAACAGACGCTCAATGCAATAACCGCATCAATTAAAAAATAATTAACCTGAATCGCATTAAATGTTGCGTAAATAAGCGTGATACTGTGACCTACAGTAAATGCTGTAATGTATTTAACAATATCTTTGAACCTGGTTAGAAAAAAAATAATGCCAAAGATAAATGCTAAATGGTCATAACCAGACAACATATGAGTAGCACCAATCCAGATATAACGTAGATTTCCACCCTCAATAATCGTTTGTTTCTCGGCTTCTGACATTCCATGCCCAAAAGCCTGACTTGCTATAAGCAATGTAAATATCACGATCAACCATCGTGATTCTTTAAATATAGATATCATAACGTCCTCAATAAAAAGTTTTTAGATGAATAAGTTCACCTAAAGTAAATTGGATTTAACTAATGGAGATTATGAAAATTTAGGAGGCGCGCGAAGGCTTATGGTGGAGTAATCAATATATCGTCGTTTGGAGTTACTGAGTCCTGATGATTCAATACTAATTATGTGATGAGTAAGATTTAACTGGAGATTTACAGAAGTTAAGACAACAGGTTGATCATCAATATTATTCCAGCTCTGCACATTGCAATCGTTACCAAGCTCTACAAGCTTAACGTCCTGCTTATGTACCTGATGATTTGAATCTGGAACATGATCATTATGGGTCAATGATTGATGTGCATGACCTTCAATATTATGCTGATGATGGCTTCCATCATGGTTATGATGTTCTGCAAGATGGATATGAGCTGATGACCACTGCATTGAAAGCAATGCTGTAACCAAAACAAAAAACATTACCTTATTAAGTCGGAATTTAGTTATGTAGGCAAGCTCGTTCATATTAGCAATAAGTATATCCACTCAATTTAGTAAAAACTAGTATGTTCTATATATCTTTTGTGGAGGGTAACCGTCAGCTTTGAATTCGTTAACAGAAATTCAGTCTATTACTTTAAGTTTAATTTCTGCTCCATCCGGAAGATCTTTTATTTGTTTGCCTAAATCTCCGGACAGCCTGATGATTTCACTAAAAGGAGCAGATTGAATATTGTTTCCAGAATATTCACCATCCAGAATGCCTGGAATTACCATATAATATTTATATCCTTCTTTTAATTCCCCAAGCATTTTTTTTGCTTCATCAACCATTACGGTCATATTCCAGTCAATAAGAAAATCATTGTCCTGAATCTGGTTGTTATAATCTTCAATAGACTTTGCTATAACCTCACAATAAACATCTTCTGGACATAAACGCCAAAAATTATCTTCTGCATCTTTAAGGATAAGATTACCAAAATCATTCTCAGCAACAACTTCAATTGGCTGTATACCTGACCATCCCCAGTGCTCTTTAACTACTTCAAGAATATTCACTTCATAAGCATCCAGCGTTAGCTATTTTTTTCCATCCATTTCACTGAAAGTGCAGTACCAGCAAACATACCCGCAAAAGCCAACATTGATTCAAATGATAAGGTAGATATACCCGACAAGCCCTGACCGACATTGCAGCCATAAGCCATAATGCCACCGATACCCATTAAGCTTCCGCCCAGGATAGCAAACTTAAAGGCTTCTTTTTTAGGCGGCTCCAACTTAAAGCGGCCCGTTGCCAGGGTAAACAGTAAAACAGCTACGGTAATACCAATAACAAATGAAATCGCAAATGACAAAGCTGGAATTTTTGACGAAATTAAAATATAGCCAAATCGTGCTAATGGCCCTGATACTGTTATCGCTGAAGGCTTAGTGGGATTAAAATCATCTTGCGCCAATACACCGGTGATATACCAGCCACTTACCACCAAAGCACCAATGGCCGCACCCGCTATCACCATCCATTTAGCCGCGGGGTTCCAGTTTTTAATCATATAAGCTGCCATAATAATGACAATAACAACTGCAGGTATCCATTGCGGCAGACCTAAAATAGTTGCAATCGAAGCGTCACCCGTTAAATTAATGGCTGTACTTTGTGTAATGCCTAAGCGAATTTTTTCTAAAAAGCCAAACTGTGCTGAAGCAGCAAATAACATAAAAAATAATAACGCGATAACCGCATGCAAGCTGCCTTCTGCTGATCGCACTAATGTGCGTGTTGCACATCCTCCCGCCATGACTCCACCAATACCAAATATCAGGCCACCTAAACTTGCACCAAACCAGTCAAGTTGTGAATTACGATATGCAGAATCTGCAATAGCCACTGTCTCGGTAAACTCAAGGAGTTGCGTGCCTGTTATGGCAACAATTAATGCCGCCATGAAGGCAAGTACCTGACGATTATCTTTTATAAGTAATAGATTACCTGTCGCAGCAACCAGGCAAAGGCGATGATATTGAACAAGTACGCCAAAAATAGCCCCTACTGTTAAACCACCACCAACTAACCACAGATTCAGCTCACCCATTACGTACCTCTTATTAAAACAAAATAAATATTAATTCAAAAAAATATTCTAACTAATGCAACTACGCTTTAATAGATTAAAAATAAGATAAGTCACGATTAATATTTTATGCAATTTTTCGTTGGCTCAGGTAAATGAACAAAGTACCTATTAAAATAAAGGGGAGACTTAACCATTGCCCCATATTGAGACTTAATATTGGTTCAAATGATTCCTGGGGAATTTTAATAAACTCAATCAAAAATCGTGAACCAAAAATAACGATCATTAATATTCCCATCATAAAACCTGGTTTTAATTTATCACCGTATTTTCTGTACAGGAAAAATAATGAAATAAATAATAATAAATAAACCAGCGCTTCATAAAGTTGCGCGGGATGGCGAGGTAAATCGTCTACGCGTGAGAACACAATCGCCCAGGGCACTGTTGTTGGAGTACCTATAATTTCTGAATTAAAAAAATTACCTGAGCGAATAAAAAATGATCCTAATGAAATCGGTAATGTCATGCGATCCAGTATCCAATAAAAACTGACATCTGCTGTTTGTCTTGCATAAACATACATCGCGATTAACATCCCTACTGTGCCGCCATGACTGGCTAAACCGCCTTCCCAAACTTTAATGATTTCAAAAGGATTTAACAGGTAGTAGACAGGATCATAAAATAAAACATGACCTAAACGTGCGCCAAGCAAAGCCCCTAACACCATGTACACAAATATCTTATCTAATGAGTTCAGTGGCTTTTTTTCACGAATAAATATCCAGCGCATAATCTGGAAACCTAAAAAAAACCCCGTGGCAAATAGCAATCCGTACCAGGCAAGGCTGAAACTGCCAAATGAAACTAACACCGGACTTGTATTCCATTCAAAATAGTTCAAACATTCAATTCCTTTTTAACCAGGTACCGGAGCCACTTTAATTTTTAATCCAGAAGTAATGCTAAAGCATCATTAATTTTTTGTAATTTATCGCTATCGCCACCGCGATCAGGATGATGCTGCATGGCTAATCTGCGGTATTCTTTTTTAATGGTTTTATCATCAACCGGATCTTTTAAACCTAATTCTGCTAATGCGTCTTCTCTATTATCAAATTTATTAACTTTATTCCAGAATGATGCCAGCATATCGTAAACATCATCCTCAGATGTTTTATCAAGATGCGTAAAGTCCAGATAATACGTTCTTAATTTATCTTCTTTTTGTATATTGCTTTCACCTTCACTATAGGGAGTCAATTGAATTTTTAATGTATTTATATCTAATAAATAATCTTTGTTATTCAAGAAAATGTCACGCAATAAATACAACGCGTGAAACAGAAAAAAATGCACGCGAAAAAGTTCATGGGGCAGGGCAGGCGAAGATAAAAAATCAAAATAGCCAAGTGATTTTAAATTTTGAATTAAATCATACTCACTTATGCCAGCAGGCTGGTTTTCAAGCTCAACCTGTATAGCTTGAATAAACTCGTCAGGAATAGATGATTTTTTCTTCTGCATAATTATTTTTTACCACAGAGGGCACGGAGGTTCACAGAGAAAATAAAATTCAGTAATAAAAACTAAAAAAACGATAATTATAATTTCACTTAAATATTTGAATTAAATAAAAAAACATAAACCTCAGTGAACCTCCGTGTCCTCCGTGGTTTAATTTTTATATCTTCTTATATTATTTTCGCACACTGTCAACAATTGATACTCACGCATCATAACCAATATTCGGTGCCAGCCAACGTTCAGCCTCAGCTAAAGACATACCTTTACGCTTGGCATAATCTTCAACCTGATCTTTATTAATTTTTCCGACACCAAAATAACTTGAGTCAGGATGACTGAAGTACCAGCCACTCACAGATGCAGCAGGCCACATGGCATAACTCTCGGTTAAAGTCACACCTGCATTTTTTTCTGCATCAAGTAATTCCCATAACAATGGTTTTTCAGTGTGATCCGGGCAAGCGGGATAACCTGGGGCCGGACGAATACTCGAATAATCTTCTTTAATTAATTTCTGATTATCAAAACCTTTTTCTATTCCATTACATGGCGTCCAGCTTGATTTTCTAGCAGAGCCATTTTCATATCCCCAATTAACATGCCGAATACGATCATGCATATGTTCTGCAAAGGCTTCTGCTAAACGATCCGCCAATGCCTTTAACATAATAGAGCGATAGTCGTCATGTTCTTTTTCAAAACGTTTTACATGTTCATCAATACCGATACCCGCAGTCACAACGAAAGCACCAATATAGTCTTCTTTACCACTGCCTTTTGGGGCTACAAAATCAGATAAACAACGATTTGGTTTTCCTGGCGGACGTTCAGTTTGCTGACGTAAATGGTTAAGTGTCAGCTTAACCTCATCACGTGAATTATCCGTGTAGACTTCGATACCATCCTCAACACTATTGGCCGGGAACAAACCCACAACGGCACGTGCTTTTAACCAGCGCTCATCTAAAATCTGCGCCAGCATTTCTTGTGCATCTGCAAAAAGTTTTTTAGCCTCGACGCCTTTTTCGTCATCATCTAAAATTTTTGGATATGAGCCTTTTAATTCCCAGGTATGGAAGAAAGGTGTCCAGTCAATGTAAGGCACTAAAAACTCAAGTGGCATATCATCAAAAATCTGAATCCCTGGATCTTTTGGTACGGGCGGTTTATAACTATCCCAATCAATTTTTGATTTATTTGCGCGTGCTTGCTCTATAGTTAACCATTTAATTTGCGCACGACGACCTGCATAAGCTTCACGCACTTTTTCATAGTCGGCGCGAGTCTCCTGTATAAATGCATCTTTAAATTCTTTGCTAATGAGTTTTTGTGCCACACCTACTGCACGTGAAGCATCTTTTACCCACAATGTAGCTCCATGATAATTCTGTTCTATTTTAACTGCCGTATGTGCTTTTGATGTTGTTGCACCACCAATCAGAATTGGAAGATCAAAACCAAGACGTTCCATTTCTTTCGCAATATGTACCATTTCATCCAGTGATGGCGTAATCAAACCTGATAAACCGATAATATCAACATTCTCTTCTTTGGCTTTTGCCAGGATTTCATTCGCCGGTACCATGACGCCGATATCAATGACTTCAAAGTTATTACACTGCAATACAACGCCGACAATGTTTTTACCTATGTCATGTACGTCACCTTTAACTGTTGCCATCAGGATCTTGCCGTTACTTTTTGAGACCCCGTCTTTCTCTGCTTCAATGAACGGTAATAAGTAAGCTACCGCTTTTTTCATCACACGTGCAGATTTAACCACTTGCGGTAAGAACATTTTGCCATCGCCAAACAAGTCGCCAACAACATTCATGCCGTCCATCAATGGACCTTCGATGACTTCAATAGGCTGAGCAAAGGCGTGCCGCGCTTCTTCGGTATCTTCTTCAACATATGTATCAATGCCTTTTACTAAAGCATGTTCAATTCGTTTTACAACAGGAAGTTGACGCCATTCCAGCCCTTCATCTTTTTTACCTGCACTGCCATCGCCTTTATATTTATCCGCAATATCAAGCAAACGTTCTGTTGCATCATCACGGCGATTGAGCACAACATCTTCAACACATTCACGCAGTTCTTCAGGCAAATCATCATAAACAGCAAGCTGACCTGCATTTACAATACCCATGTCCATGCCTGCTTTAATGGCGTGATAGAGGAACACGGCATGAATCGCTTCACGCACGGGATCATTACCACGGAATGAGAACGAAACATTTGAGACACCACCGCTGATCATTGCGTGCGGTAATGTTTTTTTGATTTCACGAGTTGCTTCGATAAAATCAACACCGTATGTATTATGTTCTTCAATACCTGTTGCGACTGCAAAAATATTCGGATCAAAAATAATATCTTCTGGCGGGAAGTTCACTTTTTCAGTTAATACTTTATAAGCACGGGTACAAATTTCTATCTTACGTTCTTTAGTATCTGCCTGACCTTCTTCATCAAAGGCCATCACAATAATTGCAGCACCATAGCGACGACAAAGCCTGGCTTGTTTAATAAAGTTTTCTTCACCTTCTTTTAGCGAGATGGAGTTAACAATACCTTTACCCTGAATACACTTTAAACCTTCTTCGATAATTGGCCACTTGGATGAATCAACCATCACGGGTACACGAGAAATATCAGGCTCTGAAGCAATAAGGTTTAAAAATGTTTTCATTGCATGCTCGCCATCAAGCATGCCTTCATCCATATTCACATCGATGATCTGAGCACCATTTTCAACCTGCTCACGCGCAACACTTAAGGCTTCATCATATTCTTCTTCCAATATCAGCCGTTTGAATTTTGCTGAACCGGTAACATTGGTGCGTTCACCCACATTCACAAACAAGGAATCATCTTTTATATTGCAGGGCTCTAGTCCACTTAAGCGACATTCAATCGCGACTTCGGGCGGGACACGTGGGGGATATTTGCTCACCGCATCTGCAATCGCTTTGATATGTGCAGGGCTGGTACCACAACAACCACCAACAATATTCAGGAAACCATTTTTGGCCCAGTCAGCAATTTCTTCTGCCAGCATTTCTGGTGTTTCATCAAAACCACCAAAGGCATTAGGTAAACCGGCATTAGGGTGAACATTGATACAGCAGTTTGCGATACCGGCCATTTCTTCAACATGTGGGCGTAAATCTTTTGCACCCATGGCACAGTTAAAGCCAAAACTAATCGGTTTAATATGACGTAAGGAATTCCAGAAAGCTTCGGGTGTTTGACCGGTAAGAATACGGCCACTTGCATCTGTAATGGTGCCGGAGATCATAACGGGCAGGACATTTCCGGTCTCTTCAAAGTATTCATCAATCGCAAAAAGTGCCGCTTTGGCATTCAAGGTATCAAAAATCGTTTCTACTAAAATGATATCAATACCGCCTTCAATCAAACCTCTTAATGAATTGTCATAAGCAACGCGCAGTTGATCAAAGGTAACATCACGCGCACCAGGATTATTGACATCTTTAGACATAGACGCGGTGACAGGCATTGGACCGAGAACACCGGCGACAAATCGTGGCTTGTCGACTGTCGCAAAGGCATCACATGCTTCACGTGCGACTTTGGCTGCTGCAACATTAAGCTCATATACCAATTCTTCGGCTTCCATACCGTAATCTGCCATACCGTAATGATTGGCATTAAAGGTATTGGTTTCAATAATATCGGCACCGGCTTCTAAATAAGCAGCATGAATTGCCTTGATAATCTGCGGCTGGGTAATGGAAAGTAAATCATTATTACCTTTTAGATCCGAGCTCCAATCTTTAAACCGTTCACCACGATAATCCGTTTCTTCGAGCTCATAGGTTTGAATCATCGTACCCATGGCACCATCTAGAATAAGAATGCGTTCTTTAAGAATTTGTTTAATATCAGTCATGTTGGGTTCTTTACATTAATTAAAATACGTGGAGATATCTCTAAATCAAAAAAGTGATGATTTAGTATATATAAGAATAAAAACGGGGTGAATAATAACAGATTATTTTCAATCAGGCTGCATTGATAGGTGCTGTTTTAGAGTGGATTAGGCATTTACATGTGTCGATGAAATATAAAAACCCCTGCGTTGTTTTGTTTTAGCTTTCGCTTTATACATTTCATTATCCGCGGCGGTTAATATTTTTTCATGATCAATAAATACATCCGGGCCAATCCCTGCCATCCCCATACTAAAACTCACACCGCACATTTCCGGAATTTTAAAATTCTTAATCAACCGTTTTGCAAAAGTATCCGCTTCTTCTAAAGTGGTACGTGGAAGAATAAGTGCGAATTCGTCCCCCCCATAGCGACAGGGAAGATCGCCGTCACGCATGCTCTTTTTAATAACATTACCTGTAGTAATTAATACCTCGTCACCTTCCTGGTGGCCCTTCTTATCATTAATCGCCTTAAATCCATTTAAATCCAGATAACAAAGCACCATCGATTCGCGGTAGCGCTCCGCATTTGATATTTCTCGCCGTAAATAATCAAAAAATGCGCGTTGGTTATATAAGCCCGTTAACATATCTCGCATCGAAAGCTCTTCTAGTTCTTTTGTTCTGTCTTCTACCTTTTTTTCTAACGAGTTTGCATATTTTTTAACTTCTTTTCGTGCGGCTTCAACCTGGTTAACCAGGCCTGAATAATACGTCTCCAAGACAAATTGAATATCGAACATAATGATTTTATTAATCGCCTGACGTAAAGCAAACATATCCATAAAATCACTATTGCCCATTTCATACATGGCGACAGTATTGTGGATGTTTAGCTGCAGTTGATAAACAGCCGCTAAATAAAGATCGGTTGATACGCCGATACGTTGATGGACCAAGCCAATCCTTAAACGTTTGCTGACATAATCAATATCATAGTGGCCATCAAATAACTCAAGTACATATCGATTCATTGCACTACTCAAACGGCGCATGGATTCAGCATCACCAATGATTGCAGAAACCTCCGGGTATCGTGTTAAAAAATCATAAAAATTCTTAACGATACCATCACAATGTTTAGCAATAACGGGTTTATACGCTAATAATATTTCCTCATCTTTTTCAGTGAAGTTTAAAAAACTTTTACGCCTTTCAATTTCGTGCTTAGAAATATTAAGTTGTTCAGCTAATGTTTGACTTAAATTGTGCATAAAATTCCGGTAAATACTGCGATATAACTTTTATCGACCAGATCACAGCATAACTTAAGTAATTGTGTATGCTGCACTATCTATATAAGCAGCACTTTTATTGCATATAGAAACAACTGAATAATCAGCACCACAGAAATAATAATAATTAACACGCCGAACATTTTTGCGTGTTTTCCTTTAATGACAACAACAGTAAAAGGAAAGCGTGTTTTACCTGATAGCAACACAGGAGGAAGTTTTGACGATGCCAGCACCCGGAAACCAAACCAACTGGCATAAAAAGCCGGAATTAAGCCAATAACAGTATAAATTATCGTGCTCGCTATTAACTTTACTTTATTAATATACTCAATAAGAAAAGGGGTGCTTTGTCCATATATCATAAGCAAAACAAAATCGATAACAGGTTCAACTGAAATAATTAGAAGTAAAAAGGATGCAATAATAAGATAAAGATTAAGACGTAAGGATTTATCGCCTTCAATAATTTCAACCGGTTTTCTCATGCAAAATAACTGTTCCTGACACTCTCGTTAGCACTGATTCCAGGGTAACCCTTCAAATCGCCAGCCCGCTAATGTACTGCGATGATGATTCTCATCAAGCTCACCTTCAAAGCCGTCTTCAATATTATAAACATCATGAAAACCCTCTTTTAATAGCAATTTCCCTGCTTCTAATGAACGCTTGCCACTACGACAGATTAAAAGGATAGGGACATTATGCCCGCCACTATCATGCTCTAATCCACCCAATATTAATTTACGCACATCGGATGCAAAATTTGGGTTAACCACCCAGTCCGGCTCATCTATCCAGGGGATACTAATGGCATCCATTGGGTGGCCGATGAATAAGAACTCCATATTAGAACGCACGTCGATTAACAATGCTCGCGGATCACTTTTAATGAGCTCATATGACGCTGTGGGTGAAATCGTTTTTACACTATTATTCATCTTATCTATTCCTTTATCAGCCCCATCTTTTAATTAAAGATGCTGTCTAATCATTTATACTCTAAATTTATAGTGCGGATCAGAATATTCTTCAAATTATCGTAGCAAGCAACTCATGACAAAAAAACAAAACATCATAAAAATGCCAAAAACTCTAATGCGCCCCATTGGCCAGGCTGTTGCTGAATTTGAAATGATTAAAGAAGGTGACCGGGTATTGCTGGGACTATCGGGAGGCAAGGATTCATTAACCTTATTACATGCACTTCGTCACCTGCAGCGCCACGCCCCCATTCAGTTTTCAATTGCTGCACTCACCGTGGACCCTGAAATCGAAGGTTTTGATCCCTCTGTGCTCAAAAATTATTTAGCTGAGTTAGAGATTCCCTATTTTTATGAAAGTCACGACATCACCAAACAAGCCGAAGAACAAATGAAAAATGATTCATTTTGCTCTTTTTGCTCGCGCATGAAGCGCGGCATTATGTATTCCACCGCCCGACGAGAAGACTACAATGTGCTCGCTTTAGGACAACATTTAGATGATTTGGCCGAGAGTTTTTTAATGTCTGCCTTTCGTGGTGGGCAATTGCGGACAATGAAGGCTAATTACATGAATCAAGATGAAGATATTCGAATAATCCGCCCAATGATCTATGTTAGAGAGCGTCAAACTACTGAATTTGCTAAAGAAGTTGTACTACCCGTCATTCCTGATTCTTGCCCTGCATGTTACTCCATGCCAACAGAACGCGAGCACATGAAGCAACTGCTCGCACAAGAAGAAACCCACAACACTGGGTTATTTAAGAGCTTAAAGACCGCATTATCTCCACTTTACTCGGTTGATGACGCCAGTTAGCAGTCACTATTAGCCACATACCTTGTTAAATTATCATCTTTCTGATTTCGTTTATTAAAAATCGAAAATATAGAGATCAATAACCAATAGTTACGCAAAATCAGCATCAAGTGGGATTTATATTATTCATTGTTAAAATTGTGTGAACTGGTTCACAAACACTTAAAAGCTCGCTATTCTTGATAGTAGCAAGTGTTGTCATTCGAACTTGTTGGTTCTTTTAAACGCGAATGATGAGAGCACTGACAAGTGCCCAGGAGATGTACCATGACTTTTGATACAACAATGATTCAACCATGTGGTGAAGGTTGGTGCGTAAAAACACCTGTTGGAATGGAAGGCCCGCTTGAATCTGCTGATGATGCAGCCAATTATGCCGTTCTTCTAAACAGGGTGAATGCTGCTCGTACTGAACTGGTTTGTCAGGAAGCTGAATGCAACTAGTGAGTTTTGTTATTATTCAGTGTTGATAAGGTGATGGGGCGCCATCAGGGCGCGTCTGAAACAACCTGAGTGACCACATATATTGGGCTGGAGCCTTTAAGATCAGTTGCTCCAGAATGTGATTCATTCTCTTCATATTTTCCACTTCGTCTTTTCCCGGAAAGCCTTCTAGCGGTTCCTTAACTTCAAGCGTATAACACCCCGTTTCTTCATCGAGTGTCGTCACGGCGGGAAGCACGGTTGCATTCGTCATTTTTGTCATCGGTGCCAACGCGGTGAGTGTTGCGGTTTCGACGCCAAAGAAGGGCACAAACTTTGTTTTTGCCTTTTCACCTAAATCTTCATCGGGCAAATAATAAAAAACACTATTTTGTTTAATTTCGCGTATAACCGGCCGAATACCTTTTTCGCGTAAATAGAGTTTAGCCTGTCCTTCAAATCGCATACGGCCTCGGGCAATTAGCCACTCAAATACTTTATTTCTTGCAGGTTTTATTAAACCAACTGTTTTAACCTTTTTTGTTAACGCCAAAGCACCATACTCTAGTGCCAGCATATGGCAGGTTAATAAAATAATTGGCTTGTTTTGTTGCCGGCATGATTCTATATATTCCAGCCCTTTAAAATTTATACGCTTATCTAGTGTTTTTTGTTTTGACCAGAGTAACAACGGGTAATCCAACAAAATGAAAATGGCGTTCGTGGTAAAGTGCAGCGCCATTTGCTGGCGTGCCTGCCGTGTCATACCTGGAAATGCGAGTGATAAATTTGTATCAACAATATTGCGCCGCTTGGCATTATGTAAATAAATCTGACGACCTAGTAAGTGACTCAAATTACGTTTGATTTTAAAAGGCAAAAAATTCAATAACCACAGTAATAACAGACCTAACCAGGTCATCCAGTAATGCGGAAGAAGAAAATGCCAGTCAAATTTTGGCAGGTAATGATCAATCTGTTTCATTCACACCATCATAATGAATCAACAGAATAAACCAAAGATTCTTTTACATTATTTAATTAAAGCGAGGCTAATAACTGGTCAATCATGTTTTCAGCTTGCATGCCATAACCACCACCAAATAAATGATAGTGATTTAAAATATGGTAAAGGTTATACAGTTTTTTGCGTTGCTGATAACCTTTATCGAGAGGCCAGGCTTCCTTGTATGCCGAATAAAAATCAGCAGGAAAACCGCCAAACAATTCAGTCATGGCAATATCGGCTTCACGATCACCAAAATAAACCGCAGGATCATAAATGACCGGCTCTGCATTTTTCAAATAAGCATAATTACCCGACCATAAATCACCATGTAACAATGAAGCTTCAGGTTGATAGCCAATAAAAAACTGATCTAGCTCTGCGCTTAACGCTTTGCCTTTTATATATAAAGACTGGCCGCCACCTTTTTGCCTTGCCAAATCAAGCTGAAAACCTAAACGGTTTTGCCGCCAGAAATCTATCCAGTTACCCGCACAGGTGTTGATCTGCCTGGTTGAACCTATCGTATTATCTCGAGACCAGCCAAACTGTGGAGATGTTGTTTTATGCATTAAAGCCAGTTGTTGACCTAAATGAGTTGCCGAATCTCTCGCACCAGCACCTAAGCTCAGGTTCTCCAGCACCAAATAGCTTTGATTTTCTACAACCCCACTGCAAATAACATGTGGAACATGGATGGCTCGTGACTTTTCAATTTCACCAAGCCCTGCAGCTTCTGCTTCAAACATATCGAGCATGTTTTTTTTGTTCAGTTTTATAAAAAAACGAGCTGTTTCCTGTCCAATCAGGCCATCTATACGGTAGGCCTGATTAATATCTCCACCAGAAACAGAACTATGCTTTTTTAACTGAAAATCACTTTCTATTGAGGTGCTTATTTCTTGCTCAATCTTGACCCAAATTGACACAGAATCTCTCCATAAGTGAGCAATTTTTGCTCATATTTATTCATACAGTTTATTCTTCATGATAATGATAAACTCGCTCAATATTATTTAGTGTTAATTGAACAGGTTTTTACAAAAAAGGGCTGATTTCACCGCCCGGATTACATGAAAATTTTCATTGGATCAAGAAAAAAATCATTAAAAATTCACTTTTATGCACAGCCTTAACAATAACAACAACTTAGCTTCATAAAAATGTCATGAAGTGTCAAAAACGCTATAAAAACAATATAAACCATTGAAATATATAGAATTATTATTCAGTACAAATTGTAACCAATTTAACATTTATGCAGTAAAACAGGGTAAATAATGTATAAAAATACATTTCATCCACAGACTTATCCACAGCTTCTGTGGATAACTAACAAACTAGTGTATAGACAATAACTTAGCTCAGTTAAGCTAGAAAGACTGTGAGATAAATTAGCTAACTATACAATTTTTAGCCTCATAAATATTAGAAAAAACGAACGCTTAAACGAGCCATTATTTGAAATGAAGTACGCCTATTTTCGCATTGCCATTCCCACCCCACTAAGGCGTTATTTTGACTACCTTGCACCGGCAAATATACAGGCTAAAACACCTCAGCCTGGGGTACGCGTAAAGGTGCCTTTTGGGCGGCAAACGCTGGTTGGAATATTGCTCGACGTTGTGCATGAAACAGACGTTCCAGGCAATAAATTAAAACCCGTTATCGAGGTATTAGATGAACTCCCTGTTTTTGATAGTGAGCTTTTGCAACTGCTGCGTTGGTGTAGCGCTTATTATCACCACCCAATCGGTGAGGTCATGCAGAATGCCTTACCGGTGAAATTACGCCAGGGAGCGAACACCCATATAAAAGGTATCCGGCGATGGCAGATTACACCTGAAGGAGAAACCGTCGAGCCGCAAAGTTTGAAACGTGCCGCCAAACAAATTGCTTTGCTTGGCGATCTAAAGCAGGCATCTTCTGGTTTGTTAGACTCACAGCTCTCTGAACAGCATGTTGGCTGGCGCCCTGTAATGAAACGGCTGCAGGAAAAAGGCTGGGTTAAGTCTGTTGAGGAAAATGCATTGCCCATTGCAACTCCAATAAACTCTGCACCGGTACTCAATCCAGACCAGCAACACGCGATTAACCGTATTATTGAGCAACGCGATCACTTTCATGCCTTTGTCCTTGAAGGGGTAACCGGTAGCGGCAAAACTGAAGTTTACCTGCAGGTCATTGAGGACATTATTAAACAAGGTAAGCAAGCGCTGGTGCTGGTGCCTGAAATTGGCCTCACGCCTCAATTATTCGATCGCTTCTTAAAACGACTTGATGGTCGTATCGCCATTATGCATTCAGGCTTAAACGATGAAGAGCGTTTACAGGCCTGGTTAAACACCCAGGCAGGTTCCGCTGATGTTATTATTGGAACGCGTTCTGCCGTCTTTAGCCCGTTATTACGACCCGGTATTATCATTATTGACGAAGAACATGATCTCTCATTCAAGCAACAAGACGGTTTTCGTTATTCGGCACGTGATCTTGCTGTTAAACGGGCACGTGATTTAAATATTCCTATTGTACTAGGCTCAGCCACACCTTCTTTAGAAACGTTATATAACGCGTTGCAACATCGCTATGAAACCTTGTTGCTACCTGAACGTGCAGGCGAGGCAAAACCCCCTGTGATTCGTTTGCTCGATGTACGCAGCCAGAAAATGGAACATGGCATATCCGCACAACTGCTACATAAAATGAAAGAACACCTTGAGCGTGACTCACAGGTTTTATTATTTTTAAATCGCCGCGGCTTTGCACCGGTTCTGATGTGTCACGAATGTGGCTGGCATGCCTTGTGTCCACGTTGTGATGCGCACATGACATTGCATCAAAGTAATTCACAACTGCGTTGTCACCACTGTGGCACTGAGCAGTACCAACCAAAAGTCTGTCCAAAATGTCACAGTGAAGACTTATTGCAAATGGGCTTTGGTACTGAGCGTATAGAGCAGGCTTTAAATGAACTTTTTCCTCACTATCACGTGATACGCATAGATCGTGATAGCACTCGCCGCAAAGGATCAATGCAAAAGCTGCTAACAGAGATTAATAATGGCAAACGACAAATTTTAATCGGCACACAAATGCTGGCGAAGGGCCATCACTTTCCTAATGTCACCTTAGTGGCTATGTTAAACGCCGATCATGGTTTATACAGTTCAGACTTTCGCGCTTCTGAACGAATGGGGCAACTCATTTTACAGGTCGCCGGTCGTGCAGGGCGTGAAGAAAAAGAAGGTGAAGTGTTGATCCAGACACATCATCCTGATCATCCTTTATTTACCCCTTTACTCAAACATGATTACCCGGGTTTTGCCGAAAGCTTAATTGAAGAAAGGCAACAAACTGAATTGCCCCCGTTTACTCACCTGGCATTACTACGTGCTGAAGCGGTTGATCAAAAAAGCCCAATGGTATTTCTGGAACAAGCTCGCTTGTTGCTAGAACAAGTTGGACAAGTTAATTCGGCCAATCAAAACGACGTGATGTTGATGGGGCCTTTCCCTGCGTTAATGGAACGTCGTGCTGGCCGCTATCGTGCACAACTCCTTATCCAGGCGAATAGCCGCAAACAACTGCAAGCACTTTTTGCCTCAGGCATTAGCCAAATTGAAAAGGAACAAACAGCAAAAAAAGTCCGCTGGTCGATTGATATTGATCCCCAGGATTTGATGTAGGATCTGATGTAGGTTCTGATGTAGCTTTTAATGTAAGTATTGGCCTACGAAAGTAACCTTTTATCTATGTATTTCAACTCTCTGTAACCTTTCTCTCTTGCAATCTAACAGCTAACTTCATAACCTCATAACTTCACTTGTTATGGACGAATATAAGCGGTTTATTATGTTTTGGCGCATACAACTTGATGAATACATTGAAGGCTTTAAATGCCACGCCAAAAACGTAAAGAATAAATATTAAGGGGAAACATTGTGCCTAGACACATTCGAAATATATTAATTGCAGCATTACTTGCAATACTTGCGCTTGTTGCGGGTATCAATGGTTATATTCATCACCAGTTTAAAACGAATATTGATAACACCTTAAGCTCCATTCAGATGTTTGCACAGGTGAAATACAGTGAATTATCGACATCTATCATCTCAGGAAAAGTTGAATTAAAAAATGTGCGCGTCTCCGCGCAATTTTTACCCGAACAAATTAATCTCGGTAACATTACTTTAGAAACACCGGGCTTCTTATACATGTTAAGTGGCCCTGAAAATGCCCGAAAAGGTGAATTCCCGGATCATTTGGGTTTTGCTATTGATGATTTTTATATCGACATGAATGGTGCAACGGCAGAATGGTTAAATAAATTAGTTAAACGTATGCAACCTGTATACGGCAGCCAGCGTAAGATATGCGGCGGCAAATCTATTTTTGGTCCCAGTGATTATAAAGAAATGGGTTATGCCCGGGTCATGTCAAACATGCGTATGGCATATGACTTTAATAAAAGCAGAAAAACACTCACCATTGATGTAACCGGAAAAACACGCAATATGGGGAACGTCTCTGCCCGTGCTTTAGTTTCTAATATCAGCAGCATGAAATCAGCAAACATGATGCAAGGCGGCTTACCCCAGCTCACCAGTGTTGAAGTCAATTATAAAGATGATACTTATACGCCTCGCATTATTAAGTATTGCTCAGATCTCGATAAAACAAAAAAAGAAGAATTTATTGAGGCTGAAGTTAAACAACCCGATGAATATTTTTACATGCTTTGGGGGTTTTCACCGGGTGATGGCTTGCGCGACGCGTATAAAGACTTTTTATTAAAGCCTGACTTAGTGACATTAACTTTAGCTCCGAGTAAAGAATTCAATCCCATGATGCTCTCTATGATGTCGAGCAATGAGATTATAGATGCGTTAAATGTTCGTTTAAAAATAAATGGTCTGCTGGTAACTGACCTGAGTTATAAAGCCCCGCCAGCTGGCTTTATTGAAAACTTTGAACGACGCCTGGCTAATAGCCTGGACTTTAATTCACTCATGCGTGGTGAACCCGTTAAAGAACCTGAGCCCGTAATAGAGCCTAAGGTAGTCGTTAAAGCTGTTGCGGCATATCACCCAATTAGCCTGGCTCAGGCTCCACAACATATAAATGACTTTGTCCGCATTACGACTAAATCAGGCAATGAACGCAAAGGTCAACTATTACGCCTCGATCAGAATAACCTTTATGTGCAGAAAAAAGTCAGCGGTGGAAAATTCACCATGACTGTGCCGCGCTCGAAAATTAAAACCATTGAAGCTTATTTTTCGAAATAAACAGTCATTATAAAGTCTGTAATTTAACGCAAAGGATGCGAAGGTGCTAAGGTGCTAAGGTGCTAAGGTGCTAAGGTGCTAAGGTCACAAAGTTTTTTGTTATGTGTTCTTTGCGTCTTCGCATCCTTTGCAATTCATTTCAGTAATGACTTACCGCAATGTAGTCTGTGTTAAATAGTCGTGACTCCTGTACCTTTAGCCGCCAAGCCAGTGATATAATCGGCTTTTTTTCAAGCAAGCCGTAAAACCAGGTTAATTATTTAGATCATGAAAGCAGCACTCAAAGCATTACTCGAACAAGTTGTCATAAACCTTAAAAAAGACGGTGTCCTGGCTGACGATGTCAATCCCAAAATAGTCATTGAACATACCCGTGACCCCAGTCATGGTGACTTTGCCTCTAACCTCGCCATGATGCTGGCCAAAGCCGCAGGTCAAAAGCCGCGCGATCTGGCTGAAAAAATTGTTGCTGCACTTCCTGAAAATAATGATATTGATAAAGTCGACATTGCGGGTCCAGGCTTCATCAACTTTTTTATGAATGCCAATACTCTGACCTCTGTCATACCCGCAATTCTTGATGCTGGTGAAGTCTATGGACACTCAACGATTGGTAATGGCAAACGTGTTCAGGTTGAATTTGTTTCTGCCAATCCAACAGGGCCTTTACATGTGGGTCATGGTCGTGGCGCGGCCTATGGTGCCGCTGTTGCAGATTTATTGGCGGCTGCCGGTTTCCAGGTTCACCGTGAATATTATGTGAATGATGCTGGTCGCCAGATGGACATTCTCTGTGCCAGTGTCTGGGTGCGTTATTTAAGCCTCTGCGGTGCTTTGCCCGATCTGGATTATCTTCCTGCTAATGGTTACAAAGGTGATTATGTCTGGGATGTTGCCGCTCATTTACACCGCAACAATGGTGATAAATTCCAAAAACAGTGGAGCGACATAAGCCAGGAACTTCCTGCCGATGAACCTGACGGTGGCGATAAAGAAAAATTTATTGATGCCGTGATTAACATGGCAAAAGAGCAATTAGGCGCTGAAGATTATCGCTTTATTTTTGATACCGGCCTGAATTACATTCTTGATGATATTCGTGATGACTTAGCGCACTTTGGTGTTGTTTATGAAGAATGGTTTTCGGAGCGCAGCTTAACAGATAACGGATTAGTGAAAGACGCGGTTGAACGTTTACAAAAAACCGGGCATGTTGATGAAAGAGAAGGCGCGCTGTGGTTTAAGTCAACCGACTTTGGTGATGAAAAAGATCGTGTCCTTGTGCGTGCCAATGGTCAATCCACTTATTTTGCTTCTGACATTGCTTATCATATGAATAAACTTGAACGTGGTTACGATCAGGTTATTGATGTCTGGGGCGCCGATCACCATGGCTATGTCCCTCGTGTAAGAGCAGCCATGGAAGCGGTCGGTGATGATCCTTCAAAGCTTCATGTATTGTTAGTTCAGTTTGCTATTCTTTATCGTGGTAAAGAAAAAATGCAAATGTCGACGCGCTCCGGGGAATTTGTCACCTTGCGTCAGTTACGTAAAGAAGTGGGCAGTGATGCCGCACGGTTCTTTTATGTCATGCGTAAGTGTGAACAGCATCTTGATTTTGATCTGGATCTTGCCAAGTCAAAATCCAATGAGAATCCGATGTATTACA
The DNA here is from genome assembly GCA_026197095.1 of Gammaproteobacteria bacterium. GTDB lineage: Bacteria > Pseudomonadota > Gammaproteobacteria > UBA6429 > Thiohalophilaceae > JAGLTQ01. Next base: position 32,896 of record JAPHTF010000158.1, read on the forward strand.
TTCAATATGCACATGCCCGTGTTTGTAGTGTTTTACGCCAGCTTGATGAAAAAGGCTTTACGCATGATCAAGAGGCAGGCTTTGAAAGTCTCGACAAATTAAGCGAACCACACGAACAAGCACTCATGACGACATTATCAAAGTTTGCTGAACTCGTTGAAAAAGCCGCGTTGAATCATGAGCCACATCAGCTTGCGCATTACTTACGCGACTTAGCGAATGATTTTCATACTTATTACAATGCCCATCAGTTTATTGTTGATGATGAAGTTATCCGTAATGCACGTCTTTGTTTAATAAAAGCGACAAAACAGGTATTACAAAATGGACTGGGTTTACTCGGGGTATCTGCGCCGGATGAAATGTAAATGCACTAGAAATGTAATATTAAAACGCTATCGACCTTAACGTCATTCCGGTAGTCTTTAAAGCCGGAATCCAGTGTCGATGATATAGTATAGATGCCTGCTCAAGAACATAGCGGAATGACGTACAACTATTTGAATTTAGTTTTTTTCTAAAAATTTATTAAAGCAAAATTACCCATGCCCAGAGACTACGCAAAAAGCCACCATAAAGAACAAAAACCCATTCCTGGCTGGATATGGATGATGGCAGGTTTAATCATCGGCCTGTTTGTGGCGCTGCTCGTTTATATAAAAGACAATAGCTCAGGAAAACTCGCTATTACCGAAACTGTTGCAAAAGTTTTTCAGCCACAAAAACAAACTGATACACGTGATGTAAAAAATTCTCAGCCAACTGAACCACATGCACCGCCTGAACCTGCAAGCAGTACTAAACCAAAGTTTGATTTTTATACTATTTTGCCAGAATTAGAAGTAGCTATTCCTGAGCAGGAGTTAATTAACTCTGCAGACGATTCCAGCGAAAGCAAATCAATCCAACAATACATTCTTCAAGCCGGATCTTTTAAAAAATTTGAAGAAGCAGACAAACTAAAAGCTCGCCTTGCTTTAGAAGGCATTGAAGCTGATATTCAAAAAGTTAAAATAAATGACTCTGATACCTGGCACCGTGTGCGTATTGGCCCATTAAGTAATGTCAAAGCACTCAATCAAACCCGACTGCGGTTAAGAAATTTAGGTATTGCTTCCATCGTAGTAAAAAACAAAAGCTAATCTTTAAAAAAATTTAAACCACAGAGGACACGGGGGTTCACAGAGAACAACAAGTAAAAACTCTGTGTACCTTTGTGCGCTCTGTGGTTAGTTCTGATAAAAATTATATCTTTCGTAGTTCAGCATTAAATTCTATGTGATACTTTCCTTATGCATTTTATTGTCATTCTACTTTTAGTTATTGCGCTTTTATTTGGGCCGCAATGGTGGGCGCAATATACTTTTCGTCGTTATGCAAAACCTTTAGATCGACTTCAGGGCACAGGCGGTGAACTCGCCCGGCACTTACTTGATCGATTTGAAATGCCACATGTCAAAGTAGAAAAAACCGATCCGGATTCAGATCATTATGATCCTAACGATTTAGCCGTACGTTTATCGCCGACTAATTTTGATAACAAATCATTAACGGCTATTGCAGTTGCGGCTCATGAAGTCGGACATGCTATTCAACATCATCGCAAAGAATCATTATTAGCCTGGCGAAGTCGCCTGGCTATTTTTGCAGGTGCAGTACAAAAATTTGGTGTTGCAGCCATGATGATCATGCCGGTGGTTACTGCAGTTACGCGTGTGCCTGCACTTGGTGGTTTTTTGTTTTTAGTGGGTATTGGTTCGATGTTTATGGCAACACTGGTGCATCTCATTACCTTGCCGGTCGAAACGGATGCCAGTTTTAACAAGGCATTACCTATACTAGAAGCAGGATATGTTGAAGCAGAAGACATACCTAAAGTTCGCCGTATATTACGCGCTGCTGCATTAACTTATTTAGCCGGCTCAATGGCAAGCCTGTTAAACCTATGGCGCTGGATTGCGATACTTAAAAGATAAAATCAACATTAAATCTTCAGCCATGTTAATTCATGGCAAAAACATACTCAGTCTGAGGATCAAGCTCATTTTTTTGCCCCAGGAAAACGGATGGCGACAACCTCGGCCTTAAAGAAGGCAAAATAACTCTCGGTTCCAAACATATTGCCTGCCTCAACCCGGAACGGCAGGCGATAACCTTGCACAATACGGAAGTCAGATAAAATCCCACCAAAAGGCTGGAGTTGATATTTTTTATCAGGGTTCGCATTACTCCAGCGCATGAATGTCACTTTAAGCAGCTGACCCTCTCTATTCACAGTCATA
>JAPHTF010000184.1 GCA_026197095.1 Gammaproteobacteria bacterium
CGGTATTTTCATCAACGTGTTCCCATGCCACTCCCGGCCCAGGCAACAACGCGGCGGGTGTCCAGAACACTGCTTCAGCGACATATCGACCATAGGCAGATCGGGTATGAGCCTCCTCACCCCCCATCCTCGCTACCGGAAACAGGCCAAAAATGCGAAACCGTGTCCATCTGCTCGAGTCTGACCCTGACACCGGTATCTTTCCTGGTAAGAGCAACTTCCAGACAAAACCGTGCGGGGCAGCAAGAATTTGGTGTGCCTCCATCGTCTGGTAGTTCGGCGCCTCCCGGGAGCCGAGACTGAACTCTCCTCCCATATCGATTTCTGCCACCGGCAGCAGGAGCGTGCCCGGTGCAATGGTATAATTGAAAAATCGCTGCGCCGGCTCGGGCAGATTAGTGACCATCGACGAGTCGTACCGTGCCGGGTTCGAAGGCTGCATGGCCGCCAACCGTGTCCATTCGGACTGTTCTGCTTGCCAGTCCAGCAACCGAAGGATCAAAAGTGCGGCAAGTGATAGCCCTAAAAGTGCCAGGAATAAATAGAAGAGTTTCATACGTATCCAATCATCCCTTCCGGGGCATCCCTCCGCTTTGCGAATGAACTCCCCCTGTCAAAAGAAACACATTGAAGTTAATTTTTCTTATCAGGTGTTCTGCCGATCATTTTTTAAAAAGACCATTGTTCTGACTAATGATCAGTATAAAACTAACTATATTAAACAAACTGTCAGCATACTGGTACTGAGTGTAACTGACTGCTGTTATGTTCCATTATTAAAGTATTAATGGCATCGGCCTTTGTTCAGTAAAATCAGTTTAAAGCAGAATTCATAGAGTCTGTATTAGTAAACATTGCTGTCTCCAGCATAATAAACTTTATTATTACTCGGACATCCAATATATGTATTGTTAATGATTTTCCTGCAACACCTTTTTATAATTTTTGCAGTAGCCTGGCTTATGCAACAGATTTGTAAGCAATTTTATAAAATCGCTTATATCCACCGGTTTTGTCAGATAGTCATCAAAACCCGCAGATATGGCTTTCTCAATATCCTGGGTCATGGCACTTGCACTAACGGCAACCACCAAAGTGTCATTTGCATCCTCGCACTCTCGCACCCGTTTTATTAACTCAACGCCACTCATACCAGCCAGGTTAATATCCATCAGAATCAGGCTGGGGTGATGTGTCTTTATAAGTGCCAATACCTCATCCGGCTCCATGGTTGAAATCAAAGAAATATTCGTGAAGCTATTAAAAATGTGTTCCATCAGCCTTATGTTCGAGGCATTATCTTCAATGTAAAGCACTTTACAGTCTGGAATATCACATAAGAACTGACTATTTAGCTCGGCAACAAGATGATCTTCTGAGCGCTTACAAAACTTTCCTGATAACCTTACCTCAACCCAGAATGTACTGCCCTGACCGATAACGCTCTCAACCCCGATGGACCCCCCCATGGCCGCCAGGATTCGTTTACAGATCACCAGCCCGATACCGGTGCCTTCAATTGTACTGTTCTCTGCACCCAACCGTTCAAAGGGCTGAAACAGCCGCTGCATTTGTTCTTCACTCAACCCTTTACCATTGTCGAACACCTCAATTCGATAATAGTCCTCTGAACTGTTCATGCTACTGACCGTAACCACGCCTTCCTCGCGCGTGTATTTTATGGCATTGGACAGCAGATTCAGCATCACTTCTTTCAGGCGCTGTGGATCCACATGGATTAATGCCGTTTCATCCAGATTCGGCTCATACTTCAAGGTAATATTGCGCTGCTCTGCCAGCGGACTGACTGATAGCATTGCATCGGCAAGTAATGAATGACAATCAATATCCTGATAAGTTACGTTGATATGACCTGATTCGATTTTAGCCAGATCAAGAACGTCATTGATTAACCCCAGCAGGTGATCACCAGCCTTCAATATCTCATTTACATTCTCTTTCTGATCAGGCCCCAGTGCTTTATTGAGCCCTAATAATTGTCCAAAGCCAAGAATAGAGTTCATGGGTGTACGTAGTTCATGACTCATCCGTGAAAGAAACTCAGACTTGGCCTGATTGGCTTTCTCCGCTTCTTCCTTAGCCAGCTGCAATTGTTTTTGGCTCTCTAGTAATGCCTTTTCAATACGTTTTCGCTCTTCAATCAGACTATTAAAAGAGGAAATGATACTGCTAACCTCATCATCCCCGCGTTCCTGCAGCTTTACGGTTAGATCTCCCGTGTCCCTGACATTTTTCAGTGCATCATTAATAGTCGTCAGCCCCTTCACCAGGTGCCTGGATATTACTAAAGATAGAAACAGGGCTGTGCCCAACGACATAATGGCCAACAGGCTGTAGGAAATAAGCTCAAAATACGCAGTATCTTTTACTTCCTTTGCGTGTATCTCCATATCCTCACTGATTCCATTACTCACCTGGCGTACCAGCTCAATACGTCTGCTTGAATACTGGAACCAGTCGGCAAACTTTAACTCGGATAGCGTGTTTTGCAATGACGCTGTTGCAGTGAGTGCCTGACGTATCTCATGCACTTTAAGTACAGCAGGGTCATCTAATGCCTTCTTTAACCGTGCTGCCTCGCCATGATCGGCCTCGGAGTTATAGAATTGATTCAGCAGGCTCTGCTGATTGGCGATATAACCCAGTGTAATCTGAATGGCTCTGGTGTCTATTTGACCCGATGCAATCATTCTAGCCAGTATGGCTCGCTCCCTACCGGCATATTCCTGTAGCCATATCAAAGTACCAAGCGCATTAGCATGCCGCATAAGTAACGTGTTATCCATTTCCAGACTCACATGTCGAGTTAAATGGAGCGTGTGGGCATTAATATTAGAGTAATAGTCAAATGCACGTTGACTGCTATCCTGAGAATCGACTACCAGGCGCACTTCGCCAAGGCTATCCAGTTCAAGCAGAATGTTATCTATTTCCTGATAGTCAAGTACGGAGGACTGTACAAGAGAAGCATGTTTCCCCATAAAATTTCTTAGCATGCCAACATGCACATCAACCACGCTGCGCTGCTGCTGTAACTGGTTTATGAATTTAGTATTATTGCTACCAATGTGACCTTCACTGATACCACGTTCGATTTGCAGCTCATGAACCAGGTTTGTAAACAACTGAATTAACTCTCGTGACTCGAGACTTATTTGCACTGCCCGGTATTGCTGCCACCTGTCCACAACAATTTGGGCTGACAACAACAGGAGAAATATAACAAGTGGTACGAGTAATAACTGGAGTTTGGCTCTGATCTTAAGGCTGTCAAGAAAACGCGAAAACATACAAACACCTACCTACTTATATTATTCAGTCTTCTATATTTTTAGTTGTTGTAGCTTATATTAAAAAGATGTGGTCTCTTAATAGTTGCTATAAATACAATCATAAGAAATAAGGGGGGTACTTCTAATTGCTTTCATAAATACCACCATAACAAACAGGGCTTTACTTTCATAGGTAAAAATACATCTGAATTTATCCCCAGGCAATACAGTTGTGATTCTCGTGTGAATATATTGCCCCTGATTTTACCTGTTGATACTTAAAGCGATCAAATGTCATTTGTCACATCTGTCTTTATTTATGCAGACATCTAAAGGCTGGAATGAGTCTTAACCAGTGCTGAAGAGCCGGTTTAGCTTTCAATTGTTTACCAACAAAATACGTACTTCAACCTATGTAGCAACAGTTATTCATAACCCATATCATGAGCAGCAAATAAAGGAGCCATATAATTATACTCACTGTGTTTATCAACTGCTGACACCATGCAAAGTGAATCAAAAAGCTGGCGCTATACACTTTTCAACGTGACATGACACCTGGACTTGCATGGGTGAATGGGTAAGTCGTTATATTTTTTATCGGGCAGCACGATACTTAGGTTATTAATCAATCTCAAATCAATAATGTGGAATTTTATAAGTGACACCTAACGGCCATTGCAGTCATTAATATCCTTATTCATATCTTTTCCAGATTAATTGATCAATACTAATTTTTTCTATTCAATTTACAGAAAAACCCGTTAAATGACTAAGATCATTGGCATAAAAAAAGCGCAGCGTTAACTTATCTCGCAGGTTCAATGGCAAGCTTGCTAAATTTATGGTGCTGGATAGCAATACTTAGACAATAAAACTAATAATTACCGCTATTGGCCATTAGCAATAACCTATACAAATTTATATTTCTGTCTAAACTTTAACTCCTATGTGTAGTTTCATAGGTATTTATACAATTAATCATCATATCAAGAGGGTTATTATGAATACCAAAACAACGACACCAATTCTTACTATATATTTATTATTCATCACTCTACTGTTTAGTCTAACTATCTCACCTGCTAATGCTTATGACTCTGAAAATATCCAATATGGGCATATGGACTCAGGCCATATGGGTTACGGTAATATGGGCATGATGGGTATGGGCCATATGGGTTCTGGTAATATAGGCATGATGGGAAACAACTATATGTACATGCTAGATTTATCTGACTCACAACGAAAATCCATACGTGATATTCAAAAAGAAACACGCACTCAACAATTAGCTCTACACGATAAATTGACTGAACATGCTGATGACTTATATTCTTTATATAAAGAGGATAAACCGAATGCAAAAAAAATCGGTAGTATATATAAAAGTATTTTTGATCTTAAGCGACAAAAAATTGAATTAAGCATCACCACTAAAAATAAAGTTTATGATCTTCTTACAAAAGAACAAAAGGAAAAATTAAAAGAATGGAAATCTTCAAGAATGGGTTATGGAATGTTTCGAAATCAGCAAGGACAAGGTATGCGTCATATGATGCAATGATTTCGATGTAACTTCGGGTCAGAGCTCAGTTGTTTCTATTATTCAAAAACACTATGCTCTGGCCGACTTTTTTCAATATCATGCCGACATACCTTAATGCTCAATTTAATTGATATGTATTTTATACATATTCACTGTGTCCTTAAAAAAATAAATTTTAACAAATGATAATTTTATAAGTACTTCAATGATTAAGAATCACTTAAATTATAATATTTTTCAACGGGCTCGATTATTTTCCAGGTACATGACATCCCTTTTGGGAAAATAACATAATCACCTCTCTCTATTGTTACCGGCTCACCACCATCTGGTGTAACTATGGCTTCACCTTCAACGATGTAACATGACTCTGTCATTTTATATTCCCATGGAAACTCTGATACTTCTTTTTCCCATGTTGCCCAATCAAATACACCCATCACTTCCATTTTCATTGATGAAACATTTTTTTCTACTAATATTTGATCCACGTTTTAAGCCTCTTAATTAAATATTTTTTTCTTTAACCACAGAGGTCACGAAGGTTCACAGAGTATTTAATATTGATTTTCTCTGTGTAACTCCGTGACCTCTGTGGTTAATATTTTTATCAATCACACCATTTATGGACTCGGGCTCTGGCTTGTTCCATCGCTATTTCGTATTGCTTTTTATCCAGCAAAACCCGGTTACCTTTTTCATCCAGATCATAAAGCGCACTGGCTGCTTCTCTTCGTTTCAGCTGATCGCGCGCGGCATTACAACGCGCGATATTTCTCTCTTCTTGTTCTCTCTGTTTTCTTTTTTCTTCAGAAATGGATTCATTTTCAGCATCTAATGCATTAATAAATTTTTGTTGTTTGTCTGCACGCTCCTGTGCAGTTAATGGTGCGGGCTGATTTCCAGAATCAATATAACGATTTTTTATTTCAACCTGTTCAGCATCTTCATGCTTTGGTCGGCTGCCATAATGTACCTGTCCATCTTCATCTACCCATTTATAGACTGAGGCGGCGTCAACCGTATTGAGCATGAGTGCAAAAAGGAAAATAAAAAAATAAGTTTTGCTTAAAGTCATTACATAAAACCCTTTAGCTTAACCGTTCTAAACGTAAACGCTGCCTGTCATCAAATAACCGACGAGCACCAATCCATGTAGCGAGCATGGCCGAAAATCCTGTCCCTGCTGTAATCAAAAACATAATGAGTATTTGATATTTTACCGCTTCAACCGGGTCAGTACCTGACAATATTTGACCGGTCATCATACCCGGTAAACTCACAATTCCGGCTGCCGCCATGGCATTAATCATCGGAATCATGCCAATACGCACACTGTCGCGCGTGATGTCACCAATGGCTGTGCGCCAATCCTGTCCTAAGATAAGACGCGCTTCAATCACTGCACGTTGTTGCCATGCTGTTGTGGTTAATTTGTCCAGTGCTAGCGAAACACCCGTCATCGTATTACCTAACATCATACCTAATAAAGGAATGGCGTATTGTGGCGTATACCAGGGATCGGTACCTACAATAGCAATTAAGGCATAAATTGTCAGCGCAAAAGATGAGACAAACATGGAAAGTGTGCCTAAACCATATCCCCAGACACCACCAAAACGACGTTGTTGTCGCGCCATCACTTCACGCCCGGCGATCAGCAACATAAAGATCGATAACGCGGTAACTAAAACTAAACTGACCTGGGCAAACAAGGCCTTTAAAACTAAACCAATTAATAAAAGCTGCACAACTGTTCTGATTGCAGCAATAATAATTCGGTTACTTAAACCCAGCTTTAATATGAAGGAAATAAAAGCCAGCGCGAGTACCAACAATGCAGCCAGTGATAAATCAAATGGCGATAATGAAATGACATTCATACTGTCACCTCGTTTATTTCATTATTTTCAATTTTAAATGCGCGCCTGGCTAAGCGTTTTATTTGTTGATTATCATGACTGACCCAGATAACCGGAACATTAAATTTATTTGCATAATCTTGAATAACAGATTCAACGCGATTCACGCTATCAGCATCCAGACTTGCCGTGGGTTCATCCAGCAATAAAACTTTCGGTTGTTGTTCTAACAATCGCACTATAGCTAAGCGTTGCTTTTCACCGGTAGAGCAACGTGAGACTTCCCATTCAAGTGATTCTGCTGGAAGGTTAAGTGCATTCAAATATTCGTGATCTATTTGTTTAAAATGATCACCAACTTTGTCCAGCCACCATGAACTTTCTGCAGGTAACAAACCTACCCATTGACGCCACATAACAGGATGAGTATCGCTGCATGTTTTATCATCGACGAATACTTCTCCCTGGTGCACAATTAAATCTGCAATAGCACGTAATAATAATGATTTACCTGTACCTGATGGACCTGATAAACAAACCAGCTCATTATTAACAGTAAAGCTGACAGGTTGTAGTTCTCGTACTTTAAAATTACTTACATGCAATGTTGTCATTCTTTCATTTTCTTTATTTGTAATCTGCGAAATAGGATCATATTCTATTTCACTATACGAGAATTAACCATTTACAATAGTCACCGGGGCAAGCTGAAGATATCACCATGTCAAACTCGTTGAATCCATCAATACCTGATTCTCCACAACAAGCACCTTATCCTGTCGAACTTGAGCCAGGTAATTACTGGTGGTGTGCTTGTGGTAAAGCTAAGAACCAACCTTTCTGTGATGGTTCACATCAAGACACTGACTTTGAACCATTAAAATTTAACATCGCTGCAAAAAATACCTATCACCTGTGTGGCTGTAAAAAAACAAAAAATCCACCCTACTGTGATGGCAGCCATAATAAATAGAGCTTAATGATTAATGACAAATTCTCAAAATGTAAAAAATTGCTGGACGAAGATTAGAAAAGAAAAAGGTCCCGATTTATTTGTTGATCATTTTTACCAGAGCTTATTTATTAAATTTCCTGCAGCACGTGATCTTTTCCCCAGTAATATTGAAACTCAAAAAAGGACACTCCTGGCTACACTCGATAATATGATTAACGGCATTGATTATATTGAAGCCATTAGAAGCGAGATACTTGATCTAGGCCGGCACCATAAAAATCTTGGAGTGACGGCTGAAATGTTTAACGTCTTTATTCTCACAATAGTGGAATCTGCTGACTTCGCCTCTAACTCAACTTTAACTGACGCGGAACGAACTGCATGGGAAGAAGGCTTTCGAGAGATGGCAAATATCATGCTTGAAGCTTTTTAGCCGCTTATTCATGCATAAAAAAAGGGCATCGAAATTACTTTCGATGCCCTAATAACGTCACAATCAGGAGTTTATGTAATTGTGAGTTTTACCTAAAACTTACAGACCCGAACCACGTGAACCTGTGAATTCTGGGTAAGCTTCCATACCGCATTCAGAAAGGTCAGTTCCTTCGAACTCTTCTTCTTCACTAACACGGATGCCCATAATCATTTTGATCACGTACCAGGTAATAAAGCTCGCTACGAATACCCAAATAAAGATAGTTAAGCCACCTACAATTTGACCCGTAAAAGTCGCACCATCATTTGTTAAAGGCACGGCCATTAAACCCCATATACCAACAACACCATGAACAGAGATCGCTCCGACTGGATCATCAATTTTCATTTTGTCTAAAGTCAGGATTGAGAACACCACTAACGCACCACCAACAGCACCAATGATCGTTGCCATAAGAGGAGTAGGCGTATCAGGACCGGCTGTAATTGCAACTAAACCTGCTAGTGCACCATTTAATGCCATGGTTAAATCCGCTTTACCAAAGAGCAAACGTGCAATAATTAATGCAGTAATAACACCACCCGCAGCAGCCGCGTTCGTATTTAAAAATACCATGGCAACAGCATTTGAGCTTGCGATATCACCCAGTTTTAACACTGAACCACCGTTAAAGCCAAACCAACCCATCCATAAAATGAATGTACCTAAAGTCGCTAAAGGTAAGTTAGCACCCGGAATAGCATTCACCTGACCGTTAGGACCGTATTTGCCTTTACGTGCACCCAGTAAAAGTACACCGGCCAATGCTGCCGTTGCACCGGCTAAATGAACGATACCTGAACCTGCAAAGTCAGTGAAACCAAAACCGCCGTCAGCAACATCACCCAGGCTGTACATGCCAAACACTGAACCACCGCCCCATGTCCAGTTACCTTCCATTGGGTAAATAAACGCAGTCATCACTACAGCGAATAATACAAATGCCCATAACTTCATACGTTCAGCAACCGCGCCTGAAACGATAGACATTGCTGTTGCAACGAAAACAACCTGGAAGAAAAAGTCTGATGCGTTTGAATAAACTGAATCACCACCAAAACCTGCTTTTGCAGACTCAGCTAATACAGTTGCAGTTAATGCGTCAGCATTTGCAGCCCCATCTAAGGCGATATCTTTTAAGAAAACACCACCGTCATACATGATGTCATAACCCACAACGAGGTAAGCAGTACAAGCCACTGCAAATAAAACGACGTTCTTGGTTAAAATTTCAGTTGTGTTTTTTGAGCGAACCAGGCCCGCTTCGAGCATGGCAAAACCTGCTGCCATCCACATTACCAATGCACCCATTACCAGGAAGTAAAAGGTGTCGATGGCGTATTGAAGTTCAAAAATTTGATTTTCCATCTAAATTACTCCCCCAGTTTATAAAGCTTCATCGCCCGCTTCGCCGGTGCGAATACGAACAGCTTGTTCAATACTAGAAACAAAAATCTTGCCATCGCCAATTTTTCCGGAATGTGCAGACTTCTGAATACCTTCAATAACCTGGTCAACCAGGTCATCACCCACTACTGCTTCAATTTTTACTTTAGGCAGAAAATCCACCACATATTCAGCACCACGGTAAAGCTCTGTGTGTCCTTTTTGACGACCAAAACCTTTTACCTCAGTGACTGTAATGCCTTGCACGCCGATTTCAGATAATGCTTCACGCACATCATCGAGCTTGAAAGGTTTGATAATAGCCATTACCAATTTCATCATTACGCTC
>JAPHTF010000009.1 GCA_026197095.1 Gammaproteobacteria bacterium
GTTTATTAATAAGCATCTCAACCCAACTGACAACTCCCCCTTGCAACAAGCTATTACAGCTTATCAACAAGGTGAAACCGAATCCGCTTTAATGCAAATGCAGGCTATCCTGTTAGCTGATTCAGAAAACCCAGTGGTGCGTATTGAGTTCTCAAACATGCTTATGCGTGAAAAGCGTTTTGACGATGCGCGTGATGTACTCGATAGCTTAAATGCCGAGGACAAAAACAATCCAGCTGCATTAGCTTTATTTGGCCAACTTGAATCCATTAAAGCTGTTATGGCAGCACCGGATATTGATGATTTATTACAAACAGTTGAAAAAGATCCCGGTAACTGCCTTGCACGAGAACAGCTTAGTGCGCATTATAAATTACGTGGTGATTATGTTGCGGCGATGGAACAACTTTTGCAAATAGTCCGTCAAGATCGCCGTTACAACGAAGATGCTGGTCGTACCGAATTATTAAAGATATTTGATATGTTAAGCCATGAACATGAGCTGGTTGGCCAATATCGAAAAAAATTAGCACAGGCGCTAAACTAAAAATATAACAACATCAAGGCACACGCAATAAAGCGGTTGTGCCTTGATAAACTTTAAGTTTTATTTTTTTGCCTGGTTAAGTGCTTCACTTAAACGTACAGCAGGAATATAACCCGGTACAACTGTGCCGTCTTCCAGAACAAGTGCAGGTGTTCCGCGCAGCCCAATCATCTGTCCCAATGCATAATGTTGCCCAACCGGGTTTTTGCACGAATCACTTTTTACATCCACACCATTTTTAGAATCAGTCATCGCTTTAGCTTTATCTTTGCTACACCATACTGCTTCCGCTTTTTTAAATGAACCTGAACCTATACCAGCTCGTGGATAAGCCATATAACGGATGCGGATACCAAGCTCATTATATTTTTTAATTTCGTTATGTAATTTACGGCAATAAGTACAATCAATATCCGTAAAGACCGTTACAGTATGTTTTAAACTCTCTTTACCAAAAATAACCATTGAATCTTCACCCATGCCATCAATCGCAGCGGATATTGATTTATTCCGCGGGCCTTGAGATACATTTTCCTTTGTTGTCATGTCTATCAAATCACCATCCACTAAATAACGACCATCAGCACTTGCATAGAAAAAACGCGGTGGCATAAGCACTTGATAAAGACCTGATACAGGCGAGGGAAATATATTTTCAGGATTAATACCTTTAAATAATTTCGAAATATTTTTTCTGGCAGTTTCCAGTTCAGCCTTTTCAGCAAAAACAGGGTTAATAAACAGGCATACCGATAAAACAACGATTACTTTACTAAGAACATTTTTCATTTAATTCATAACCTTCAGGAAAATTGACGAGACTATAATATAGTTAATTATACCCGTTTCAATACAGTATATAGTGGCATATTTGACCACTTATGCGTGATTTTGTTCATTTTGTCACTTAATTATTTTAGCCGCGCGGGTGATGGAGGCTATGCAATGATTTTAGTCGTGCTTTAGCCACATGGGTATAAATTTGCGTGGTCGATAAATCACTGTGCCCTAAAAGCATTTGCACTACGCGTAAATCTGCACCGTGATTAAGTAAATGGGTAGCAAAAGCATGGCGCAGGGTATGAGGTGATATGGTTGTCTCAATCTCAGCCTGGAGTGCATAACGTTTAATCAAATACCAGAATGCCTGCCGTGTCATAGCCGCACCTCTTTTCGTTACAAATAAATCATCTGCAATATGCCCTTTTAATATATCTGCCCGCGTGTGCAAAAGATATTTCTCCAGCCATGCTACGGCTTCTTCACCTAAGGGGACTAAACGTTCCTTATTTCCTTTACCGCTAACGCGCAATACACCTTGTTGCAGGTTAATTTGAGTTAATTGCAATCCCACCAGTTCTGAAACCCGTAAACCTGTCGCATATAAAACCTCAAATATAACACGATCACGTAGACCCAAGAGTGTGGATGTGTCTGGTGCGGTTAATAATGACTCAACATCTTCTTCTGTTAAGGTTTTTGGTAATGATCGTCCAAGTTTGGGCGCATCAATTAGCGCAACGGGATCAATATCAATTTTTTTTTAACGTAATAAATAGGCATAAAATCGTCTTAAGCTCGATAACAAGCGCGCCCGGCTACGTGCGCTGATCGCACAGCTTTCCAAATCTGCTAAGTAACGCACTATTGTCTTACGATTTGCAGTGATTAATGCTTCAGAAAATTGTTTATTTGACTTTCGTGTTAACCAGTCAGCAAATTTTATGAGATCTGCCCGATAAGCCGATAAGGTATTTTCACTTAAACCGCGTTCCATCCAGATCACATCAATAAACTGTTCAATGACTTGCGGTATTATTGCCTTTTCAGCATCTGACGCCTTCATAGCAGTACACCTTCATGATTTAATAACCAGCGTTTAATATTTAGCTGTCTTCCGCTAGTTTCACCTGCATAACCACCAAGTCCTTTTGCCGATACAACGCGATGACAGGGAATAATAATTGCAATAGGATTTCTTCGACAGGCATTCCCTACTGCACGCGCACTTGATTTAAGTGCTTTAGCAATTTCACCATAGGTGCGCGTTTCACCTAAAGGTATTTTACTAAGTTCAGACCATACTGATTTTTGAAATGCTGTCCCTTGTGGCGACAAAGAAAGGGCTTTAAATGGGATTGCAGAAGTAAAGTAATTTTCAAGTTGTTTCTGAATAGCCTTCTCCAACTTAGAATTACCTTTTATTTCTGAATTAAGAGGCTGTTCATATGATTGTTCAATTGACAGGGATTGGAGTTGCTTGCCATGAAATTCAAGCACTAATTTGCCAACTTGAGAAGGTATCAATAATGTAAACTTAGAATCCATACTAAATATGTTATAAATAATAGCCAGAAATATAATATCAATTTACCACAATATAAATATTTATATATTAAAGATTTTTTGTATTTAGCCGAATATACTGTTTATATAATGCATAAAATAA
>JAPHTF010000176.1 GCA_026197095.1 Gammaproteobacteria bacterium
ACGTAACCAACTAATTTTTTAAGACGTTCATTTAGTTGCAACAAGGAATTCTCTTTATTCTGTAATAAAATGAAATTGCCAATGGCGTTGGCCATTAAAGATATAAGATCATGTTCATGCTCAGAAAAACCATTCTCTCTGGGAGCAAGAGAGGTAAAGTTCAGCGTGCCAAATAAAACATCATGAACAAAAATGGGGGCAGAAATATAAGCCTCCAGTTTTAAGTTTTGATATACCGGATGACCTTTCATTTCTTCAATCTCACCAACATGTGGGAGGCCAATGACTTTTTTTGTTTTGTGTACTTCCCGACAGTAAGTCCCTTCAAGTTCAAACTTGCTACCCGCTTCAAGTACATCTAAAGGACTAATAACATCTTTTATAATGTAATCCTTATCATTGATAATTTCACTCACGATCCCTGTTTCCATTTGAAAAATATCAATGCCCGCTTTTAAATAACTGGCTATAAGATCTTCAAAACTATCAAAATGTCGACTCGAAAGTTGATGCAGTGTTTTTAAATTCTCACTAAGACCAGCAAGCTGTTCAGTTTCTGATTTTGATTTATCAAGACTATAAAATATTTTACTTTTAATAAATTCTGGATATTTCATGGGGGGATTAATTCTCACATCGACAACTTATTATTGTCATATAATTATAGTTTGGAATGAGAAAGATACCAGACTAGTATATGATTAAGCCATTAATGCATTATAAATCTAGCATTAATGAATATTAGTGTCTTATTATTAACACCTTATAACAAAATGGACTATTGATGGTAACAGCAACGATCTGGTTAAGCTTTGCATTTGCACTTGGCTTAGGTGTCCGTTTAATCGGATTACCGCCACTGGTGGGCTATCTTGCAGCTGGTTTTATTTTAAGTGCTATGGGGCACGAGTCGAATGTTATTCTAAAAGAAGTTTCACATGCAGGTGTTTTATTACTGCTGTTTAGTGTCGGCCTTAAATTACGTCTGCAATCATTAATTCGACTCGAAGTATTAGTCGGTTCTCTGCTGCATATGTTAATCACTGTCGGGCTCATTTACTTATTACTGATTACAGTTTTAGGCATGGAGACCAAGATTGCTCTAATGGTGGGTGTTATCTTGTCATTCTCCAGTACAGTGGTTGCCGCCAAGGTACTTGAAAGTAAACGTGAGTTACGCGCATTTCATGGTCGGGTCGCAATCGGCATTCTGATTATGCAGGATCTTGTCGCGGTTGCTATTCTTAGTGTTGGCAATGGCGTTGCGCCCTCACCCTGGGCATTTTTACTGTTCGGTCTGTTATTTCTCCGCCCTTTAATCCATAAACTCTTTGATGTCAGTGGCCATGGTGAGCTGGTTATTTTATTTGGGTTACTTATCGCACTGGTAGTTGGTGGACATGGTTTTGAATATTTTGGATTAAGTTCTGAACTGGGTGCACTACTCCTTGGTATTATGCTCGCATCACATAAACGCGCAATCGAATTATCTAACTCTATCTGGGGATTAAAAGAAATTCTGCTGGTGGGCTTCTTTTTGCAAATTGGTTTAATGGGTCATCCTTCAGTAGAAATGATAAACCAGGCATTTTTCATTAATCTCCTGGTGCCTATTAAAGCACTCCTGTTCTTTTTTATTCTTGTATTATTACGCTTACGTTCCCGTACCTCATTCCTGACAAGCTTAACGCTTGCGACATATAGTGAATTCGGATTAATCGTTGCCAGTATTGGTGTCAATAATGGTTGGCTTAGTAATGAATGGATGGTGATGTTGGCTGTTGCTGTTGCCATGTCTTTTGCAGTAAATGCACCAATAAACAGATATGCTCACGAGCTCTATACCAGGCTAGAGAAATTTCTATGTAAATTTGAATCCACTAAACGTCATCCAGATGATGAACCCATTAATATTGGTAACTCACACATTATGGTTATGGGGATGGGGCGCGTTGGCAGTGGTGCTTATGATTTGTTAGCCAGGCAAGATGAACGCATAATTGGACTAGACTCCGATCCGATAAAAGTTGAACAACACCGTAAAGAAGGTCGCCGTGTTCTTTATGCCGATGCAGAAGACCCGGGCTTATGGAGCAATATACAATTAGGTGGCGTTCATACCGTGATGCTTGCTATGCCTGAAATTTCGGCAAAAATTCTCGCAACCAGACAATTACGTAAAATTGGCTTCACCGGTACCATTACATCAACGGTTGTATTTGATGATGAAGTGGAACAACTCAAAGCCGCAGGGGCTAACCTTGTCTATAATTATTATGATGGTGTTGGTACAAGTTTCGCTTTAAATACCCTTGCACACATACAAGACTATGAGCAGCAATAGAACTTAAATCAGCTTGTTAGAAATAATGATTAAATCACCTAATGCTGTTTTCAGTTCTTCCAGTGTTAACGGCTCAGCTAAAGACTGTTGCTCCCAACGACCACAGACTAATTCTTTTACATCAGGTTGTTTATTTGACTGTAAACGCAAGATCGTTGCATACATAACAATACTTGGACCACCATTATTATCACTCACAAAGCTTGTCTTGATTAACCCTCCAGCGCGAATATTTTTACTCGCAAACTTCATGTATCCATTAAAGCCGTGATATCCCTCCCATTCCGTTATTTTTGTCACCTCAAATTGATCGGGCTCTATCTGTTGCACTTGTTTTGTTTCACTACGCAAGTGAAACGTACAATAAGGTTCATAGATATCAACTGTATTATAATTTTTAAGAGGCGCCACTTTTCCGTTTGCAATATATATAAAAAAGCGATCTTTAGGTATAACGATAGTCTGCGTTAAATTGAGTATTGAGCCAACAGGGAGAAGTTCCTTGATAGTGACAGGACGCTGTGTCGGTACCAGGCTGCATGATGAGGTTAATATAACAAATATAAGCAAAATTAATTTTTTCATGACAATCTCCAGATCAATTAATTTTTAAATCTCACCATTTAAATAAGATTTCCGTTGCTCTTTACTAAATTTTTCAATTGCATAGCGCAACATCGTTCTTGGCATATCGTTATAATGGTGATTTAAAAATTTTTCTTCAACTTTTTTGTCTCGCTTTCCTACTTCACGAAGCATCCACCCAACGGCTTTATGAATAAGGTCTTCGTTATCATTTAACAAAATTTTAGCTATTTTTAATGTGTCACTGTAATCATTCTTGCTAATAAAATAGGCCGTTGAAATGATTGCAATGCGGCGTAACCACAGGTTTTTTGAAGCTGCTAAGTCATAGAGCTCCGTGCGTTCTTTATCGAACAAATAAGCTCCGACAATATATGATGCTGAACTATCCACAAGATCCCAGTTATTAATATACTTTATATTTTTTAAATATAAGTGATATATTTTTGCTTTATGAGCCCTGTCCGCTTTCGAAAACTGATAAACCAGTAATAATAGAGAAAACAATCTAACCTCATGATACTCGGATTTAATCAGTTTATTAATTTCAGACAATGAAGTTTCTCTATATTCCTTGACAGATTTTCTTATGAGCGGGACCCGAATACCCAGAAAAACATCACCTTCAGCATATTCACCTTTACCTGTTTTAAAATAGCGTTGTGAATTTTCAGCAATTTCAACATCTGCTAATGATTTCAAATAAGCGACAATATCATGACAATTCATTGCTCCACCAAGCCTCATTTAATTCGATTATTTTATCCGAATCTCTACCAGGAATTATCTTATCTGTATTGAGTATAGACTTAGCAACCAGCCGAAATCTATATACTTTCTATAAACTAATGACGCATCCCCCTTTTTGTTGCTACACTTTTGAAAACACAGAGAGAAGAACTATTGAATATATCTAAACCATTATTTATTACCTTGTTAGTCGCTCTCAATTCTGTTCCCATTTACGGTGTCTTTCAATGGGGCTGGCAAAGCTTTGATCTCATTTTTCTTTACTGGCTTGAAAATCTCATCATCGGCGCATTTATGATCATGCGAATAGTGATTCGCCGTTATAGCCATCCTGTTGAATTTGCCTTGCCCATTTTTTTAGCGCCTTTTTTCACCGTTCACTATGGCATGTTTTGCTTAGGTCATGGCACATTCATTATCGTGTTATTTGGCAAAGGACTCACAGGTGATCTGGCTGGAATGGATATACCCGAAATTATTATTCCACTCATAGAAAGCCGCCATTTGTTTTGGCCGGCAATGGCATTGTTTGCCTATCAACTTATAGACTGGATAAGGGATATCAGCGAACGAGGATTTGGCAGTGATGGAATAAAGGAGCTGACAACCGCACCCTACCGACGCATTATTATTTTACATATCACTATTATTGCATCTGGTTTTGCACTCACCACGCTGGATGAACCTTTAACAGGACTACTACTGCTCATTTTATTTAAAACAGGGATGGATATTTATCATTGGGATAAAGACGAAAAAGCGGCATCTAAAGATAAACCAGCAGTAATGAATGAAAAAATTAAGCAAAAAATCGACGCATTTTTAGATGATCCTAAGATCACCGTCAATGGAAAAGAGATTCGTTATAACAGCTTTGAAGAATTAAAAGCATCAAAACATTATAACTTCATGCTATCCATGCTGCGTATGATTGGTGGTGCTAAACAATTCAATGAAATTGAAGCGTATGTAGAGCAACAAGCCAAACAACGTCAGTTAAAATGAATAATAACAACAATCAGATTCCTCTATTTATTCAGGCCATGTTAAAACATGCGTTTTATGATCATTCTGTGCAGCACTGTGAGTTAATTGAAACCCATATTTCCTGGGTTATATTAACCGGTCAATTTGTCTATAAAATTAAAAAGCCGGTTAACTTTGGTTTTCTTGATTTTTCGACTCTTGAGAAAAGAAAATTTTATTGTGAAGAAGAACTTCGCTTAAACCGGCGTCTTGCTCCTGAAATTTATTTAGATGTCATTGCCCTAACAGGCTCAACTGACAAGCCTGAATTTAATGGGAATGGCGTAGCATTTGAGTATGCAGTAAAAATGACGCAGTTTTCACAAGAGGCCGAATTTGATCACCTGTTAACTAAAAACGAATTATCCCGCAAGATGATTGATTCAACAGCAAGATTAATTGCAGATTTTCATCAGCAAATAGAAATCACGAGCAAGACATCAGAATACGGTAATCCTGAACGTATCTATCAACCGATACACGAAAATTTTGTTCAAATTCGCGAGCGAGAAACCAGGCAATCAACCCTTGAACTACTTTCAGAAATAGAACACTGGTGTGAAGACACGTATACGAAGATCAAGCCTGTTTTAACTCAACGGAAACAGGCTGGTTATATTCGTGAGTGCCATGGTGATCTTCATCTGCGTAATTTAGCCTGGTTTGAAAACAAGCCGCTCGCATTTGATTGCCTTGAATTCAATCCAAATTTTCGCTGGATTGATGTTATAAGTGAAGTGGCTTTTTTTGTTATGGACCTTGAGGATCATAAGCAGCCCGAATTTGCACAACGATTTTTAAATGAGTATTTAGAATTAACCGGGGACTATCAAGGTTGCCATGTGCTCCGTTTCTACCTTGTCTACCGTGCGATGGTGCGTGCAAAAGTTGCGGCAATACGTTCTCATCAAGCAGGTATCGATAAACATGAATCAGATGAGGCGAACACGGAATTTTACAGTTATCTTAAACTTGCCCTGGCTTATACAAAACCAAAAACGCCTTTCATTATCATTACTCGTGGCTTGTCTGCTTCAGGTAAAAGCAGATGGAGCCAGATATTACTTGAAAAGTTCAAGGCTATTCGCATTCGTTCAGATGTAGAACGTAAAAGATTGTTTAATATTGCCCAGAGTACAGATTCACATGAGAATATTGAGCAAGGCATTTACAGTGCAGAGGCAACAAATAAAACATATTCCAGGCTACTTGAACTGGCCGAAGAGATAATGGATGCAGGCTTACCTGTCATTGTTGATGCGACCTTCTCTTTATTGGAGCAGCGTAACTTATTTAAAGCGCTGGCAATAAAAAAACAGGCTCACTTTGTTATTCTTGAATTTTTTGCAGCTGAAGAAATATTGAAACAACGAATTATAAACCGAAAGAATGATGTGTCAGATGCAGATATCAACGTCCTTGAAAACCAGCTTAAGCATTGGCAAGCCTTAGAAAAAAATGAAAAGGCGGATGCTATTTTAATCAACACGGGAGAGTTTATTGATCTTGAGCAATTACTGCATTCTATTAAATCAAGAACTGCCTCTCATTAAATTCCCCGGCTATATTGAGTATTTATTGATGGATGAATGTTTTTTTGTAATTCATTAATTGAATCTGAATTGCCTTTTATATGATGCTCAAAAAGCTTAACCATATTGCGTTTATCTATTCCTACTTGCGTATTGGTTTTTATATCTCTTAAATCAATAAAAAATTTTGAAAATACATCGGGCAGATCAGAGACAATATCCGTATTCAAAAAATTAGTTTCATTGTAAACAGTATGATAACCGCCCTTCTCTTTATCAATAAAATATGAAACGTCTTTCAAGTTCGTAATCGATGCCGACTTTTCACAGCGCTGGATGCACTTATCATCTACAATATTTTTCTTACACCCAGACACCTGGTGAAACATGCAAGCAATGGTTGTCATTAAGACTATAGGATGCGAGATACTATAAATCAGTTCAAAATCGTCTGGTTTGTGTATTTTCTTTATCTGATTTTGACTTATCTCATTTGAGATAAATGCGCCCGTACAGTTAAAGTTTTCTTTTAAGCATAACAAACTATATGAGTTAACCAGGTTCATATAAGGTCCCGCCACCCAGGGAATCCCTTCTTCACAGGCAATATAGGCTATGCCCGTATTATTTGTCACAATGCGCTCTGGTTGCACCTGTTTGATCAGTTCAACGGCTGCACTGTAATTTTCACCCATTAATACCGCAGGAAACCAGGGAATCAATCGTCGATTATTTTCAAATAATGCGACTAACTTCGCTACGTTTTCTTTGAAATGATTAGGTACCTGGTAGTAGATGTCTGCATCAGTTTCATTACAAAGATACAAATCACTTTCTGATGAAATTAACAGTGCCAATGAAGGTGATACTGTTTCTTCACTTTTTTCTTCAAACTCAGGCACATCTATATGCGGTACAATGTCTTTCCCACCATTTAACTCAAATAATATTTTATTTTTGAGTAAAGTCATCTCTTTAAACGGAATAATTAAATCTTTACTGAACTTATCAAAATTAAATGACTCAATAAAATATTCCGTATCATTTAAGGCCTTAAATCTTTTTAATAGTAATTCTTCATCAATACCTGCGGTATTACTTTTAGTGGTATTAATATTAATAAGCTTGCTATCTGAAAACACATCAAATTCTGTTTCAGGCGTCTTAACGGACACTTTTAAAGGCTCACCTCGTTCTCCTGAAAGGCTAATGGTTAAGGGAGCTTTATCAATATTCATCTGTCCAATACGTTCCTGAACATTATTGATTATGTCTGTTTTAATATCGTAGAGTTCTTGTTTGGCAATGGATAACTGTTCATCCTTTTTAACTACGGATACATTGCTATCTAATGCGCCAAATTTTACTTCAGCGCTAAATTTTACTTTAGCTCTATGTATCGCAGAGTTATCACGTGGACTATCAATAAAGATATCCCGGCTAACATTGCCTTTTAAAAATGAGTTTGAAAAATCACGGTTAAATACATTTCGCAGGTTACTGTTGTCGTCTGCCAATTTTTCTTGTGCATAAAAACTGTCGAGTTGTTTGCGCCATGTTTCGGTCACAGTGTAGACATAGTGATATTTTTTAATCCGTCCTTCAATTTTTACCGAGTCAACTTCTGCAGCAGCAAGTGCAGCGATGTCTGAAAAGGCAGAATTATCTTTTATATTAAGCGGGAAATTTTTACCTTCTGCCGTGGTTAAATACTCATCCCGGCAAGGTTGACTGCATTGTCCACGGTTGCCTGAATTTCCCCCCGTTACAGAACTCATATAACAAAGGCCCGAAAACGAGATGCAATTTGAGCCATGAACAAAAACTTCGGTTAACACATGATGTTTATGTGCTGCTGCGGTTAACGCTGTTATTTCAGTGAGTGTGAGCTCGCGCGATAAGTTCACCCGGGTCGCGTTCAGTTTACTTAAAAACTGTATTTGCCCCTCGTTGTGCGTGGTCATCTGGGTAGAGGCATGGATATTAAGTGTGGGGAAATATTTTGAAATTAAATAAAAAACACCTAAATCCTGAATAATAATGCCATCTAAGGTGGTATTTGCAAGTTTATTCAATAAGCCAATAAGGGCTGGAATCTCTCTCTCAACAATAATGATATTGAGGGTAAGAAATACCTCACAATCATTAGAATGAGCCAGTCTTAAAATGCCATTGAGATCATTAAGTGAGATGTTTTTTGCCTGGCTGCGGGCATTAAATTTATCCAGCCCACAATAGACAGCATTTGCCCCGGCTAAAATAGCCGCTTTAATGGCATCAATATCCCCACCGGGCGCCAGTAATTCAATTTCTTTTTTCATAGCGCGAATTATACTGAATTTTAGCCTCAGCCTCACAGTTTTAACCTTAAGAAATGTGGAACCTTACCGATAACAGCTCTATACCTACAAAATATAGCGGTTTTAAGAAGAAAATATTATGTTTCATAACCTTGCAGTGCCAGAAAAATGCCTTTCTTTATGGAAAACCTGCCGTTCACTCGTGCCCGAACTTTTGAAAAACAGCCATGTTAAATCAAGTAACTTATTGATCAAGTCAAATAGTCCTATTGATCCCCAATCAGGCTCTGTCTACCTCATCAAAGAAGGTACTATTAATGAGACCTATGAAGGTCAAATTGTTGTTATCCATGAAAAAGGGGATCTTATTGGTATTGATGGGTTATCAAAGCAAAAAGTCACCTCGTATGAAAATGACTTTGCCGTTAAAGTTGATGAGTATGACGGCCAGCAATTATTGAACGAGATATTTAATGATAAAAATAAATTTATGTTATTGAATCAATACTTATCATGTCTGAGCCAGGGCTACCAGTTACTCACGAGCCATCTGACTCATCAGGATGCAACCTTCAGCCCTGAATACCGTTGCTACGATAAGGGCGACATCATTATTAAAGAAAATACTGAAGGCGATGAAGTCTTCACTTTACTTTCTGGCTCGGCCAAAGTCATGATCAATAACACGGAGGTGGGTGAAATTAATCAGGACGAGATATTTGGTGCCATTGCTGCGATCACCCATACCAAACGTACTGCCAGTATCATTGCAACTTCGAACTGTGAAACCATCATCGTAAAAAGTGACAGCTTTCGTGGCTTACTCTCTGCTCACCCCGAAACAGTTGAAAAACTGGTCAAAGATATGGCGAGATCAATCGTATCAAGTAACGAACGAGTTATTGAATTATCAAAAAATCAGTCTGATTAATTTTAACTTGAAGGCGTGATACGAAACTCATTCACATCGTCCATATCCATTAAGCTTTGTGCGAGACGGCGAAAGTTTTTCATATCTTTGCTGCGCAGTGTCATTTGATATTGAAAAGAGCTTCCATGATCATACAGCTGGTAACCTGCTTCAAATGATTTGATGTTATGTTCGTTAATCAGCTTCCGTAATGAATCTTCATCGGTATATTGATTGCTGCGCATAAAGCGGACTGAAAGTTGCGCATATTTCAGACTCGGAACTTTTGACTCAACCCAGCGAAACATCGATAAAGTCAGAACGGTAATGACTGTAGCAATAAACGCGGGCTCATAAAAACCCAGGCCAATCACAATTCCAATTGCCGCTGTCATCCAGATAGAGGCTGCTGTGGTTAAGCCCCTAACCGTTAAGCCTTCTTTAATAATGACACCTGCACCAAGAAAACCAATGCCAGTCATAATGCCTTGCGCCATTCGTGTTGGATCTGTCCGTATCGTATCTATATATTGTGTCGGAATAAGTTGCCACTGAAAAGCCATTAACAGCATCAATAAACTGGATGAAACACACACAAGGGTATGTGTGCGAAAACCAGCTTCACGACCATGAATTGCACGCTCTATCCCGATAACGCCTCCGGCAAGTAATGCCAGTAGTAATCGGGAAAGAATAAGTGGCGTGTCGGCTTCCATAGTTAACTCCAGTTTAATAAAATAAGTTTAGAAAAATTTTACTCCTAATTTTAGATATTCACCAAAACTATTTATGTTCTACTCTTTTTCTGCCCACTCACGAATTTTTCGTTTCAGCTTCTTCTCAACTTTGTCTCCTATCTCATCCCATTCTTCTTTACTTTCAGTATTTTCATCATCCTCAGCCCATTTATTTAACTTGCGCATCACTTTTAGTTCAACTTTGTTACCAATCTCTTCCCATTCCTTATCATGTTTCTTTTCAGCCGCTGACTTACACTTCATATGACAGCCACCACCCCATATACTAATAACGCCCACAAGAAAACCAAAATCATACCAGCCACCTGTATTATTCACTTCATACACGGCAACACTGTCGTTAAATATATGGATAATCATGCTAATAATAGATATGACACCATGCCACAACCCGTACCAGAAGCCGGCTGGATTTTCAGTGGTAAATTGTGTATCACCTGCAGTACATGAGGTTAATAACAGTAAAAGTGGAAGTGACATGAATAAATTAAATGATACATACTTATTGAAATACATAGTCGGCTCCATATGACGCTAAATAACACTGAGTGATAATAGGTGACGCTAAAATAATAAATATTTTTTAATCCTTAATATATAGCAGACTTTGTCATATTATGCAGATCAGATATACCGTTTAATAATCACGTTATAACAAATTTTCTTATTTAAAAGTGAGCAGCAGTTGTCTTACACACAGTCACCACCCAGAGGTTTAACTATGATCATTGCATTAATGACCATGATTGGGCCCTTTACTATTGACAGTTATTTACCGTCATTCCCTGCTATCGAAGCAGAATTCAATATTAGTCGTGCCCTGTTATCACAAAGTTTGGGCTTTTACCTTGCTGCCTTTGCCCTGGCTACACTGATATTTGGACCACTCACGGATCGATTAGGAAGACGGCCAGTTATACTTATATCTTTACTATTTTACATTGCTGCATCAATCGGCTGTGCATTAGCTAATGACTACAGTACCTTTCTTATTTATCGGATACTGCAAGGCACTGCTGCAGCAGGTGGATTAGTTGCTGGCCGTGCAATAATTCGTGATGTATACAGTCCACAAGATGCGCATCATGCTTTGTCAAGAATTATGATGTTATTTGCAGTTGCACCTGCAATCGCGCCCGTTATTGGTGGCTGGCTGCACGATCTATTTGGCTGGCACAGTGTGTTTTATTTTCTTGCGATTTATTCGATACTAATTTTCTTTCTTGTATTTTTTCATATTCCTGAAACGCTATCTCACACAGATCGGCAATCACTTCATCCGGTAAAAGTAGCACGTGTATATGGTCACACATTAATGCATCATCGCTTTCAAGCGTTAATTTTTATGGTCGCTTTTTATTTTAGCGGTTTATTTTTATATATTGCCGGAGCGCCAACGGTAATCTTTGATTTTTTAAAACTTGAAAGCAGTGATTTTGCCTTCATGTTTTTTCCCTTGGTTGCCGGGTTAATCTTTGGCTCATGGCTGAGTAGCCGTCTTGCACACCGTTGGGCAATAACACGCACGATTAAACTTGCCTTAACACTTATGTTGATTGGCTCATTTTTTAATGTACTTCAGGCGCTGTGGCTAACGCCCATGCTTATCACATCGTTCATACCCTTATCGTTGTATACCACCGGTATCGGTATCGCCATGCCCGCGATGACTGTTCTCGCTTTAGATTGTTTTCCCAGAAACAGAGGCACGGCTTCAGCGTTACAAGGATTTGTGCAAATGATGGCGAATGCACTCATCGCAAGTCTCGCTGTTCCCCTTCTCGATCAACTGCCGGGACATCTTGCTTTGGGACAATTTTTGCTTCTTGTTTGTGCCTTACTGCTTTGGTGGCGCTTACCTAAAATATCAAATTAATCACATTGATTAACTCTCAGCTAGCAAGAAAGATGAGGTGTAGTTACGCTATTTTTTCGCTGTTCTTGATAATATTAATACCTGAAATATAAACATTTACTATACTTACACTTCCAACTATATTATTTAATCGATCACAAATATCCCGATATCGACTTTTCAACAATACAGGTGCTATATATGAAAAAACAATTTACGACTTTAATCCTCGCAAGCATGCTTGCACTGAGTGGCTGCTCAACTTTTGATGCTTATACGGGTGAAGAAAAAACCTCTAACACAGCAAAAGGTGCGGGTATTGGTGCGGGTTCAGCGCTTCTACTTTCATATATCACAAATAGAAATAAAAGTAGCAGCGAGCGCAATAAACGCTTACTACGAGATGCCGGTATTGGCGCAACAGTTGGCGGTGGTGTTGGTTACTACATGGATACGCAGGAAGCAAAATTAAGAAAACAGTTACGCGGAACCGGGGTGAGTGTTAAACGCGATGGCAACAATATTAATTTAATTATGCCAAGTAATATCACATTTGCTTTAAATGGGCGTAATTTAAATTCCAAATTTTATAACGTACTCAACTCCGTTGTTCTGGTTATCAACGAATTCAATAAAACAACAGTAATGGTTTCCGGTCATACTGATAGCACGGGATCAAACTCTTATAATCAAAAATTATCTGAAGATCGCGCCAGAGCGGTTGCCGATTATTTAGCAAATAATAAAGTTGCTCAGGCACGACTTGATGTCGCCGGTTATGGAGAAAAATATCCCATTGCCAGCAATAAAACAGAACAAGGACGTAGTTTGAATCGTCGTGTTGAAATTACATTACTGCCCATTACTGAAAATGCTCAGTAAATAAAAAGCTTAATCAACGTTACTGCCCCGGTTATCCGGGACAGTGTCTGAGGTATCCCCTCAAAATTTAACGTTCCTTGTCATTGCGAGGAAGTGCTGAAAAACACATGTTTTTTAGTAGTGACGCGGCAATCTCACGGTCAGTTTAATATGTCATAAGATTGCTTCAGTCATTTTATTCCATCACAATGACGTGGTTCTAGTCTAGTATTAACAGGTTTTTGATCAGTTTTATTAGTGATTTTGTGGGACTCCCTCAGGGACAGGTCCTTCTTAAGGATAAATAAAAGATTTAATACAGCATCAACATACAAATCACCTGTTAATAAGCGAGCCCGCATAAATATCGATACGATAATAAAATTAACCACAATATAATAATGTTACATCTGCGCCTCTTTCTAAATAATCCCTACTCATCACGAAACACCTATTTTTTCACGGGTTGAACACATTATAATTCCATAGTATTTTAGTCATACATTAGTATTTCCTTTAATTTATAGAGGCTGATAACTAAATGCTGATACTGCCGAGTGGAAGGGTGGTTGATATCTCAACCGACCGATCTAAATACCATGCTTTACGGCAGACAGGTGGTTGTTTGTCATCTACTCATCGTCAACTTTATTCTTTAGTCGATATTGTTTACCGATATATTGATGATACGGGCTCACCTAAACGCGGCTGGACAGAATACGATTATGTCTTTTCGGGTTATACACTCGATAGCGTACGTTTTGCCAATGACTGGACTGAAGAAGATAAAGCAGCTTTATGTATTTGGCTACAGGAAAAAGATCAGCATCGTCGCATAGAAACCGCGCGCCGCAGGCTGCATGACAATCAGGAACAGTTGTCCGTTAAACGTTATTCTGCTCCACGATATCTCTATAGTTTTTTAAAAAATCAAATACAAGTCTTGCCGCAAAAACGTGCCTCCGTTAAACAGTGGCTTGCGACCATTTCCAATATGAAACAAAACGGTGTGCGTGAAGAAGAAATTCAATGGTCAGGCTTATATCAATATCTTGCGCAATTTGAACAAGAACAGCGGATCAATAAAGAACAAATCCTCGATAACCTCACTAACAAAAACCTTTGTTTAGAGTTTAGTATCGAACAGTTATGGGGCGAACAAGGTGGACTGAGTTTTAAAGAAATCGCTTTGCGTATGCCTCACCAGGCTGTTTACCGGGCAGCATTAAAACTTGATGAAAACTGTATTTGTTTATTGCGCTATGTTGAAGAGGGTTGTAACTACAGAGTAGGAGTAGTTAAAACATTAAATAATAATCATCATATGGCCTTAAACAAGTATTGGTTTGCGCTTGACCCTTATGGTCGCGCTATTGCTAATAAAAATGCTGGTAATAACCATTCGTTATTCTTTGATAATAGTTCAGATGCAAAATCTGCTGCAGACAAACATGCACGTAAACATTTTGGTGTTTCCAGCGGTGTAAAAAATAATACACACTTTGATCACCTGTCCCTCTTTGGCGGCGAAGATTACCGTGAATGGTTTGTTTCTTTGCCAGATTATCAGCGTATCTATTTCGGCCCACACTTTTATGATCATAATGTACTTGCGCATATTCGAACCACTAGTCGTAATGACCAAAATGGGAAAAAAATATTATTTATTGAAGAAGTACAAAGTGACTGGCATCAATCAGCCAGACGAAGTGGATACAACAACAGCTACTGGGGCAAGATAGCAAATGCCCCTTTTAAACAGGAATGGATAGTGCTGGCTATAAAACTCATATTAATACATGCCAGTCAAAATGGTTTTGACGGTATTGCATGGCCAAAAGGACATATACAAGAACTGCGCTACAAACGTGATATTCAATCAATTAAAGACTATTACGATAATAAAATCCCCAAAGCACTCAACCAACTTGTAAAAACATTTAACTGCAAAGTTGAAACCACAAAAATTAATACCCGCGATCCCTGGCTTCATCTTGAAAAATCACAAGACAAATGGCGTGTTGCCGATGGCCAGGGTAAATTTAAAACAAAAGCAAAATACAATAATCGTGATGAAGCTATGGCGGTCATTACACGACACTGCAAAGAGATAGACTTTGATATACCCGTTCTATTTATCAATGAAGAATTACGACACCAAATTTCTGAATATGGTTTGCCCTTGTATGGGCATACAATAAAATAAATGAACTTATTCTATTAAACTAACTTAATGTTTTTATATCAGCGAGATAAATTCAGCATCCATTTCTGTTCAGCGTTTTTCTATCTCAACTGAATAAATGCTTTTTACTAATAACTTCTGCAATATTATCAGGGACTTGACTACACCAATCTTTATTATTACTACGAATCATTTCTAATACTTCATGCGAATATATTTTAAGATTTTCATTTTCTGCCAGGTCCAGCGATCTGACAAAACCATTATCCAGCAAGTACCTGTACAAATGTTGTAAATGTGGCGCAACCTCTAAATTACTGACTCCTTGTAGTTTATCTGTCTCATTATCATGCATGGGACAAACATAAAAACGTAAGTCATTTTTAAATAACCTGCCAAATGATTCGAGTATGCCACCGGGTAAATCTTTATAATAACTTTCACGAAAAATTCGCTTTAGCAGTGGCACACCCATGGCCAGGGCAATAGGTTTGTCGGTAAAACGAAACAGGTATTGAGCCAGGCGATAACACTCACCATAGTTACTAATCAGAACATCCCAGCCCAGAGCACACAGTAACTCAGCACGGGCTAAAAAATCTTTGACATCAATTTCGCCTTCTTCCGATAAATCGCGTAACGTCATTTCACCCATCGTAATGATATGATCGGCATCAACATTTTCATCAGTCACAAATGCCTGAAAAGCATTGTCCATTAAATCAACTGTCAACTTTGTCGGTGGCCGGAACCGACTGCGCTCAATTAATACCGATTTTTGCCATAAGCTATCGGCTATTTGAACAACCTTGCCTTCTGAGTTAATCATCGCGGCATTGCTTAAGCCATGTTGCACCAGGTATAAAGCCATTAAACGGTTATCCACTTCAGAAAATGCGGGGCCCGAAAATTCTATCATGTCGATTTCTACTGAATCCGGCGCAATATTATCGAGTAACGAGATCAATAGATCTTCTGCATTCTCATATTTATAGAGTGCACCATAAATCAGGTTTACGCCCAATACACCTAATGTTTCCTGATCCTGGAGGTTACTATTATTATTGAGGCTGACATGAATATCGATCTGTGAATGCACTTCCTTTTCTTTGTGCTGGAAGCGAATACCTAACCATCCCTGGCCATTAATATCACGTGAATAACTTCGCGCTGCAACTGTATTTGCAAATGCAAAAAAAGCAGTATTGTCACCGCGCTTTTCCATCAGCCGCTCAAAAAGTAAATCATATTCCCGGCAAAGCATGGCTTGTAAACGCTCCCGACTAACATAGCGTTTCGCTTTGCCATAAATCACATCAGAAAATGTCATATCATAAGCAGACATTGCACTGGCAATTGTGCCTGCTGCGGCTCCTACACGAAAAAACCATCGTGCCGTTTCCTGCCCCGCGCCTATTTCGGCCAATGTTCCATAACGGGATTTATCCAAATTAATTGTTAAGGCTTTCTGATGTGGAGTTTGTACTACCTTATCCATGGCTCACCTGACTTTATTTAAGTAATTACTTAAAGTGTAGTCGGATTTTTATAGTTAGCCATTTTTTGATTCAACGACTCAATGTGCTTTGTGGTAACGATTTAAATATCTCGTCAGTTTGTGAAAAACATAACTATAATTAATGTTTAATATATTCAGCCATTATTAATATTCAATACCGTCTTAAATCACACCATAAATAAAGCCCACAAAAGCGGGCTTTATATTGACCGATAAACTTCAAAAATTAATGTTTAAAATAGCATTATTTTCTTTATTTGCTTACGCAAAACTTTTATTAATTTCTTTAACTAATGTTTCACATGCTTCTGCACATTCTCTACATTCGTGATGTTGATCATGTTTGCGACATTCTTTGGCGCATTCATTACAGACAGCTTTACAAATTTTTGCATACTCTTTCACATAGCCAGAGTTCGCAGCAAGCAGTTTAGAGAAACCATCACAAACCGCATTCATTTCATTCACTTTTTTAGCACACGCCGCAAGCTCTAAATCACCTTCGTTCCAGGCCACCAGGCAATGTGAAATACAGTTTGTGCCTTTGTCAGTACAGTTATTAGAAGCGGCAAGTACTTTTGGTTGTTGTGCGGAATGCATACTGTGATCATGTCCAGGCATTGCAGCCATTACATTACCTGAATATGCCATTGCTGCGGCCGCTGCTCCCAGTCCCACCAATACATCACGACGACTTATTTCGTGGCTTTCATGTTCTTTTTTTTCTTCTACTTTTTTCATGGTTAATACTCCTTATTGGAATGGATAGTCAAATTATTTGTTCAATATAGACGATAAATATGATTAACAAAACATTCATTTCACTGTAATAGTACATTAATGATTCATACCTAAGCTCATTACAGTATGTTTTTTGAGAAGGGTAATAATGGTGACCGGGTAGAACACTGCACTGCACTGCACTACTCTATTCTATTCTAGTCAAACATTACGATGGCCGGCTGGAACGTATATATTGATCTGGTATACAACATGGCTTAAAAGAACATAAAGACTGTTCAAGAGTCATTCTATTAATATTATAAAAACAGCGGTCTACAGACTAAGACGCTTCCTGGTTTATTTCCACACAACCTTTATTGCTAAGCGTTGATTTATTTACATGTGATAAAACTGTCCTCTGATAAAATGTTAACATTTTATTTGTCATTTTTTGTGTTGACCACGTGGCCGCATATTCTTTTGCTTCCTGGCTCATTCGCTCACGCATTGTTGTGTTAAGCAAAACAAGCGATACCTTCACAGCAAAATCTTGCGGATCATCATCAGAAATAATTGCACCTTTTTCTGGTTTAAGAATATCTACCGTACCCATTTTTGCAAGCGATACAACAGGCGTGCCACATGCCATGGCTTCGAGCAATACTAGTCCCTGGGTTTCTGTATGAGAAGAAAAGACAAAAACATCACCTGCTTTATAACAAGCCATTAACTCTTTTTCACGCGAAAGATAACCAATAAAACGGACATGTTTTTCAAGTTTAAGTTTTTTAACCCTCGCTTGCAGATGACTTAATGATGGACCTTCACCTGTAATCACCAAAAGTATATCGGGGACACTGTAGCGTAATAGATCCAGCATAAGTAACAGAAAATCAATATTTTTTTCATGTGCCACGCGACCGATGTGCACGAGTAAAGGTTGTGTTTCAGGTATATCGTATTCACGGCGAAACTCTGCAGCATTGCCTGGCTTAAAATCATTTATATTTAAGCCCGTTGGGATAATTGACTTCTCACATATCACGCCATATCCATTTAACGCCTCCTGCATTGCATTCGACGGTACTACGACGGCATCCACACTATTACATTGTGAACGACTAACCTTTCTTGCCAGTCCTTTCAGCCAGGATTTTGGAAGAAAAGGAATATATTGATAAAGATACTCTTCAAAATAGGTATGATAAGATTCAACACAAGGTATGTTGAGTGCCTTTGCTAGTTTTAAGCCTGCATAGTGTGCAACAAAAGGCGTATGAATATGTAATACATCAAACTGCTTGTATTTCAAATAGTGTAGTCGATTTAGTATATGCTTTTTACTCATAAACCGATCTTCAGGATCAAGAATAACCTGTTGTGATTTAATCCTCATGATATTAATATCATCCACATATTGAATTTTATTATCCGCAGGATATTCAGGCGCAATTAATATCACTTCATGGCCTTGTGCAATAAGCTCATCACGAAATGATTTTATTGAAGTCGAGACACCATTTATACGTGGGAAATAAACATCCGAAATCATTAATATGCGCAAAATATATTCCTAAAATAACTCACTAAAAAAACACAATACCTGTCAAAGCCAGAGAAGTACCAATTACGATGCCTGCAAGAACATCAGTTGGATAATGTAGTCCGAGAATAATACGAGACAAACCAACTAAAATAGCGAATGGTATGACTAGCCAACTTAATGCTGGAATATAATAAACGGCAGTCAGCCCAAAACTCACAGCATGTAATGTATGGCCAGATGGAAAACTATATTGATCTAATGGTGAAGTACCCACCTGGATATTTGTATTAACTTTATAGGGACGCGGACGTTCAGTAAGCGATTTAATCACCTTGTATATTGCCAGGCCGGTCAACCCGACAACTGTCATGCGAACAGAAACATGAAGCATATTGAAGCCGTAGACAACAGGGATTAAGGCAATCAATAAATACCAGAACACCCCGTTACCCATACGGCTAATAACCGAGAAAAAATTTTTAATTAAGCGACGTTGGCATGCTTTGTTCGCAAATAAGCACAAGTAAATATCAATCTGGTGAATACGAGCAAACACAGAATTGCGTTGAAGTATCATTAGCGTAGCCTCGACTTTGTTTTTCAAAGTATTGGCGAAAAAAATGTCAAAACAATGACAATAATGTGAACCTTATATTGCAATGTAATTATTAATATTCTTATATATTA
>JAPHTF010000102.1 GCA_026197095.1 Gammaproteobacteria bacterium
ACCAGTGGCATTTCCTGCAAGTAGGTGATAACGAGATCGCTACCGCGACCCAGGCTGCAGAGTGACTTGGCACCGTCCATATAGGTTTGTAAACCCGTAGGCGACATAACGTGTGAAGCATCCTTGAATGTACTGTTTAGTACATCACGTATGGCGGGCACACTTTCAAGAAATTCTTCGTAATCTTCGAGTTTTATCGACATAGTTATTAACCACGGAGGACACAGAGGTTCACAGAGTAAGTTAAGATATTTTTTGCTTAATTAAAAAATAAGCTGATTTCTTCCTACGTTTGTTAGCTTCTGTATTCTATTTTGTGTCTCCAAAATCATTAAACTAAATGGTTTATATATGTTCGTTATAACCACAGACTCTAAAGAAGAGGCGGACAGGAAAACTCTGTGCACCTCTGTGCACTCTGTGGTTAAAATTATTAACCAAAGAATGTTTGCACAGATGCGTCTAATGTATCACGCATATCCGGGTCATCGGTTAAAGGTGTGACCATTGTCATCATGCAGGCCGCCTGAGGCTTAACACCTTTGCTGATTAACTGTCCTGCATACACTAATAAACGTGTTGAAATACCTTCATCCAGACCGTGACCTTTCAGGTTACGTGCACGGTGAGCAATCTGTACGAGTTTTTCTGCTGTTTTTTCATCAACACCAGACTCTTTAGCAACAATCGCAATTTCGGTTGCTTCAACCGGGTAATCAAAATCTAAAGCACCAAAACGTTGTTTAGTTGATTGCTTAAGATCTTTCATTAAGCTTTGATAACCCGGGTTATAAGAGATAACCAGCTGGAAATCGGCATGTGCTTCAATCAACTCACCTTTTTTATCCAAAGGTAAAGAACGACGGTGATCGGTTAATGGATGGATAACAACCGTTGTATCCTGACGAGCTTCTACCACTTCATCTAAATAACAAATTGCCCCAATACGTGCGGCTGTTGCTAATGGGCCATCCTGCCACTTTGTGCCATCGGCATCTAATAAGAAGCGGCCGACTAAATCAGATGCTGTCATATCTTCATTACATGCAACTGTAATGAGTGGGCGACCTAATTTATATGCCATATATTCAACAAAACGTGATTTACCACAGCCTGTTGGACCTTTAAGCATCATAGGCATACGTGCATCATAAGCGGCTTGATACAGCTCAACTTCATCTGCTACGGGTTCGTAGTAGGGCTCATTTTTAATGATATATTGTTGTGGATCGACTGCATTCTTTGACATGACACACCTTCTAAATTTATGTTGATGTTCTGTTAAAACTTTATAAGGACTGTTTAATTAAACAATCCTGAAATTAATTTGTTATTTCTCATCATCTGTTTCTATTTCACCACTCCAGCCGGCTTTTTTAGCTTTTTCGATAGCCTGGCCATGAATTCTCTGGTGACGTTCACGTAATTCTTCTGGAAGGTGACTGACAAGACAACCATATTTGTCCCACTCGTTATTCACCTTTTGTAATAACGCATCGACACCTGCAAAGTTCCAGCCCTCGCAAGTTTCTGTTTCTTCTATCAGGCCAAAAACCCAGGCATCTCGAATGATTTTACCAATGGTGGTCATGCCACCCTGAACTTCTTTATCAATGCCTATATATGTATCTGGTTTAGCCATTACTTTCTCTCTTTGCTTATCACTCTTGGCGAAATGCCTTAGTGACCTATCGTACCTTGTACTTAAAAAAAAAGCCCCTGTCCGCAGTTGCAGTTCAGGGGCTTTTTATCATGGTACTAGCCCCGGCGTCTTATACAGACGTACCGCGGTGAACAACCATTGCTGTACCTGCAGATTGTGCAAAGTTGTCAAAACCTAACAAACGAACGTGGTTCTTCGGATGTGCTTTATGACAGTTTTCAATTTCTGCAAGGATAGCGTCAACGTCAGTTTCACCGAACATTGGCAGTTTCCACATGTACCAGTAGTTGCTAATCGCATTTTCTGGTTCTGTGTGTTCAATACCTGGGTTCCAGCCTTTATCAACGATATATTGAATTTGAGCACGAGTAGACTCTTTACTCAAAGGAGGAAGGTATGAAAAAGTTTCATATTTACGGCTTTGAGCTGCATCGCTCAAGCTTGAATTGTAATCTTGTACATCACTCATGTGATTTACTCCTAAAATTGTAAAATTAGATTTTGATTAAGCGACAAGGTGCAAAACACCTTGCGCTTGATGACTAAGAACGTTTTGCTTACTTGTGCGCAACGTCGATTTTGTCAACAGTATCAAATTCGAATTTGATTTCTTTCCAAGTTTCCATTGCGATTTTAAGCTCTGGGCTATGTTTCGCAGCTTTTTCAAGGATGTCTTTACCTTCTTTCTCAAGCTCAGAACCAGAGTTACGTGCTTCAACACAAGCTTCAACCGCAACACGGTTAGCAGCAGCGCCCGCAGCATTACCCCAGGGATGGCCAAGAGTACCACCACCGAATTGCAGGCAAGAGTCATCACCAAAGATGCTAACTAATGCTGGCATGTGCCATACGTGGATACCACCAGAAGCAACCGGGATAACACCAGGCATTGCGCCCCAATCCTGGTCGAAGAAGATACCGCGTGAACGATCTTCTTTGATGTATGAATCACGCATGATGTCGATCCAACCTAACGTTGCGTCACGATCACCTTCCAGTTTACCAACAACAGTACCTGAGTGCAGGTGATCACCACCAGACAGACGTAATACTTTAGTTAATACGCGGAAGTGAATACCGTGGTGCGGGTTACGATCTAATACAGCATGCATTGCACGGTGAATGTGTAACAACATACCGTTGTCCTGACACCATTGTGCTAATTGAGTGTTAGCTGACAAACCGCCAGTTAAGTAATCATGCATGATGATAGGTGCGCCGATTTCTTTTGCGTATTCAGCACGCTTCATCATTTCGTCAGATGTAGGAGCCGTTACGTTTAAGTAGTGACCTTTACGTTCGCCAGTTTCAGCTTCTGCTTTATGGATTGCTTCCATAACGAAGTCGAAACGGTGACGCCAGCGCATGAATGGCTGTGAGTTAACGTTTTCATCATCTTTAGTGAAATCCAGACCACCACGTAAACCTTCGTAACAAGCACGACCGTAGTTTTTAGCAGAAAGACCCAGTTTAGGTTTGATAGTACAACCTAATAAAGGACGACCGTATTTGTTTAAGATGTCACGTTCAACCTGGATACCTTGTGGTGGTCCATTACATGTCATAACGTAAGCAACCGGGAAACGGATATCTTCTAAACGAAGTGCACGTAACGCTTTAAAGCCGAATACGTTACCCACTAATGAAGTCAGTACGTTAACAACAGAACCTTCTTCGAATAAATCGATTGGGTAAGCAACGAAAGCGTAGAAACAAGTGTCATCACCTGGTACGTCTTCGATTGCGTATGCACGACCTTTGTAGTAATCAAGGTCAGTTAACAAATCTGTCCATACAGTTGTCCATGTACCTGTTGAAGATTCAGCGGCAACAGCAGCTGCAACTTCTTCACGTGGTACGCCATCTTGTGGAGTGATTTTGAAACAAGCCAGAATATCAGTATCTTTTGGCGTGTATTCAGGCATCCAGTACGTTTCGCGGTATTCTTTTACACCCGCATCATATTTCTTAGCCATATTTGAGGCCTCCTAGTGCTTTAAAAATTGACCGAAAGAATCATGTTCCCCCCGTCCCTAAAACTCTTATAATTTGCCCAACTACTTCGCTGGGACACGTCAATTGCTCAACGAAAATGCACTATAGCGAGAGACAACCATTTAATATAATTAATTATTGTTATAAAATGCATTTACATATGTAAATGAAGGAATCGTTATGCATTTTACTCTGCAACAACTAAAACTCTTCGAAGCTGTCTCTCGTAATGGCAGTTATACCCGTGCAGCCGAAGAGCTTTTCCTCACCCAACCTGCTGTTTCTATTCAGATTAAACGTCTTGAAGAGCAAGTGGGACTGCCGCTTTTTGAGCTTGTGGGCAAGAAAATTTTCACCACTACGGCGGGTAAAGCCATGTACCAGGCGAGTATCGATATTCTCAACCGGGTAGCAGAGCTAAATAGAACAGTAGAAGAACTAAAAGGTGAGGTTAAAGGGCCTTTACAGCTTGCTGTTGTGACAACTTCAAAGTATTTCATGCCGCATTTACTGGGTTCCTTTTTGCAGCATTATCCAGATGTAGAGCCCAAATTGAAATTCTCTAACCGTGCTAACGTGGTAGAGCGGCTAAAAAATAATGAAGACGATTTTGTTGTAATGGGCGCAATCCCTGAAGAGCTGAATGTAGAAAGTTATCCTTTTCTTGAGAATATCATTTGTATTGTGGCTTCAGCGAATCACCCGTTAGCAAATAAAAAAAATATTAAATTAAAAGAATTGATGAACGAGCGTTTTCTTGTGCGCGAAGCGGGCTCGGGAACGCGTTTAGTTTTTGATGGCATGATGGAAAAAGAAGGGCTTAAGATGGACCCCTATATGGAGCTGGGCAGTAGTGAAGCGATTAAACAGGGCGTCGTGGCTGGTTTAGGCATCGCGGTATTGTCTCTTTACAGTATTGCACTTGAGCGTGATGCCGGTAAGTTGGTGTTGCTGGATGTGAAAGGATTTCCTATCAGGCGGCGCTGGTATGCCGTGCACTTGAAGGGTAAAAAGCTTTCATTAGTGGCGCAAACTTACCTGGATTACATACTCAATGTAAGCAAAGAGGTGCTTAATCTGGATTATCTTTAGGAGTGATGCGCTCCAGAAGAGCATAGCCAAGGGAGCTTAACTTGATGAGATTTGAAGTGAAAATAAGCTAAATTGCTGCAAAATATATTATTTGAAGTAGTAGAGAATAATTAAGACTTGTCGTCGGTGTGTAATCTACTGGCTCAGCTATGGCTTTCTCGCTATACTCTCGCCAAATTTTTGGATGCTGAGCAAGAAGACTGGTGCTTGGCAAAATCGTTTATTTTCACCTGTCTTTATATTGTCTTTTATATAAGTAGTCAGGTTGAAACAGTGAGGGGAATATTGTGACTGACCAAGAAGATCGTAATGTTTTAAAAATGCTAATGGTAGTAGTGGGTGCGTTGGTAGGTTTTTTTATCGTAATAGTAATTCTTGCCCAAATTGTTGCTGGTGCGAAAAAAGCTGATGATGGTGTCGATCAAATGGTTGAGAAAGCGGTAATTGATCGGATTAAACCCTATGGCGAAGTTAATGTTGGTACAGCACCGGTTGCTGTTGCTTCATCAGGCGCTGATGGTAAAGGAACTTACTCGGCATCATGCGCAGCTTGTCATGGTACTGGCGCCGCAGGTGCACCTAAACTTGGAGATAACGGAGCCTGGAAAGCACGTATTGCTCAAGGTAACGATACATTATTTGACCACGCAATTAACGGCTTCAAAGGCATGCCACCTAAAGGCGGTAATGCAAGCTTAAGTGATGATGCAGTTAAAGCCGCTGTTAAATATATGGTTGATGGTAGTAAATAGCTTTTGTAGGTTGGGCTTCAGCCCGACATGCATAATTAAAAAAGCCGGTTTTAAAACCGGCTTTTTTGTGCCTGGTGAAAATGTTTAGTTATTACCGTCATTGCGAGGAAACAATGTGAGCGTGGCAATCTCTTATTTGCGGCTCTGTAGCTTGAGATTGGCACGCTTCGCTCGCAATGACCAGTTAAGTCGATTAGCTATTCGCCAACATACTTTTTAACCCTGCAAGGCTGGCATTACCACGTGCCTTTTTTTCTTCCTCGGGTAATTCAATTCCTGCCCCGCTCCACTGCAATAATTCTTGTGGCAGCTCATCGAGAAAACGGCTGGGCTCGCACTCAATCACTTCACCATAGCGTTTACGTTTTGAAGCAAAACTAATGGTGAGTGTTTTGCGCGCACGGGTGATGCCTACATAAGCAAGTCGACGTTCTTCTTCAATATTATCTTCTTCAATAGAGTTACGGTGTGGCAAACATTCTTCTTCAACGCCGACCAGGTAAACATGAGGAAACTCGAGTCCTTTAGAAGCATGTAATGTCATAAGATGAACTTTATTTTCATCGTTATCTTCGTTATCACGATCCAGCGTATCTAATAAGGTGAGCTTAGCCACCAGGGTTGCGAGATCAGCTTCAGAATCTTTAGCCGCTAACCGTTCTAGCCAGTTAATTAACTCAAGTACATTATCCATACGGCGGTTTGCATCGGCTTCATCTTTACTCGTGTCTGTTAGCCAGCGTTCATAATCAATATCCGCAATGAGTTCTTTAACGACAGTAACAGGGCTTTCTGATTCGCAACGTAAGCTATAGTCTTTAATCCAGTTAGCAAAAGCAGATAAGTTTGCGCTTGCACGATTGCCAATACTTTCACGTAAAAATTGATCAAAGCAGGAAGAAAATAAACTATGCCCATATTTATTTGAGAAGTTACTCAGCTTTTCCAGGCTCGTTGGCCCGATTTCACGGCGCGGCACATTGGCAATGCGCAGGAAAGCATTATCGTCATCCGGATTAGCAATAAGACGAAGATAAGACATGATGTCTT
Source organism: Gammaproteobacteria bacterium (assembly GCA_026197095.1). Taxonomy (GTDB): domain Bacteria; phylum Pseudomonadota; class Gammaproteobacteria; order UBA6429; family Thiohalophilaceae; genus JAGLTQ01. Next base: position 6,553 of record JAPHTF010000102.1, read on the forward strand.
TTATTTCGCTATAAGCAAAAAATGACATGCCGCCACTTAAATAATAGGGAATATTATTTTCACGTAACATGCGTTCGAATACGCGGGACTGATGATTACCACGGTATAAAATAGCGTAGTCTTTATGCGGTGTACGGTTTACAAACTGGTGATGGTTAAGTTCAGCAACAACTTGTTCAGCTTCATCATCTTCATGTCGTGTGCGTAAAACACGAATAGGTTGGCCAAAACCTAAATCACTCCAAAGATTTTTTTCAAAAATATGAGGGTTGTTTGCAATGAGGCTATTTGCGGCCTGTAAGATACAGCCGGTCGAACGGTAGTTTTGTTCAAGCTTAATCACATTAAGCATGGGAAAATCGTCTTTTAATAATTCAAGATTTTCAGGTTGCGCACCACGCCATGAATAAACGGATTGATCATCATCACCGACAACTGTGAGATTAGCGCGCTGCCCCACAATAAGTTTCACTAATTCGTATTGTGTTGCATTAGTGTCCTGATACTCATCAACTAATAGATAGCGAATGGTATTTTGCCAGCGTTCTTTGACTTCTGCGTGATCACGAAACAATAAAACAGGAATCATAATGAGATCATCAAAATCAACCGCGTTGTAAGTACGTAAGTGATGATTATATTGTTCATATACCTTTGCTGAGACGGTTAAGAAAGCATCAGCATTAGCTTCCTGTAATGCTTGCTCAGGCAAAACAAAGGCATTTTTCCAACGTGAAATTTGCCAGAGAATACGATCAGTTTGACCATCAGGATCAGAAAACGCACGCTTCATGAGTTCTTTGATTAAGGCTAAAGAATCCTGATTATCATAAATGGAAAAGCCTTTTTTATAAGGCAGGTTATCGAGTTCTTTGCGAATGATATCAAGGCCGAGAGTATGAAAGGTCGAGACGCGTAAACCTTTGCTTTTATCCTTACCTAATAGTTTGGCAACACGGTTTTGCATTTCGCGTGCAGATTTATTGGTAAATGTAACAGCGGCAATATTGTGTGGCTTGATTTCACATTGCTCAATCAGGTAGGCAATCTTTTGAGTGATGACACCCGTTTTGCCACTACCGGCACCCGCTAAAACAAGACAGGGGCCATCAATATATTTAACGGCAGAATGTTGCTGAGGATTTAATTTCACGAAAGAAAAGTGGCCTGTAATTGAGCGATGAAAACGAGTGGCTATTCTATGATGAAGTGGGCGTAAGGTCGATGTTGACATTTTTGATAATGAGGAGATGGGGGCGACTCATCACCGTTTCCGTTGCTATCAACTAAATAACAGCTATTTCATTAATTAGTAATATAGCGAGGTATTTGGCGCATTTTATTTGCAATTAAGAGGTTAAAAACTAAACATTAATTTGCACAGGTCGATAACTTGTATTCAGAATTAATAATAAATGTACTTTTTAACTTAAAGGGGTGCTGCTACATGGGTTATAAAATTAAGGTTGCATTATTAGGCTTAGGTTCAGTTGGTCAGGACTTTGCGGAACATTTTTTAGAAATTATTCAGGAAGGTAAAAAAGATGTAGAGATAGTTGCCGTTGCTCACCACGACAAAGAGTCGGCGGTTGCCTTAGGTTTTCAGCAAAGTGGAGTGAAGTTTTTTGAGAACGCCGCTGATGTTGTCAAACTGGGCGAAGAGGTTGATATCATTTTTGATCTTACAGGCAATAGTGAAACCCGTTCCGCATTACGCCAGGGAATGATGGATTCAAATAATCGCCATACTGTCATTGCACCAGAGATGATGGCAAGACTGCTATGGATGTTTTTTGATGGTAACGGTGATTTGAATGATGGAAAAGCGGGCGGTTACTAAACCTGTTTTAAACATCAGAAGCTTGTAAAACCACGATCAAGCCGGCGATAGCCAATGGCTTCGCTGATGTGAGCATTGGAAATGTTCTCTTCATCGTTTAAGTCTGCAATCGTGCGAGCCACTTTTAAAATACGGTTATGAGAACGGGCGGAGAGACCTAATCGTGTAACCGCCTGCTCTAACAATGCGGCGGCCGATTTATCGAGTTGACAAAAGCGTTTGATGTCTTGCGTATTCATTTGAGCATTTGCATGTTTATTTCGTTGTAGCTGGCGGTGGTGTGCCTTAACCACTCGCTCACGTACCATATGACTTGATTCTTCTGTTGTTGCACTGGCCTGTATGTCTTTAAGGGGGACAGGCGGCACTTCAATATGCATGTCGATACGATCGAGTAACGGACCAGAGATACGCGAACGATAGCGTTGCACTTGATCCGCACTACAATGGCAGCGTCCATTAGGATGACTTAAGTAACCACATGGACAGGGATTCATTGCGGCAATAAGTTGAAAACGCGCGGGAAATTCAGCTTGCCGGGTTGCACGAGAAATGACAATGCGTCCTGATTCAAGTGGTTCACGTAAGACTTCTAATACGCGCCGATCAAATTCAGGCAGCTCGTCTAAAAATAAAACACCATTATGCGCTAACGATATTTCACCCGGTTGCGGATGACTGCCTCCTCCTACAAGTGCAACACCAGAAGCAGTATGATGAGGCGCACGAAACACACGTTTCTTCCAGTTGATTAACTTAAACCCTTGCGCGCTAATGGATTGAATCGCGGCACTTTCCAGTGCTTCATCTTCAGTCATAGAAGGTAATATTCCAGGTAAACGCGTTGCTAACATCGTTTTCCCTGTACCAGGGGGACCGAGTAAAATTAAATTGTGGCCGCCGGCTGCGGCAATTTCAATTGCACGTTTAGCATGCCGTTGGCCAACAACATCAGAAAGATCATCAATAACAGAATCATGTAAGCCAGGATTTTTTTCATTCGTGGCTGCATGAGCTAAGTTATGAGGTATAAAATCTTGCTGGCCATTTAATTTTGCGCAAACTTCTAATAGATGAGAGCAAGGCACAATTTCAAGTTTACTCACTAATGTGGCTTCATCGGCATTGTGTTGTGGTAAAACCAGTTTTCTTTTTTGATCCCGGCATTGAACCGCGGCGGGCAATACGCCACGAATCTCGCGCAACTCTCCACTTAACGCCAGCTCACCAATAAATTCAAATTTGTTGATTTTATCAAGCGGTATTTGTCCGGAAGCAGCAAGAATGCCAATAGCAATAGGCAAATCAAATCGACTGCCTTCTTTAGGCAAATCGGCAGGTGCAAGATTAATGGTGATACGCCTGGCAGGGAAATCAAAATGGCTATTAATAAGCGCCGCGCGTACCCGGTCTTTACTTTCTTTAACTTCCACATCGGCTAAACCAACAATAGATAAGCTGGGTAAACCATTTGATAAATGAACTTCGATAGTGACTTGAGGGGCGTTGATTCCAACCTGGGCACGTGAATAGACAGTTGCAAGAGACATGGTTTCCTTACCTTTTTTTAAAGACTCAATCCGCTGAGTTATTAGTCGTTATGACTGTACCCTTTTTAAAACTTGCCTACAAGAATGAGGTGAAAAGTATAAGATTTGTAAAGCGATAGTCGATATACTTATTTACCGGAATAATAATATTATATTTAAGGAGAAAATAATGAAGCACGTTGTAATTAGTGCATTGCTAGCCGTATTTGTTATCGGGTGTGGTGTAAGTGATCCAAAAACATCAACAATGACAGTCAATCCCGCGACAGCAATAAAAGTAAGCTCACTTATCCCTTATAAAAAAGGCTCGGTGATTGCTGCAAACATAAAAAATGAGTGTAGCCTGGACTCACAGTTGTCGGAATTCATTCATGCATATGCTGTAGGTGAAGGAATTGGTGTTATTCGTCAAAATCGTGTCAGCAGTAAAGCAAAAGGCAAAACATTAATCGTACAAATTACAGATGCGATTAGCCAGGGCAATGCTTTTATTGGCCATCGAAAATTTACCCGAATTAAAGGTGAGTTATACGAAAATGGTAAAAGACAAGCAGGTTTCACCGCGGCACGTCTTTCAGGTGGTGGAGCATGGGCTGGATTTAAAGGGTCTTGTTCTGTTTTAGGTCGTACAGTTAAAGCGTTGGGTAGTGATGTGAGCCTCTGGCTAAAACATCCTGCTGATGGTGCGCATTTAGGTGACGCTATTTAATCAATATTTCTTTATGTAAATATGTGTCCAGGTATTTATAAAAATATCTGGGCATAATATTTTATTCTTATTTATTTAATAAACGAGATTCCATTTGTTTAATCATTTCTTCCATCTTTTCGACTTTTTCGCGGGTGCGTTGCAGTACCGCGCTTTGAATATCAAACTCATGTCGGGTAACAAGATCCATTTTTTTAAGTGCAGATGAAAGCGCTTGCTGTAAATAGTTTTGCAACTCTTCACCAAATGGCCCGGCTTTACCCGGTATATTTTCTATAACAGATTGAATGAGTTTATCGATTTCAGGTATTTGCATTATGAGACTTCTGAGTTTGATTAAGACAGGCCGCTATTTTACATAAATTAGATTAATTTGTGACGATTTGTGTATTTTCTTTATTAATAGTTGTTAAAATTTCACAAAATAATGAAGTACCAAATCAATTGGGGTGAGAAAAATGAGTAAACAACGACTTGCAGTAATGGTGCTTGCAGCAGCATTAATTTTACCAGTGACAAGTTCAAATGCAGTAGAAAGCTCAGCGAATGTAGCACTAACCAGTAATTACATTTTCCGCGGGCAATCTATGTCGAACGATAATATGGCATTGCAGGCCAGCTATGATATAGCGCAATCGAAAGATAGCGGCTGGTATGCAGGTGCTTTTGTCTCAATGTTTGATCAGGGCCGTGGCGGCGAGGATGGTCTTGAGACAGACATATTTGGTGGCTGGAAAGGCAGTTTTGGCGCACAAAGTAAGTTTGGCTGGGATGCTGGGGTGATTAAGTATGAATACCAGGGCGCAAATAATGTCAAAGGTCAGTTAGAAATTTTTGGCGGTATTACTTATGAAACGGCTTATTTAAAGCTATATATTGGCGATGATGACAACCAGCCAACAAATGGTGATTACACTTACCTGGATGGTGGGGCCAGCTTTGTTGTGCTTAACGATATCGATCTTGATCTTCACGTTGGTCATACATCAAGAGATTTTGCCAAGGACTATTTCGATGCCAGTGCAACGTTAAAGAAAAAGGTAAATGGTTTTGATACGGCAGTGAGTCTGACATATGAAAGCCTGGGAGATGAAATGGAATTTTTAGTCACAATCGGAAAATCGTTTGATCTTTAATTGTATAGCCACAGAGATTTAATCTTAAAGCCCGCTTATTAGCGGGCTTTTTTATGCCATTTTATTTGCTAGTTCCTTCATTTCCTCAGCTTGATAAATCGCACCAGATCGGTGCGTTAAGTGTGATTCGTATTCATCATGGTGCACAAAGATTGTGCATTTCTAGTGCTTATCTCTTGTAAGTCATTGTTAATAATAAAGTTTATTTATTGGCATAGCCCGTGCAATAAGGGAAATAACAAATTACAAAGCACAACCTTGAGGAAGAGTAAAAATGAAAAAATTACACAAAATTATTGCGGCATCTTTATTGGCTTCAGCTTCAACGGCTGGTTCAGGTGTTGTTCTGGCGGAATCACCTTTAACTGCAAACGTGGGCGTGACTTCTAACTACATCTGGCGTGGTGTTACTCAATCTAATGATCGTTCTGCTGTTTCTGGTGGTATCGATTATGCACATGGCTCTGGTTTTTATGTAGGTACCTGGGCTTCAAACCTTGATGGTGGTCAATACGAGCAGGATATTTATGCGGGTTACGGTTTTAAAGCGGGCCCTGTTGATCTAGACGTGGGTTATATCAAGTACATGTACCCAGTAGGTGCAGCAGTACAGTTGGACTTTGATGAACTGTATGTAAATGCAGTGTATAAAATGTTCTCTGCGGGTGTTGCTTTAACTATGAGCAAAGAAGCCGGTGGTGCTTATGAAGATGATGTTTACATGTATGTAGGTGCTGAATTTGAAGTCAAGGAAGGTCTGACTTTAGGTATTACTTATGGTGATTACGATATTGATGAAGCTGCTGGTGGTACTTCTGATTACTCACACATGCAAGTTAGCTTAAGTAAAGGTGATTTCACTTTCGCATACGATGACACCGATCAAACAGGTAATGCGGGTGACCCACGCGTTTCAGTTTCCTGGAGCCAGAGCTTCGATCTTTAATCTGAATTTTAATAACAACATGGCCTGCTACATCCTGTAGCAGGCTTTTATTATAAAAGTAAATGTAAGGAGCGTAATGATGAAATTGGTAATGGCTATTATCAAACCTTTCAAGCTCGATGATGTGCGTGAAGCATTATCTGAAATCGGCGTGCAAGGCATTA
>JAPHTF010000144.1 GCA_026197095.1 Gammaproteobacteria bacterium
TCGGACAATTTTCCGGACGTTAGGTAATGAATGTCCGCTACTGGCTGCGACAACAGACGATAAATGACCAGGTTATGTGCTAAATTAGAGAGCATTATGATAAATATCACTTTGATGGTAAATAAGTATTAATTATTTTAGGTGAGTGTATGAAAAAGTCCAAAGATACTGATAAAGGTACAAAAGCGGAGTCGGAATTGTCGCAAGTTGAAAGAAAATTAGATAGCCTGTACAAAATTATTACATCGCAACAATCACGTAAAGCTGCGGATGAATTATTTAATGCCACCGATGAAGAGCTTAATATAACATTCAATCCACAAGAGAAGAATTAATTAGTCACACTCAAACATCCCTCATAAGAAAAAATGAACGTCTGCTTACAGCTTAAATGTATGAAAATTAAATATGATACGAATGTCAGTTAATGGCCGGTTGCTGCCTGTTAAAATGGTAATTTCAATGGCCGCTATTTTTATGAATCTGTACAATTTTAATTTACTGTACGATTTGGTATGAACTTATATTCAAATATGTAAGATTAGATATGAGCTACTACACCTAAGGTTTTCCTGTCAACTCCAAGATTTTTTCAATGCTAGTAGCTGTATAATTTTTTAACATTGCCTTAGTAAACTGTATGCTGCGCTGGCTCTTGTATATCCATTATCATTTTGTTGCACCTCTAGCGGGGTAGCTTGCTAATATTTCTCTAACATTATTTCTATTTTTTCCATTACAGCTAATCATACGTCTTACTAAAAATTCACTACGTTGCGCATTTGAATACAATTTTCGTGTATAGGAAGTAGCATGGTTTGATATTAAAACATTAACCCCTTTTGCAGATATTTCTTCAGCAACCCTTACCAGTCTTTCCTGATCATGGTTATTAAAACCTCCAGAGGAGTAGGTTGTAAAATTTGCAGTTGTGGATAAAGGAACATAAGGAGGATCACAATAAACAACATCTCCTTTCTCTGCTTTACGCATAATTAATTCAAAATCTTTATTTTGGAAAGATGATTTTTTTGATAATTGAATAAATTTTTGCATTTCCTTTTCTGGAAAATAAGGTTTCTTGTATTGCCCCATAGGTACATTTACCTGTCCTGATAAATTATACCTTAATAATCCATTGTACCCGTGGCGGCTAATATACAAGAGGATCGCAGATTTATAAATAATATCTGTTGTTGAATTAAATTCATCACGTAAAAAATAATATTCATCTTTATTATTATATTTTTCATTAAAATACTTTTTAGCATATTCTATAAACTCATTCTTATCATTTTTTATACATTTGTAGAAATTAATCACATCCGTATTCTTGTCGTTAATTAAAAATCTTTGATAAGGAGCATTTAGTGATACAACACAACTTCCAGCGAAAGGTTCAATTAAACGTTTCCCTGGAGTAAGTGTTTTATACACTCTGTCTAACAGCTTATATTTGCCACCTGGCCATTTTAATGGTGCTCGTACATGCTGGGTTTTATTTGATGTTTTATTCATTATTATTTATTTGCCTTTCTCAGAAGAGATTCAAGATAAGCTTTCTCACGCTTAAGTTCATTTAATTCACCAATAAGCTCTGCATTTTGTCTCGCTAATTTTGTCTCAAGATTTTCTTCTCGCATTTTATGTGATGCTTTATGGTAAAGTGCTGCGGAATTAAAATCTTTTTGCCCGAGATTAGTTGCAACTGTTTGGCTAACTGTAACAGGATCAATAGGCATACCAGATCTTGCTCTCCATGCAAGTTCTTCATAGGTAACGTCTTTAGCTCTTTTTCTTCTTCCGCTATGCGCTGCTGCACCCTTACCAGGCTTGTGTCCAATTGCTTGGAATCCTTTTGCAATAATCTCACTAATTCGTTTTGGCGTAAGAGTATTGCCATCTTGAGTTAGAAATAGAGCATGTTTTACTTTTAATTCATTAAGACCTAATGTTCTCATTAACTCAGCACGATCATTTTCAATAAAGTCTAGTATTTGTGAAATAAGAAAAGTTGGAAATGGAAATGAATTGTTATACCCAAATTTTTGTGATGAAGGGATAATATCAATAGTTTCGTCTTCACATTGCTCTAATATGTCGCAACTAAACTGTTTAATAGTTAAGCTTGAGATTGAGTTGCTTCTTAATCCAATAGAATCAATTATGCTAATAATTAATATGTTTCTAGCTGATACATAATCGTTTGCACTGTTATCGATAAAATAATCAACAATCATCTCAATATCTTTATCAGTCGCACAATAATCTCCGATTGGTTCGCCAACATGCGTTCTTATTAATGGGTATAGACCGATTGAGATTTTAGGATATAGTTTATTGGAAACTTTGAATAAAGGTCCTTTAAGTAATCCTTCTTCGTACGCAAGTGGTATTGTAGTTTTAATATTTCCATTTTCTCCCACATATCCATAAGGTAATAGCTTTGCAAAAGAATGCGCCCAACCATAAAATTGATAAATAGCAGTTAGTTTTCTATTGCATGTTCTCTTGGCAGCTTTCTCATTATGTTTTGTTGCTGATCGCATCATTATTCTTGGTATTTCCCAATCGTAAAATTCGTCCAAATGTTCAGATGTTACTTCATCCCATGAGATATTCTTATACGCAAGATATTCAACAAAAGATTTAAGGGCATAAGCATATATATCAACAAATGACTTGTAAGATTGAATACGATCGTTGTTTTTTGTGTACGTGTATTTCCATTCAGATATAGCAATAAAAAATTGAAACATACTTTCTATTGGATTTAAAAAATGATCACGCAAATAAGGAACTTTATGTTCAAGTCCATTTTTTAATGGAATCCATGACATCAATATAGGGTGATACTTTTTCATAACTCTAGACCAACACAGCGAGAGAACGCACTTGGTTCTGAGCAAACTATTCTTTTAAATATTGAAAAGTCTCCAATACACACTGCTTGTTTCTGTGTTCTCGTTACAGCTGTATATATCCAGCTGTTATCAATATTTTTTGCATCTTCTATTGCAACTATAACTCTTTCCCATTGTGAGCCTTGGGCTTTGTGGCAGGTAACCGAATATGAGAGCTTTATATTTGAAAAGTCGTCCTCAGTTAACATTACCAAACCAGAACTATCAAAATCAGCTGAAGCTATGTATTCAACTTCATTACCTTCTTCAGTTATTTCAATTATTGGGTTACCAAATACTTCTACTAATGTTCCCATTGAACCATTATATAAATTACGATTATAATCGTTAATGTTTAACCATATGATTGGTTCTTTCTCTGCTATTGGGTAACGTCCACCTGTAATGTGAGGAATGATATTATTAGAACGCATGCATTCAATTTTTTCATTATGTAATGTAATGTTGATTTTGTCAGAAAGACTATTTCGATATGCAAGTATTTGAACTTCACCATTCTCGATCATTTCTCGATAACAACTAAGTATTTCGTTTTGCTGTAATTCATCATTGTTTGTTTCTATAAAGGACAATCCAACATCTTTATTTTTTAATCCGATAAAATTGTCGAGCTTTGGTATTTTCTGATTACGAATCATTTGAGATGCTTGTGGTATCCCAGTTGTCTCAGATGCTCTGTGTATCTGTGTTAATTCAACAACAGGAATGGTTTTACTTTTAACGCATAAATGAAAAACAAGTCCTGGGCCAATGGGAGGTAATTGGTGAGCGTCACCAATTAAGTAAAGATATATTGTGCTCGGAAGAGTGCGTAGTAATTTAACGAATAATGTGACATCTAACATTGAGCTCTCATCAATAACAATTATACTTCCTTCATTTATTGAATTACTTTCTGCTTTATTAAGAAGGCAGGCAATAGTCATTGCTGGATATCCAGTAGCTTCAGTCATACGACGTTGAGCGCGTCCTGTTAAGGCACATTGAATGATAGATTCAGGTTCGTTTATTTGATCATATATTGCTTCAAGAATTGTTGTCTTTCCAACTCCTGCACCACCTGTTATGCAAGCAAAAGAATTATTTAATACAGTCTTTACTGCATCTACTTGTTCAGTAGCTAATTGAAAAGATTTCCCACTTTCTATTGATTTGTTTTTTTCGAAATTACGAAGTCTTTTAATATCAAACTTTCTGAATAATTCTAATGTGAATGCAGTGTTTCCTATAAAATCTTTGATATATGCTTCGAGCGCATTAGCCCCTAGATGTTGGTACATATTCTTACGTATTTCAATTATAATATTAGCATTGATTGCGTCATTTATAATTTGGTCTGCATTAAAATTAATGCATGGCTTTAGCTTTCTTTTTATTTCGTTACATAGAGATTTGTGTTTAATTGTTGTGTGACCTTTCTTCCCCCATATTTCATAAAGCTTGGCTTCTACAGCTGCTATAAGTCTTCTTTTATCATTGTCAGCAACACCAAGTAATTTTGCAGCATTATCAGCTGTTCTCCAATTGGTGAAAGCTAATAATCTAAACGGGTTTTCAGTTAAAAGATCGATAGCATCTTCGCCATAGTAATCAATGATTTTAAATGATAAACGAGTTGGTATTTTATAATCGTGCAACCATTTTACAACTTCTGTTTCGCATTTATATTTAGCCCAAGTTTCACATAAGTTCTCAATAACTAATCTAGGAATATTTGTTTTAGTTACAATAAGGTCAACGTTATTGTCGTCTAATACAGAAAATATATCTTCTCCAAATGTGTTCCATAACCTTTTTGATCTGCCTTTACTTATACCAGCGTACTTTGGGTTGTTAGCCAAATTTATTTGAAACGTATCACCTGATGGAAGACCTCTTGTAATTTCGCTAGCTAATATCTGTTCGCCCCATTTACTATCATAAATATTCCCACTTACATGCCAAATTTCACCTCGTACTGGTAAACATGGTAAAATGTTATATGGAACTTTTACAGCTTGCGGTATATTTTTATCTGGATTAATCCATAAAAATATTACACCACCGCCTTTTTTCGATATGATTTTATCGATCATTCCAAATGAGTTTATTGCATGATTATTCATCTAATTATTGCTCCAGTATTAATTAGATGCTCAATTAATTTATCATGCTTCTTGAATTGATTTAGCTCGATTGTAATTAGAGTTAACTTTTTTTCTAACTCATTAATTCTTCGTTTCAATGATTTTACTTCGTCATCATTATTGGTTGAGTTTTTAGTTGCAGGGATACCAATAAGAGATTCATCTAATTCAGAGAACGCATCCTTAATACCTTGCTGATCTTTGCTTCCACGAATACCTAATTCTGTTAATATCTTTCCGCGATTTGCTCTACCAAATTGATTTTTTGGAACCTTTTCAAGCTTAGTTTTTTCTATCCAATTACGAAGCGTTTCATTGGCTTTGGCTGCTTTTTCTTGGTCGCTTATTCTGGATTCACTCATCACTTACCAACCTTTTTAATTGGCGTTACTTTTGCGAGAGAAGAAGTAAGTTTTCTATTTTCGATGTTTAATGAAGTGATTTCTTCATCTTTGGATCTAACCTCTGAAGCCCAAAGTTTTTTCGTACTATTATGCGCTTTAATTTCATCGTTTAATTTTTCTCTTAACGAGTTGATTATCTGTGTTAATTGCCTGTGTTGTATTTCACTCAACTCCCTTGCTTTTATTTGCATATCTACATCTGCGTTCAATTGTTCTATCTTTGACGTTTTATTCTCAACAGCTTTTTGTTTTTTTTCACTTTGCTTTAATAAAACGATTAATTGCTGTACTTGTTCATAAAGATTATCGTATCTTTCAAGCGTAGCTCTTCCTGTTCCTCTGATTTCACCGTATTTATCTTCCATCTGCTTTTTAACTTGTATGCAGTTTTGTGTACCATTCCATTTTAAAAACTGCTGTATTGATGAAGGGTAGTAATCTATTATCACTTCTCCATTTATATCTCTTGAATAATTGTTTCCCTCATCTTTTTTTGAAGGTATACCTTCCTTTATCCAGTTATTTAAAATGTTAATTTTCGTCACTATAATATTTTTAGCTCTAACTTCTTCGGGTTGAGGAGAATTCTTGTGTTTTAGTTTTGTTACTTTTCTATTGCTCATACTGATTCAGCCTTTTCGATTAATTGTTTCTCAAGTTCAATTAATGCTTTAAGGTTGTCTGAAGCTTTCTTTGCCCCAAGTCTTTGTGCTTGCGGCTTACTGTAGTCATTTGTTATTTTCAACAGACTATTATAGTCATCTTCTAAGTTTTCAATATATTCTTCTGTGTACTGATGATATGCACATGTAGCACATAGTTCAGGTGTTGTATTGTGTCTCTCAAGTTCATTTGTTGTATCGTTACGACATGCTCCTTTATGTTTATTTTCTGCCCAGCATACTCCATGAAGTCGTGAGTTAGGGTTGTTATTATGCCGTTCGATACTGTCTGTAAGTATCTCAGTTTGTTCTTTTCTGTCTAGCTGCTTATATCGTTTGTTCTCTTTAACTGCTTTCGTTCTATTAAGAAGCAGGTTATGTAACCGCTTTATACGTTTAGTAAATCCACCAGCGGCATCACCATTAAGAACGTCAGAAACTAAATCTATTGCTAGCTCATGCTGTACCTGGCTATTTATAGAGTCCATAACTTCATTTTCTCTAAATGATAATTTATATAATTTTTCAATTCTTTCAGCACTAGAACGCATCTCTGGATCAGTGATATAAACACGAGTCATCTCATAATCTGTGTGTCTTAGATGATGTGATAAGGCATGTAATTTTTGATTCTTGAATCTATAATGATATATTAACGAAAATATTCTTCTGAATGGATGGGCTTTCCCCTCAAGAACTTTCTTGTTTACATTGGCCATTTTAAAAAATAATTTACAATGATCAGAGTATACATATGGAGAATAGTCATTATTAAAAGCATCTGGAGTAATGTTTTTTATTTGAAAAAGCTTTATATTTCGTGATGATTTAATTGATCTTTCTTTAATCTGTTCAAAGGAGTTTTTTTCTGGAAGATACGATAAGTAAAGTTTTTCAAGAATTTTAACTGCATCAACAGTTAAGTCATTAGTCCAGAACTGACAATATTCTTGTACTGTTTTTTCAATATAAATATCAATTTTGCTATAACTCAATACGTCGTTTTTTTGTGTATTTATACAACCATAATATAATCCGTATTTTTTATTCTCACCTATTATTTCATTTCTACGTCTTGCGTTATTTATAGCTACAGCAATGAAGCAAGATGTTTGCAGTGTTAATATTAGTTGTTTAAAGCTGGTTACACCATGCTTCTTACTAGTATTAAGTGCGTCCACATTTAATTCTGTTAACATATCTTTGAGAGGCGAAGCGCTCCATAATGTTCTGAAAAAAATACCCAGAGATTCTGTTCTGTATGAAAAAGTAAGATTATCGCGCTTATTAAGTTCTATAGACTTTTCTTTTAATTTATCAAGAATATCAAAAAGAAATGGTGAATAGTCATACATCCATTTAAGAGAAGTATCAAGAATCTTAACTGTGTCGTCTAGTGATATGTTTTCTGTGCGTCCTTCTGATTTTAGAGAAACATTTTTTGCGATACCAGGAACATCATGGAATGGTAAAAATGATAATCGATCTACATCATCAGGAAGTTCTCTTAATCCATTAACTGTAGTAAGTATTGATTCAACAGCTGATTCTGATATTTGTATTTCTTTATCAGAAGTAAATCCTCTGTTTGTCTTATCCTTATTTGAACCTGTTTGCTTAATAAATAAATCGTAAGATTTCTTTGGTTTTGGTAGTGTCCTAACATCAAAGCCAAAATACTCTCTAATTGCATCATTACTGATAGTTAAGACATTCCCAGCCTTGGTCGTAATTGATTTTGTTATATTTATGTCATTTTTTGCGCTCGCAATAAGAGTGTTATACTTTTCATTCATATTTAGAATTGAATACCAACCACTATGAGCTGATTCTAAAAATGCATCTAAATCTGTTCGTGTAACGTCCTCTAGGTAATACTTTCCTCTAGCAGAAATAAAATGTATAAACCTTATTGCGTTATATATATTTCTAACAATTAACGCACTTGCAGTATTTTTTGCGTTACCGTGCTTATTAGTTAGTTCGATTGTGTACGCACGTAATACATCACACAAATGAGGGTATGTGGTAAGTGGGACTAGTTTTGGTAATTCCCCATCTTTATATTCTACGTTTGGGGCTATGACAAATCTCTTGCTAAGATCTATGTGTGTTAGCTTTGGTTTATCTGTACTTGATTCTGCGCGATTAATAATGATTATATTGTTTTCATCACTCACGTATCTCCAGTGCTTTTTTATTGAATCAAGATTTGCGGAGGGCTGTTTTGCTCGGCTACGATGTACTGAACCCTTAACTTTTACCTGAGAGGTTTTGTGTTGAATTTCTTTGTTGGCAACCTTAACCATATTTATATACCTCCACTTGATAAAATACTGTCCATTGCTTGTTTATAATTACGTGGCTTTTTTTCCTTTATCACTTTTTGTAATGCGCTTGTAAAGATTATTCTGGGTAAATGAACGACTTTAAATCTTTCAGGGTTAGCTCTATTAATGCTTTCCCACCTCTCTGTGTAATATAAGTGTTGCCGTAAACACCATTCAATACGCTCATCTGTTAATGTAATGGTTTTACTTTTATTGTTTTTTACTGCATCTATCCATTCATCAACCTCTGGTATGTCATTTTCATATCCGCTATCGCTTACTGGAAACAATAGTTTTTTGTTTATGTCTTCTTTAGTCGAAGTAATTTTGTTATCGCGCTTTGTTGCCCAAAGAATTGAATTGTTGAGCTGTTGTTGGAATTCGTGAATATTAGCTTCGCTAGCTATTTTAATTACAGTTTGATTTGTATAATTATTTAATGTTTGCAATGATTTGTGTCCTGCTAGCTTCATTGCTTCAAATGGGTTTCCTTCTTTAACCAGCGCTGTACATAATATTTGGTCTCTAATTTGTTCAACAGTAAAGTACGGGTGGTTATTTTCTTTCAAGAATCTTTTATGAACATGCGCTGAATCAAGTAAATCGGCTGCTCCACCTGGTGAAGCTAAACCAGACCAAATACTATTATGCTTTCTAGAGCTATACTTATTTACATTCTTGTAATGCGATACGATTAAATTAATCACCATTGTTTTAAATGGTTCTTTTTTCTTATCTATCTCTCTAACTTGCTGGTCTGAGGTCTTATGTTTTGTTGGTGATATTTTAATATATCTTTCACCTGCCTTAATATGCAGGTCTTCGATTAGTGTTTGCTTTACTGTATCACTGTTGTAAGCGAACCATAATTGAAACAAACGTTGCATTGCATAAAGAACATAAGGAGGAAGATAGTAATCACAATATAATGCGCCAGTAGAGAATGGGGATGTTCGATAGCGTTTTATTAATGGATACTTGTCATTTAATAGATCATCAAATAACCCGTGGAAAGCAAGTTTATTTTCTTTAAATTCATTCAGCTTACCGATCTTATATAGTTTATGTTTATCAATTATATGTAAGTATGCTTTCAATTGTTCTTCTAGATTTTCCTTCTTTAATATAGCTCTTGCTTTTTCTTGATAATGAGATATGCCATCAATTTCATCATTTGTGAATGCAGAGGGCTGTTGTTTTAGTTTAACAATCAATTCTTTCCATTCTAGATAATCAGTAATTGCCGAAGTGTATAAACTTATTAATCTTTTATTTCTTGCTTCGAAATGCCTCAACATTTTTTGTTGAAGCTCGGATTCAGTTGTGAATCGAAGCAATGATACTGGATCTGCAAGTTCTGTGTCATCAGAGAAGTAGGGGTCTGGAATTTCAGATATAACATTACGAGGCACTTTATTACGGCGAGGGAATCTAGTTTTAAAATTTAAATGCTTAATGTGGTCGCCATTGTTTAATACACCGTTACTATTCCTAATACAATTAACAGTTTTTGTAGCCTTGCCATATTTATCTTCAATATTTTTTGACTCAATATAATCTTCTATAGAGATAAATAAATTTACTATTTGTTGTGTAGTTAATTCAGCCGCAGTGGACTTGAGGGTTTTAAGCGATATCGTACAGTCACTTGCAATATGATTTATGCTTTCTCTTAAGTCATAAAGAGCAGACGTGGCTACGAGACCGTTAATTGTTACAAGTAACTCATAATAGAAACTATTGGGTTTGCATCCATGCAATTCAAACGAGAGCGAATCTTTATAGAGTCTCCCGCAACCCCTTTTTGTTTCCTTAGATACAACAGATATTTGGTTTGCAGGAAGCGCTAAAACATCACTCGATTCCACTGTGATGTTGGTGTTTTTTGGCGCTTTTTTATTGCTAGATGCTTCCATACCTTCCTATAATCATATTTTATGGATTATCCCTGATTAAATATGACTTTAGTTTAGGTCGGTCGGTAAGTCAAGTTAGGTGGTAAGTAAATAAGAGTGACGATTTAAATAAACAAATAGAATGGCTCGCTTATAGTGATCGTTTGTTTCGTTAAATTGTTTTCGTATTTTGTAATATTGTTCTTCATTATTATATTTAGCTGAAAAGTAGTGACGACATTTCTCAATAAATGCAGCACCTTCATTTTTTAAAATAGTATATAAGTGAAA
>JAPHTF010000082.1 GCA_026197095.1 Gammaproteobacteria bacterium
ACCATGTGGCAATAAGGATCAGTATCACTTGAATAAAGCGTCATTGCTAAACGTTTGTTAGCCATTTGTGCCATGTTGTTACCTCAAAAATATTTCTTTTAAAAACAAAGATGGGGGGAATAATCCCCCCTACTTGTAAAACTATCGTATCAAAATATAACTGCATATTCCCTCAGGAAGATGCAGTACGGATTAATGTTTAGTGAATATCTTTCCAGAATTCTTTCTTCATTGGATAAGCAACAAGGAAAAGAATAACAAGGAAGAATATAACCCACACACCTAACTCATAACGTACCAATTTTGCAGGTTCACCTACGTAAACCAAAAAGGCCGTTAGATCGCGCATGGCATTATCATATTCAACCGCAGACATTTTACCATCTGATATTTTTTCGAACTTTGGCGCAGCACCCGGATGTTTTTGTAACTCATCAGCGTTGATGAGTTTTTTCATGCCTTCCAGTTCCCACAATACATGTGGCATGCCCACATCTTTGAAGGTCGCATTATTTACACCAAAGGGACGAGATTCGTCGGTATGGAAAGTACGCAAGTAAGTGTATAACCAGTCTGCACCACGAGCACGTGCGATAACTGATAAGTCTGGCACTTTAGTACCAAACATTGTTTTCGCATCTTCTGTTTGTAAAGCAACAGTCATGGTTTCACCCGTTTTTTCTGCTGCAAACATTAAGTTGCTTTTTACTTGAGCTTCGGTCAAACCAATATCTTCAGCCATACGGTTATAGCGTTGATAGGCTGCTGAGTGACAGCTCAGGCAATAATTTACAAATAATTTAGCACCATGTTGTAGCGACTCTTTATTGTGTAAATCATAATCCACTTTATCAAGATGAGCTCCACCAGCGGCCGAAGCCAACGTTGGTAAAACCATCAAAATTGCGAGTATTGTTTTTTTCATTAGCCTGTCACCCTCTCTGGTACTGCTTTCTCAGCATTTAGATTGGTATATAACGGAGCAAGGAACATAACAGCAAGATAAACAGCAGGAATTAACCAACCTATCATCATCAGTTCCCCTGCACCTTCTACATATCTCGCCACATCATTCAACGAGAATAAACCTACCCACACAATTAATGACATGAAGCTAAATTTAGCATCACGTGATTTACTGTGGAACCAGAGTACATAGAAGAATACAAAATACACTTCTGAGAAGCGTAAACCTAATTCAGATAATACAGGCTCTGGTGATTTCACACCTAAGTAACCCAGGAAAACAAAAACAGCAACAAAAAGAGCTAAGTTGAGTTTATGTAAAGCACTACGATAACGAACCGATTTAATTGGATTCTGATCCAACCATGGTAAAAATGCTAATACAACAACACCGGCACCCATTGCAACAACACCGAGGAAGGGATCAGGTACGGCACGTAACATGGTATAGAACGGAGTAAAGTACCAGACCGGAGCAATATGCTCAGGCGTCTTCAGTGGATCAGCAGGAACGAAGTTCGCATGCTCAAGGAAGTAACCCCCCATTTCTGGGCCAAAGAACATAATCGCCGCAAAGAACATTAAGAAAACAACCACACCCACGATATCTTTAACCGTGTAGTAAGGGTGGAATGGGATACCATCTAAAGGAATACCATCAGCACCTTTGTTTTTCTTGATTTCAACGCCATCTGGATTATTTGAACCCACTTCATGTAAAGCAATGATGTGTGCTACAACTAAGCCGATAATCACCAGTGGTACAGCTGCAACGTGGAATGCGAAGAAACGATTCAATGTCGCATCAGAGATAACGTAGTCACCACGAATCCAGATTGAAAGCTCTTCACCCACAAATGGAATTGCACCAAACAAGTTAACAATAACCTGTGCACCCCAGTATGACATTTGACCCCATGGTAATAAGTAACCCATGAAGGCTTCAGCCATCAGTGCGAGGAAGATAAACATACCGAAAAGCCAGATTAATTCACGTGGCTTTTTGAATGAACCGTACATCAAACCACGGAACATATGCAGATAAACAACAATGAAGAATGCAGAAGCACCTGTTGAATGCATATAACGAATTAACCAGCCCCAGTTTACATCACGCATAATGTATTCAACTGAAGCGAAAGCAAGCGTCGCATCGGGTTTATAGTGCATAGTCAGGAAAATACCGGTAACAACCTGAATCACTAAAACCAATAACGCTAAAGAACCAAAGAAATACCAGAAGTTAAAATTCTTTGGCGCATAATATTTAGAAAGATGTTCTTCCCATAATTTTGTTGCCGGGAAACGAGCATCAACCCAGCCCAATAAGCCTTTTAAGGCGTTCATTAACATTTCCATTATGCTGCTCCCTCGTCTACACCGATCATTACGCGGGTCTCTGACAGGTACATATGTTTAGGTACTTCTAGATTTGTCGGTGCTGGAACATTCTTATATACACGTCCGGCTAAATCAAAACGTGAACCATGACATGGGCAGAAGAAACCACCGCGCCATTTTTCACCTAAATCAGCAGGCGCTAATTCTGGACGGTATGTTGGAGAACAACCTAGATGAGTACAAATACCCACTAAAATGGCATATTCAGCTTTAATTGCGCGAGTTTCATTTGCAGCGTAGCTGGGCTGGCCTTTTGTGTGAAGCGTTGATTCGGGATCACGTAAGCTATCTGTCAAAGAAGCTAAATCTTTAAGATTTTGTTCAGTACGGCGAACAATCCAAACTGGCTTACCACGCCATTCAACACGCATCATTTGACCTGGTTGTAGCTTACTGAAATCAGCTTCTACTGGAGCACCTGCCGCTTTGGCTCGCGCACTCGGGTTCCAGGATGCAATAAAAGGTACCGCAGCACCTACAGCTCCCACAGATGCAACGGCAGTCGTTGCAGCAATTGTGAGGAACCGGCGTTTGTTATTATCAACGCCATCTGTCATTAGAAATCTCCCAAAATCGTTTTGAACGGATAGTCTTTACCATCTGCTCCAATTGTTTAGCGTTTTTGAACGCAGAAGTACCCTGAAAACACAAAAATATGCCCAAAGCACCCAAATTTTTTGGCGTGCGTAGTTTGGCCGATCAGAGCCATTTGGTCAAGGAGAGCCTAATAAGTCCCAGTACTTCAATAGGTTATACAGGGTTAGGAATATCAACAAATTTATGATCCAGATCAAAATGAGAAGCAAGGTGTTCTGCTAGCGCCTGAACACCATAACGCTCAGTCGCATGATGACCCGCAGCGTAAAAATGTAGCCCGTATTCACGTGCAATATGGACTGTTTGCTCGGATATTTCACCCGTTAAGTAAGCATCGACGCCTAATTCAGCTGCATCTTCAATATAACTTTGAGCCGCCCCACTACACCAGGCAATGGTATGAATTTGCTCATTGTTATCGCCAATATGAAGCGCCTCACGCCCTAATGCCGACATAATTTTTTGAGAAAAATCTGCCGCAGTCATTGCTTCTTTTAGGGTGCCATGCATGCCAACCGCACTGCTTCCGGAAGGAAAGCTGCCCGCAATATCCAGATCCAGTAATTCGGCCAATTTTGCATTATTTCCAAAAAGTGGATGGGCATCGAGGGGTAAGTGATAGGCGAGTAAATTCATCCCTGATTCAATTAAGCTGCGAACACGCTTGTATTTTAAACCTGTTATCCGGGCATCCTCACCTTTCCAGAAATAACCATGATGAACCAGCAAGACATCGGCTTTTTCTTCAATCGCGGCATCAATTAATGCCTGGCATGCCGTTACACCGGAAATAATTTTTTTAACCTCGGTTTTACCTTCGACCTGCAAACCATTTGGGCAATAGTCCTGAAACCGCTCAATCTCCAGCACATTATTGCAATAATTGAGTAAATCTTTTAACTGAGCCATGCGTAAAACCCTTTGGTAGGTTAACATTACGTGAACTTCTCATTGTCCATGCAAAGCTCACAAGTATAAATAGAAGATAAATAAATTTAGTTTAACGGAATTTCTAATGCGTGTTACCAAAGTTATTACATTTATTATCCAATTTGCCACTATTGGTTTAGCGGCGGCTTTTCTTATTTTATATATTCAGTCTGATAAGAATAAAGCTGTTGTTGATACGACTACCCAACCTGCTAATACTGAGGTAGTAGAATTAATAGAATCAACACGTACGGTACCTTCTTCTCCCCTTGCCTCTTATGCACCATCAGTTCAACAGGCTGCACCTGCCGTTGTAAATATACAAACCACAAAAATTATTACCGAACGCCAACATCCGCTAATGAATGATCCCATATTCCGACAGTTTTTTGGAGATAGCGTAGGTGAACCACGTAAGCGTATGGAATCCAGTTTGGGATCAGGCGTTATTGTTAGTCCACAGGGTTACATCCTGACGAATCACCATGTCATAAAAGCCGCGGATGAAATTCTGGTTGCTCTCAAGGATGGACGTAGTGCAAAGGCCACCATTATTGGAACCGATCCTGATACAGATCTTGCCGTACTACATATTAAGTTAGATAACCTGCCGGCTATCACCTTGAGTAAAGTTCAGGACATCGAAGTAGGTGATGTTGTACTTGCAATAGGTAATCCCTTTGGCGTAGGGCAAACTGTCACTTCAGGGATTATAAGTGCCACCGGTCGTAACATGCTAGGCATAAATACCTTTGAAAATTTTATTCAGACTGATGCCGCAATTAATCCCGGCAACTCTGGTGGTGCACTCATCAATTCATACGGCGAACTCATTGGTATAAACACGGCTATTTATTCTCAAAGCGGTGGTTCACAAGGCATAGGCTTTGCGATTCCATTAAGCTTAGCAAAAAATGTTTTAACCCAGATAATTGAGTTTGGACATGTGAAACGCGGATGGTTAGGTGTTGCTATTCAGGATATGAACCCTGAACTGGCTAATTCATTTGGCCTGGAACGTGTATACGGGATTATTATTAATGGCATAGCAGAGTCTGGTCCTGCAGACAAAGCGGGGTTAAAACCCGGTAACGTCATTACGTATATCAATGATACTGAAATAGAAAATACTCGCCATTTATTAAATGTCGTCAGTCAGGTTCAGCCTGGGAAAACGCTTGTAATAAAAGGCATCAATCAAAAAGGGGAGTTCACGGCCAAAGCAACCGTTATACAACGGCCACAACAAGATATATCGCCAAAAGGAAATTAAGTCTTATCAATATTTAGATAGAGTGATAACTGATTACGGCCTGCACTCTTTGAGTTATACAGTGCTTCATCTGCATGCTTAACAACTTGCATCCATTGACTAACACCATCTTTGCTATCTTCATCATAACAAGCAATGCCACAACTTACAGTGACTGTATTAAAGGGACTTTCGCAGTGAGGGATAGCTCCATTTATTACAGTATCTAATATTCTCTGCGCAAGAATTTTCGCCCCATCGGCTTCTGTTTGCGGTAGTAAAACTAAAAATTCTTCTCCACCATAGCGGTAAACATAATCTGAAGCACGAAGACTATTCTTAATACAAGCAGCTACGTTCTGCAACGCTTTATCGCCAGCCTGGTGTCCATAATGATCGTTATATTTTTTAAAGTAATCAATATCAATCATGACAACGGTGTAATGATGTGAATAACGTCGGGATAATTCATGGGTGCTTTTTAATGCAAGCTCCATAGCTCTGCGATTACCTATCTCCAATAGTGGATCGACCAGCGATAAATCCTGCAAACGTTGGTTAACCTCAAGCAACTCATTGGCAATATCGGTATAGGTCATAATGCCGCAAAGATCGCCGTCATCATCAATAACTGGAAGATGCCTGATAGTATTAACCACACAAACTATTAGAGACTCTTGCAAGGTCTGGGACTTGTTTACCGTGATGGGGTTATGTGTCATGAGTTCTGTTGCGACTGGATAGTGGTGTGTCGCATCAGTTTTATTAAGGGAGTTTAAAAAGCTTGAAAGATACTTAACAATATCTCGTTCAGTAATAATACCAACAGGCTTATTATCTTTTACCACTAGTACAGAAGAGAGACTTTTCTTACTCATTAAACGAGTTATATTTTTCAGGCTCTCGTCAGGCGTAACAAACAACACCTTTTTTGTCATGAAACTTTCTAATGAATATTTCGCCACACTAAATCCCTGAATAATTATTTTACTATCGCTCGCAATGACCGTTTACCTTATAACGCAGTTTTAAATATTTCTAAAAATTTTTTATTTTCTTCTTCAGTTCCAACAGTTATGCGCAAGCAATCTTTTAGTAAACCACCAGCAGGATTTAGGTTCTTAATTAAAATACCTTTATTCTTTAAAGTAGTAAATACTTTATCTGCCTGCCCTTGTTGTAGCCGAAGCAGAATAAAGTTTGCCTGGCTTGGATAAGTAGTAATATTTTTTATCTTTGATAATTCATTAAATAACTGTTCACGGTCAACACATATTTGTTGTGTTTGCTGATCAAGCACATGACGATTTTTAATCGCAAACTCAGCACTCGCCTGAGTCAAAATATTAATATTGTAAGGCAAGCGAACTTTATCAAATTCATTTAGCCATTCAGGTTTACCAGCTAATAAACCTAAACGTAAGCCAGCGAGCCCCATTTTAGAAACGGTGCGCATGACTAATAAGTTGTCATACTCATTTAACATCGGCATAAAACTTTTCTCTGCAAACGCATGATAAGCTTCATCAATAACGACCACACCCGGAGCAACATCAATAATATTTCGAATCGTTTGTTCGTCAAATAAATTACTGGTTGGATTGTTTGGATAAGCAAGAAAAATGACCGCAGGTTGTGTTTCCTTTATCTTTTCAATCAACACCGTTTCATTTAAAGAGAAATCATCGTTTAACGGAACACCAATGTAGGGCATATCCATAAAGGTCGCGATCATTTTGTACATCACGAACCCGGGTTCAACCGATAATACTGAACGAGCATTGCCAGACGAATCTTTCCCCGCCATCGCCATCATGATCATTTGAATTAATTCATCAGAACCATTGCCCAATAAAATTTCTGCATCCGTGGGGACAGCCATTGCTTCACGTAAATGTTGTTTTAAAATACGCGCACCAGGATCAGGATAACGATTGAGTTCAACATCACGAATAACCTCTAACCATTGATCAACTAAATCATCAGGCCATTGGTATGGGTTTTCCATTGCATCAAGTTTAATTAAATTTTTTGAATCAGGTACATGATAAGCTGATAACGCTCTTATTTCTGGCCGGATAAAATTCTCAATTTTTTCTTCTAGTTCTGTTTTTTTATTCATATTTGCAATTTCTTAATAAGATCAAAGTCATATAGAATTTTGCATTTTACAGTAGATTCATTTTTTTCGCCGGGCTAATTACCTGTTCTCGCTTTCAACATGCAACAAACGGCCATCCCCGCGTCCCTGATCATCAATGACCCGAACAAGATATTGCCCCGGCTTAGCAGGCCAGAACAACGGTTTACCCGGTTTGCTCGTGCCAATAAAACGCTCGTCAACAAACCAGTAAAGTTTTTTAACATCACTATCTGTCACCGCCATAAAAGGAATTTTTTGTTTATTATCCTGGCGAAATTGATAACTCAATTTTGTACGCGGTGAAGTAATCATCGGCTTCTTGCCCTGGTGACCGATCTGATCAATATCACAAGCCGGATGATAAGGCGGCGGAACCCGGCGAGGTATGCCCGCCAGTTTAAATATATTTAATAAGTCAGATGACCAGAACTCGTAAACCTGTTCAGTGGTATCTTTCACGCGGTTATTGCAGGCACGTAACCCTGTTTTTGTTTCAACATAAACGGGACGATGGATCTCACATTTATCAATCGGGGACACACCGGGAATAAACCAGGTATGTTTCTTGTGTTTACAATACTGTGTGGGTAACTGACCCGAGATGGCACACACTTCAACCGGATCATCGGTTAAAGGCGGAATGTTTTTAGGCACGCTAAAGTTTTGTTGTTCAGATCGAATCGCGTTGACGATACGAAAAAACAAAGGCGCTGCCGCCTGTCTTCCAACAAAGGCCGGGTTACCATGTCCATCAAAGTTACCGACCCACACGGCTAAAACATAGTGCCCAAAAATGCCAACTGACCAGGCATCACGATACGCATACGATGTCCCTGTTTTCCAGTAGACAGGTAACGGTTGCTTTAACCATTCCTGTTTAAAGCCTTGTTGTGGTGGCAGGTTATGTTGCAACATATCTAGCATCATAAAACTGGTGGCATCGGTTAAGAGTTGCGTGCCTTCTTCTTTCTCTTCACCCTTTATGTCATTAGTCAACCAACGCAGTTTTTTATGTTGGCCTTTATTCGCCAGCACTGCATACAACCCTGCGAGTTCATCCATGCGTACTTCAGCGCCACCCAGCACCAATGCTAAACCATAATGCTTTTTACTTTTTGGCAAGTTAACCTTTGCCTTTTTCATAAAATCATAAAGATCAGGTTGCTTTAATAACGTCGCCACATGAATCGCCGGAATATTTCGACTCTTGTTTAATGACTCCTGCACGGTAATAGGCCCTGAGAATTCTTCATCAAAGTTTTCAGGATTATAGTTACCAAAACTGGTTGGCGAGTCTTTGAGTAAGCTTTGTGAATGAATCAATCCTTGCTCGATACCCAGTGCATAAATAAAAGGCTTCAACGTTGAACCCGGCGAACGGCGTGCAAGCACACCATTCACCTGCCCATGAATCAACGGGTTATGAAAGTCCACCGAACCTAACAAGGCTTTAATCGACATATCGCGGGTGTCAACCAGTAAGGCAGCGGTGTTATATAAACCAAACTGTTTTTGACTTGCCACATACGCCTTCGCTTGCCGCACTAACGTATCCTGCAAATTGGAATCTATCGTACCTTCAAGTTGAGATTGATCAGGATACGCTTGCAACACCGCATCAACATAATGTGGTGCAAGAAAGGGGAGCTTTGATAACGGCCGAATATCCGGCACCTGTTTTAACTGTTCGACTCGTTCCATATCTTGCGGATTTTCAGCTAACCATTCATCCAGCAAACGTAAACGTGCTTGTTGTAAATCACTTTCTTGTGAATGATTGCGCACAGGAAAACGGCGTTGTGGATTTTGCGGCACAACGGCAAGCGTAATCGCTTCATGTGTCGTTATGTTTTCGGCGCGCTTATTAAAATAAACTAAACTCGCCGCACCCACACCTTCAACGTTACCGCCATAAGGCGCAAGGTTTAAATACGCTTCGAGAATGTCATCTTTAGAATAAAACCATTCAAGCTGAATCGCACGAAAGATCTGTGCAAGCTTGCCACTCACCGTTCTAGTTTCAAGATTAAAACGAAGACGCGCCAACTGCATGGTAATGGTCGAAGCACCAAATGCCCTGTTCTTAACCACATAGGTTTTCCAGGCCGCCTTAACTAAAGCCGCAGGATTAAAACCGAAATGCCAGTAAAAATGCCGGTCTTCATATAACAACGTCGCATCAATAATTTTTTGTTCTATTTTCGAAAGCGGCACCCAGAGACGATAACGCTCATCAGGCGATAAGGTTAAGCGCAACAGTTTACCATGAGAATCATAAACGGCTTTTGAAAAACCCTCGGTTTGAACCAGTTTTGGTGCAGGGAGTATAGATAAAAAAATGAAGAGTAAAATAAGTCCAATAATGAATTTATGAGAAGTGCGAAGTTTTGAGAAAGAGAATTTAGGAAGCATAATTATTTAACCAAAACCGGTCATTGCGAAAGAATAAAATGACCGAAGCAATCTCACAATAAAGAGTCATAAACTTGAGATTGCCACGCCAGTACTAAAAAACTTGTGTTTTTCAGTACTTCCTCGCAATGACGGGGAGCACTAAACTTCCAGGGGAGCCCACAGGTTCTAGTCCCCTTTTATTTTATCTAACCATCATAACCATTATTGAACGACAGGTTTTGGCAGGAAGCATTAGTTATCGAACTCCTTATTTAATCTTCGTCTCCCTGTTTTTATCCGTCAAGGCTTTCAAAAAAGCGGTAATGTCACTCACCTCTTGATCGGTGAGATCTTTATCGAGTTGGAGTTTTCCCAT
>JAPHTF010000037.1 GCA_026197095.1 Gammaproteobacteria bacterium
CACTAACCTGGTTACGTGCCCAGTAAATATCCGTTCCATCTTCGAAATCTATTTTAATAATACTCAAGGCGTACTTAGTGATTGAACGCAATACAGTTTGCCGTGGTAAACCCTGCATCTCCAACTCAAGTGGAACAGTGATTCGGCTTTCCACTTCAGTGGGTGACAAGCCTGGTGCTTTTACAATGATTTGTACCTGAGGAGCAGAAATTTCAGGGAAGGCATCAATCGGTAAGGTTTTAAAAGACCAGAGTCCAACAGCAGCAAAAGATGATGCGAGTAATAAAATCATCAATCGTTGAATTAATGAAAAACGTATTAAAGTGGCAATCATTTTAATTTACCTCGCCAAATTTAGTTGTTTTGCTAGTGCCTATCACAGAAAGTCCTGCGCTCTTGCGTAACTCAGCAAGCTCCAACCAACCTAGCTGTAATAATTCAAGGTACCGCTCTTGAGCATTAAAATAAGTGTTATTCGCATCAATAAGTGTAAGAATATTTAATTCTCCCGCATTGAAACCTTTGCGTGTTAAGTTGAATACTTCTTTTGCAGGTTGCAGTAATTTTTCTCTATAGTGTTCGGCTTGTGTAATCAAGTGGCCAAGATGTAAATAACTTTTGTATAGGCTAGTGCTCAACTCACGTTGTTTAAAATCTAATTCAGATTGTGCCTGATAGACTTCAGCTTTAGCCTGATTCACGCGCCCCTTATTCTGGTTCCACAGTGGCACCTGAATACTTAACATGATTCCCGTAGCATCTTGTTTGCGACCACCAAGATAATCTTGTTCCTGAAACAAGGTTAAGGTTGGATCATCAAATCGTTGTGAGCTGGCAACGTCGACACCTGCTCTTGCAGCTACGACAGCCTGTTTGTCAGCTTCTAAAATGGGATGCTCTTGCAACAATATATCTTTTGACGTTTTAATTTCCGTTGGCACTGTGACAGGTTTAAGTGGTATCAGTTGTAAAGTGCTTTTAACAGGTATGGCCAATAAGGCCTTAAAACTTGCCGCAGCTTCATTAAATTCACCTTCTGCAACTTCAACAGTCTGTTTTGCAGCTTGCAGCACAATATCCAGGCGCATCGTTTCGAGTGGTGTGAGATAGCGTATTAGCTGATCGTTAGCTGTACGCTTGCGCCCGGTCTTCTGATAACGACTTGCCTGTTCCAGGTGTTTTTCAGCTAATTGCAATCTTGCTTCAGCAAGCTGCAAAGTATGAAAACGTTGTGCAATTGTAAATTCTAGCAGTAGTTGCTGATGGCGACGGTGCGCTTCTGCACCTGCAAGTTCTGCTTCAGCCTGTTTACGTTGATGTGCTAAACGACCAAATGGCAATGCCTGAGAAATGGCAACCTGGGTAACATCATATCCACCACTTGCATCTTCGAGCCCTAGCTTGTTATCAGCCTGAACACTGATACTGGGGTTTGGCCATGCATCAGCCTGTTCTAAATTCCCTTTTTGCTTATCGATTTCAGCATCAGCTGTTTTCATTTCAGGCGCAACTTCGACAGCGCGTAGAATACTTGAATCCAAGGTCCATTGTGGATTAGTTTCAGCGAAGGCCGCGGGAGACATAACGAGTCCAATACTTATTAGCATAGACACTAATATATTATTCATAAAAATTATCCATTCTTTCTTAATGGTGGTAACACCATTAAATATCTTAATTTAAAAATACAAACTTAATTTTTTAAATTACACAGCAGGCTAATAGTTAATAACAGCAATGCAATTGCTTGTTAGAAAAATATTACAGATGACTGTTGTAATTAAATAGAAGAATGAACTGGCGGCGCGCGTAGAGGAGGACTGAGTAAATAATAGTTGGGGGAGGGATTAGTTTGACTGTGCTGTCCGAAAACAGATCGTAATTTTGGAATACCAAGAAAAAAAATAACGAAAAGAAATAATAAGATGTATGGATTAAACGATTCAATTTTTTTCACAAAATTATCGGGCGTAACCTCAATCTCGGCAAGGTATTCATCCTGATAAGAAATATTAGGTGTGAAATCGTGCAATGTAGCGGCTACATGCACATTCAATTTGTGTACTGTCGTTGTTGATGAGAAAGGCTCAACATGCATATGCAACTTGAATGCCTGACCAACCATTAAGGCTATGGCCAGGCAAGCAATTAACACATACTGAAAGACTGAATTATTTATAAGGTTGTTCATTTGCGCGATTTTAATGTAGCCTGGTACCTGCTTCAAGAGACATAATTCCATTATTTATACATGCAGCAGAAAAAATCTGAATGTAATTCTTTGTTATCCGGGCATGGGGCACTTTATAGTTGATAAAGTTCCATAAAATTATTAAATAAATTACAGCCAATAAGTCCAATGACAAGTCGCATATACATTCATTAACGCAGAAATGACTACCGGGTGGGGCTTTAGTAAAACTTTTCGCTTCGCTTGCAATAGCACGAACAACCTAATAGCTTTCCTGGAAAAATATACGCACTAAAACTCTGACTATATCTCCGATGGAGAGTGCTTCATCTTCATATATATCCCGCCTTTTTTCAGCTCATCAAGCATTTGATTGAGGCGTTTATCCTTTGTCTCTTGTTTTTTCGCACTGTTAATCCAGCCAATATAATCATTTTTTTGATAAGCAGGACGTTCATTGTATTTTTTCATTAATCCGTGCTTTTCCAGCGCATTCTTAACAAAGTCTGGCACAGAATATCGTTGCCGTTTTAATTTAGAGTAATCCGTTTTCATAATTTGTTATTAATAGAGTATCAGCGGTTTTTACTTTTTATGACAGATTTAATCATTTTTCCAAAGTCTTTATCTTTCTTTCTTTTTTCGGAATAAGACATTTCATTAAAGGCTGACTCGTTTTTCATTTTCAGGTAATTTTTATAACGCTGCTCGGATAACTCACCTTCATTTATAGCTGCTAATATCGCGCAGCCTTTTTCTTTAGTGTGAGAGCAATTGCTAAATTTGCAGTTCTGCGAAAGTTCGACTATTTCAGCAAAAGTTTCATCCATGCCCGTATCTACCGACAAGTTACCCAGCTCTCTCATACCCGGCGTGTCTATTAACATTGCGCTATTTTCTAACTGTATTAGTTCGCGACTTGTCGTGGTGTGCCTTCCTTTGCTTTCTTTTTTACTCACTGATTGTGTTACAAATTGTTCGCGACCTATGATGCTGTTTAATAACGTTGTCTTGCCAACACCTGATGAACCAAGCAGACAGTATGTATGAGCAGGTAATAGAGAACTTTTAATGTCATCAATTTTTTCACCACTCACATTACTAAATGCCTGTACTGTCACTTGAGGGGCGATAGTTAAAATACTTTCAATTATTTTATTAACTTCATCTTGCGAAAGAAGATCGCACTTACTCAGAAGAATGATGGGTGTAATACCACTTTCGTTGACCATAACAAGATATCGTTCCAGCCTTCTAAGATTAAAATTGTCGTCTGCTGATTGGATAATAAAGGCAATATCAATATTTGCCGCGATCAACTGAAAGTCAACCGTCTTTCCGGCGGTTTTTCTTTTTAAAAATGTTTTTCTCGGAACGATCGCATGGATGATGGCATGAGTATCATCGTCATAAAAATCAGCATAAACCCAGTCACCGGTTGTTGGCAGATCAGTAGCGGAACTCGCGGTATATAATAGATGACCGGTTAACTCAGCAAAAACCTCCGCCGAGCCATTGGTTATTATGTAGCTGTCTTTGTGTACTGAAACGACACGCGCAAGTTCATGAACAGCAAGTTTATCGGCATCAACTTTACTGCTAAACCAATCGCTATATCCTATTTTTTTTAGCTTATCCATAATCGGATTTATATCTCGCGCCGCAGTGAATACATTAAATTACCATTCTTTTTTTAGTGGTACTTCTTTGAGTATGGTTAAGAATAATGTTGAAACCAACAGACATTAATGGCTCACCTAACAACGGCTTTGTTGTCTAGTTAGACTAAACTTGACTATAACTTTGTCGTTTATTTTGGTGGAAATTCTTTGAGTATTTCAGCAACAAGTCTATTGGCCATACGTGTGTATGTTTCTGGCGTTGCACCACCATCTAAACTATAACCTAATGATCCTCGCCAAACGAGTTTGCCGGTATCAGTTGAAATAAAATCTATAGTCAGAAATAGTTTATCAACACTATAGGATTCACCGACAGGGAATAAAAAACCCATACCAACAGAAGAATGGTAACCCGATGTCCCAAAACCAATCGAGACAGATGATTCTTCTGTTTCAATATCTTTCTTAACATCCATAAAATACTTAACTTTTAAGTTCGCATTTTTAGTAACCTTGCCAAGACCTTTTTTTGCTAACTCAGTGTCAATCGCCTTAATAATACGTTCTTGCATAAAGGGTGTTGTAACACGCGTGTCATCATCAACCCTAACAGGCTTCTCTTGCATGCTATAGGTAGAAAATGATTTGAAATCAATATTGCTATCATAATCAATATTGGCCATTGATGAGCAGGCAGTTAAAAAGAGATAAAGCAATGAAAGGCTGATAAGACGCATTTTAAATAACTCCATGTATAGCATTTGATAACTTAATTATAGTCTATTTTTTACTAAGCTATTTTGTAACAGGTTGACTACGTTTACTTCTTAACCATTTAATTAATGGATCCCACTGCTCCAAATCTTGCCAGACGCGTGAAGGTGCCATTTCAAAAATGCCGATTCCTTTGTCTTCTGCATAAATATAATTTTGTGTGTCACGTAAAGTGGTTACAAACGGAATCTTTAAACTTTTCAGAAAAGCATATAAGGCGTGATAGCTTAATGTATTTTCACGGACACGATTAGCAACGACGGCAAGTTTTGTTTCATTTCGTGAAACACGTCCATTTGTTAATAGCTCTTTTATAAAGCTTGCCGCGGCGCGAATATCAATAGGTGAAGGCAACACCGGAATAATGACCGTTTCGACACGTTTAACCAGGTTAGCCAACTCACGTCCTTCTACACGCGCAGGTACATCCATAATGACAATGTCCGTATCTTTAGAAAAACGCACGGCTTCTTTAGTAGCATTAATTGCCTGTATTTTGGGATGTTGAGAGGAACGTACTTTTAACCAGTCCAGACTTGAGCCCTGAGGATCAAAATCAACCAGGGTGACATTTTTTTGCTCATAATAAGCATAGTAGCTGGCAAGATTGGTGGCGATGGTGCTTTTTCCGCAACCACCTTTTGAATTTAACACCATTATTTTTCGCATACTGAATCTTATCCTGCCAATAAATAAACTTTATTGATAATAATTCTTACTACGTTAAATCAATTTAATCACTATATCAATGGCAATATAATGTAGAACACTGTTCCCCTGTTAATTGTTGATTCAAAATTAACTTCTCCACCGTGAAACTGTATTATTGTTTTTGCTATATTCAATCCTAAACCAGTCCCCTTTACCACATCTGTTTTACGAGAGTGAGCCTGGGTAAATTTATCAAATAATGTCTCATGATGTATTTCAGGAATCCCTTCACCATGATCTTCAATATTAACGCGAATGCTATTGCCTAACTCCAGAAAGTTAACTTTAATGGTATCGGACTCTGCACCGTATTTAATGGCATTTGACAACAAGTTTTCAAATACCTGAAGTAAACGTAATTTGTCTGCATCTACAAAATATTTTTTTTCTGGTTTATCAAAATCAATATTTGCATCAAACCTTGAAGCAAACGGTTCAACATTTGTGATTGCTTGTTCAACCACATCAACAAGGTTAATTTTTTCCCTAATGATGTCAAACTCACCAGACTCCATTTTTTTCACATCTAATATGTCGTTCACCAGGTTTGACAATCGATCAATGTTTTCAGATGCCATATTAATATAAGGTTTCATTTCATCAAGAGTGTTACCCAAATGCCCATTCTCTAAAAGTTTTATTGCGCCATTTATTGAGGTTAACGGTGTGCGCAATTCATGACTTACAATGGTGACAAATTCTTCTTTAATCGCTTCAGCTTTTTTCCTTTTTACTTCTTCCTTTTTAACCAGTGAGTAAAATAACGCGCTGACAAATGAGAACACTAAAAAAACCAGTAACGCGCTGACAAGCATTTTTTCTTCAAAATCTGAAAACAACTTGTCTTTATAAAAATCATATACAGTCCACGAACTTCCGGGAACGGGTTTTTCAGAAAGAAGATAGCTGAGTTCTTTATCTGTTAATCGATAGTCTTCTCTAAAATATTTATTTCTTGCACCATCCGTAGTAATTTCTAATAAATTTTGATTTTCTTTGTATACCAGCACTGTTTTATGGCCAGGTGCCTGCGAGTTTTTTAAGTAAGTTGCAATTTCATCTGCGGTGAAACTAATAAAAATCACATAATGCTGCTTACCAATTTGAAAGTCAGCCATTAGATCATAATGATAACTAAACGAGTTTGGATGAATGCGTGGTAAATTATTTTTATCTTTTGAATAGCTTTTTATATCAGCAACACATAAGTCTCCAACATAACCCTCAAAGTCATCATAATAAGGATTACCATCTACATCAGATATCGTATAAGAAAAAAAAGTGGGGAAATAATTTTTTATTTTTGATTCCAGAGTAGCTGCAAGTGTTTGATTCTCTGGTTTATTTAATACTTGTTGAATAAGGTCGACATTATCTTTTGCAAGGATTTGCATGAGTCTTTTACGGTTAATAATGAATTGGCTAATCGACTCACTCACATTAGCGGTAGCATTTTCCGCCAGTAAGCGATGGTATTTTTTGTAATCACTTACTCTTAAATTTGCCGCCCAAAGTAATATCACCAGGACAACGATCATCATGGTAAAGAAAGAAAATTGTGGAAGCTTTTTGATTCGCATAGAAAATGATCTATTAAAACATATTCCTTTTCTATAACGGCAGGTAGAGAACTTATTTTAGTATTTTTAGATCATCCCACATCTCATCTACACGATTTTTTACACTTTCATCCATAATAATAGGTTCACCCCATTCGCGATTGGTCTCACCGGGCCATTTATTGGTCGCATCCATCCCCATCTTGCTGCCTAAACCTGAAACAGGTGAGGCAAAGTCGAGGTAATCAATAGGGGTATTTTCAATAATGGTTGTATCACGCGCAGGATCCATTCGTGTCGTCATGGCCCAGATAACATCATTCCAGTCACGCACGTTGACATCATCATCGGTCACTATCACAAACTTGGTATACATAAACTGGCGTAAGAAAGACCATACCCCTAACATAATGCGTTTAGCATGACCGGGATATTGTTTTTTCATACTCACTACCGCCATGCGGTAAGAACAGCCTTCCGGCGGTAAATAGAAATCAACAATTTCCGGGAATTGTTTTTTAAGAATCGGCACAAAGACTTCGTTTAACGCTAAACCTAAAATCGCCGGTTCATCCGGTGGACGTCCGGTATAAGTAGAATGGTAAATAGGATCTTTACGATGAGTAATGCGTTCAATGGTAAAAACCGGAAAACTTTCTACTTCATTGTAGTATCCAGTGTGATCACCAAACGGACCTTCGTCGGCTTCTTCACCCGGCATTAAATAACCTTCCAGAACATATTCCGCTGAAGCCGGGACTTGTAGATCAGAGCCGATACACTTAACGACTTCAGTTTTATCACCACGTAATAAGCCGGCAAAACCATATTCGGATAAACTATCAGGCACAGGTGTGACTGCTGCTAAAATTGTTGCCGGATCCGCGCCTAATGCAACGGCAACGGGGAACGGTTCGCCCGGATGTTTTTCCTGCCAATCTTTATAGTCTAATGCACCACCACGATGTGCCAACCAACGCATAATCACTTTATTTTTTGCGATAACTTGCTGGCGATAGATACCTAAATTTTGCCGCTCTTTATTCGGCCCTTTAGTCACAACCAGGGCCCATGTTATCAATGGCCCGGCATCACCCGGCCAGCATGTTTGAACAGGTAACGTTGATAAATCAACATCGTCGCCTTCGATAACGACTTTCTGGCAGGCCGCTTTGCTTACAACTTTTGGTGCCATGTTTAAAACTTGCTTAAAAACAGGCAGTTTTTCCCAGGCATCTTTTAAACCTTTGGGTGGCTCAGGTTCTTTTAAAAAAGCGAGCAACTCACCGACTTCGCGCAGAGCTTCAACCGACTCTTCACCCATACCCATTGCTACACGTTCAGGTGTACCAAATAAATTTGCTAATACAGGGACATCAAAACCTTTTGGATTTTCAAATAAAATGGCCGGACCGGCCGCGCGTAAAGTACGATCACAAATCTCGGTCATCTCAAGATTGGGATCCACTTCTTGCGAGACACGAACCAACTCACCCTTAGCTTCAAGTTGTTTTATAAAATCACGTAAGTCTTTATATTTCATAACTGCCTAATTCTAAAGTCAAAATCAAAGTCAAAAAATTTCAACGCAAAGGCGCAAAGAACGCCAAGGGTCGCAAAGAAAATATTAAAATATTTAAACTTACAACCGCATGTAAATAATACACCCTAATATAACTAGTGTTTAGAGCAACGCTATTTGTTCAACTTATTTATTAACCAGACTTTTCTTTGTCTTCTCTGCGTTCCTTTGCGTTCTTTGCGCCTCTGCGTTGGATCTTGGTTTTTTAAATACGGAAGCCACCATGACGACGACGGAATCGATAATCCATAATAAAGTAACCCGCAATAATACCAAGCAATAAAATGATCACTAACAGTGTCCAGTACCATGTTGGAAATTGTGGACGAATACTTGCCAACTCTTCAGCGGTTGGAATACGCGTACCATTTAAATGTGCCAGGGCAACATCAATACGTTTTTGCATCACATCATTTTTATCTTTAACTTCTTTGAGTTCATCGAAAAGCTGCTTTTGATCAACTTCAACTTTTGGCTGTGGTTCTTTTTCCAGCTCAACAATTTTAAGCTTTAACTCTTCAACTTCTTTCTCTGCTGCTTCTAATTTAATTTCCAATTCCGGATCAACTACAACGGCTCCACCTTTTTGTTTTTTTAATTCTTTAATGGTTGTTGTTGCATTTGATACCTGATCACGTCGCACTTGTAATTCACGATTAATTTTTTCGTATTCAACTTTAAACTTATCAAGCTCCTGGGTTGTTTGTTCATATTGATGGGCCAGCACATCATACTTTCGTGTTGATGGCGTTTCTTTCATGACAAAACCTGTACTGACCCAGCCTTCGGTACCATCTTCAAGTTTAATTTTGACAAACCCTTCAGCCGTTTCCAGCACTTCTAATTCTGTTCCACTCGGTACCGACTTGATGAGTGCACTGGCTTCATCTGCCTCAGTGTGTATACCCAATAATATACGATCAGTAACATAGCGTTTTTCGGCTAACGCCTGGGTTGTTATTGATAAAAACAATGTGATAAAAATGACTATTCTTTTCATTTATTTTTTCCAGCTCTTATTATTTTTATAAAACTAAATTACGCTATTCCTGAATGACGCAGTAACGCATCAATCTGGGGTTCACGGCCACGAAATTGTCTGAACAACTCCATTGGCTCTTTTGTTCCACCTTGTTCAAGCACACATTCTAAAAAGGCTTCGCCCGTCTCTGAATCAAAAATACCTTTTTCTTCAAATAAAGAAAATGCATCGGCAGATAATACTTCAGCCCATTTATAACTGTAATAGCCGGCGGCATAGCCCCCCGCAAAAATGTGCGAGAAGCCGTGTTGAAAACGGTTATAAGACGGAGGTGAAATCACGGCCACTTCACTTCGTACTTCATCTAATATTTTCTGAATACTTCCCGTGCCTTTGAGTTCTGGTTGGTATTCGTAATACATACGAAAATCAAACAGAGAAAATTCAATCTGACGCACCATTTGCATGCCGGCCTGAAAATTCTTTGCAGCATACATTTTGTTAAATAATTCTTCCGGTATTGGTTCACCAGTTTGATAATGTGCCGCTATACAATCGAGTGCTTCACGTTCCCAGCACCAGTTTTCCATAAACTGGCTGGGCAATTCGACGGCATCCCAGGCCACACCATTTATTCCTGAAACACCAATATGTTCTACTTTGGTTAACATGTGATGTAAGCCATGACCGAACTCGTGAAATAATGTTGTTACTTCATCATGAGTAAATAAGGCCGGGTCATCACCAATCGGCTGGGTTAAGTTACAGGTTAAATAGGCCACGGGAATTTGTAATGAACCATCTACGTTTCGTTTACGCCCCATGCAGTCATCCATCCATGCACCGCCGCGTTTTTTATCACGCGCATAAAGGTCAAGGTAAAACTGTCCACGCAGTTCATTTTTATCGTCACGAATTTCATAGAAGTGCACATCCTCATGCCATGTTTCAACTGCATTATCACTGCTGGCTTCTATTTCATTAATTGAAATACCGTATAGACGTTTCACTACTGCAAACATACCGGGTATGACTGTTGTTTCGGGGAAGTACGGTTTTAGATCTTCCTGACTAATATCGTAAGTATGTTGGCGTAACTTTTCACCATAATAAGCCACATCCCATGCAGACAAATCTGCAACATTATCTTCCTGCCTGGCAAAACCCGTGAGTTCTGCGAGTTCCTGTTTCGCCATGGGTTTAGATCGTTTTGCCAGGTCATGCAAAAAAGTTAACACCTGTTCAGGTGTCTCGGCCATTTTGGTCGCTAATGATCGTTCAGCATAATTTTCAAAACCGAGTAGCTGTGCGAGTTCATGACGCAGGCTAAGAATATCTTCCATTACTTCACTGTTATCAAACTCGCCGGCATTGGGCCCCTGTTCAGAAGCACGCGTTGAATAGGCCTGGTACATTTCTTCACGCAAGGCACGATCATCTGCATAACTCACGATGGAATAATAAGAAGGAAAGTTTAGGGTAAATAACCAGCCGTCTAATTCTTTCGCTTCAGCAGCTTGTTTAGCCATGGCTAAAGCAGACTCGGGTAAGCCACTTAATTGTTTTTTATCCGTGATATGTTTTGACCAGGCCTGTGTCGCATCTAAAACATTCTCTTCATACTTACTGGTGAGCTTGGAAAGTTGCTGACGAATCTCACGAAAACGTTTTTTCTCTTCTACCGGTAAATCGATACCGGATAAATGAAAATCACGTAAGGCATTATCAATGATTTTCTTTTGTGCAATATCTAACGTGCTGTACTCAGGTGAATCTTTAATAGATTGGTACGCTTCATAAAGCTCAACGTTTTGCCCCATCTCGGTACTGTATTCACTTAATAACGGCAGGCCGTTGTTATAGGCGTCACGCAATTCATCTGAGTTTACCACCGAGTTCATATGGCTCACTGGTGACCACATCCGACCTAACCTGTCATCCATATCTTCTAATGGCTGAATTAAATTATCCCAGGTGTAATTTTGCTGATCATCTACAGCCTTATGTAAAAGCTTTTCAATCTGTTCGCGATTCGATTGAATCAAAGCTTCAAGCGCAGGTTCAACATGTTCAGGCTTAATGTGCTGAAAAGGAGGTAAACCTGTCATGCTTAATAGGGGGTTATCTGTGATCATTTAATACTTTTTCCTGATACGGTTCGCGTACAATGTCGCTATGTCGTTATTATATAAAGGTGTCGTAATTTAACATGTCAGGCTCTGATACAACAGCAAACAACTCTGCGCATCCTTACGAACTGCTCAATCCGGATTGTATTCTTGATGCCCTTGAAGAGGTTGGATTTGAACCTACCGGCAGCCTGTTAGCACTTAATAGTTATGAGAACCGGGTTTATCAAGCCAGCCTTGAAGATGGAAGTTTTGTTATTGCCAAATTTTATCGTCCCGATCGCTGGTCGGATGCCGCCATTTTAGAAGAGCATGCTTTTTCACAGGAACTTGCCGATCAAGACATTCCCATTGTAGTGCCGCTGGCCATCAACAATAAAACGCTATTTGAATTTAAGCATTTCCGCTTTGCCGTCTTTCCCCGTCAGGGTGGCCGAACCCCCGAACTCGAACAACCTGAAACCCTGAAACAACTTGGTCGATTTTTAGGCCGATTACATTCAGTTGGTGCCGCCAGGCCTTTTCATGATCGTCCTAAAATTACCGTGCAAAACTTTGGTTATGATTCACTTAATTTCTTATTAGACAATGATTTCATCTCTTCTGAAGTAAGGACTAACTATCAGAGTGCGGCTGAAGAAGTCTTACAATTAGTTGAACAACGCTATGAAGCCATATTGCCTCGGAACATTCGCCTGCATGGCGATTGTCACCCCGGTAATTTGCTTTGGCGCGATGATGCCCCCCATTTTGTTGATCTTGATGACTGCCGTATGGGCCCTGCGGTTCAGGATTTATGGATGTTACTTTCAGGTACGAGTGATGAAATGAGTGTCCAGTTCAGGCATATCCTTGAAGGTTATGAAATGTTTTTTGAATTTGATCCGGCTGAACTCTCATTGATTGAAGCGTTGCGTACCTTACGAATATTGCACTACAGCGCCTGGCTCGCCAGGCGTTGGGATGATCCCGCCTTCCCGTTACACTTCCCCTGGTTTGATAGTCCCCGTTATTGGGAGGATCAAATGATCACATTACGCGAACAGATTGAGCGTATACAACAACCGGCTATTCAACTCTAATGGCCCCTCCTTTATCAAAACTCTTCAAAAAATTGAATATTTATATACAAATATTTGACCTTTTATATCTAATTAATCGATGTATATAGATAAATCATACACTTATAAGGGTTATTAACATTTAATAATATTCCCTCATTCTTATTAAGGTGATTTATTTGCCTATAAGTTTTATACATACTCTCTCTCGCTCTAATAACTAACAACAATTATAAAAATGAGTTACCCCACGTTCTTTTTCACATGAGGAGAGGTCTATGAAAAAAAGTATGGATAGGCGTACTTTTTTAAAATTCAGCAGTGCAGGTATTGCAAGTGCATTAGTAACGAGTACAGGCCTGCTAAGTTGGAATCCACGCGCTGAAGCAGCAACTATTAACCAAACGTTTTATATCACTGAAGGGTTTATTACTCAGCCGGATGGTGTTGATGTTTATTTCAGAGGTTTTAGTCCAGGCAGAAATAACCTGACGGTTCCCGGTGCACAAATGATTGTGCAAGAAGGGGATACTGTCCGGGTGACCATCGTTAATACTTTAGGCACGAGTCATAGTTTCAAAATTGACGGCATTATTGACAGTGGGCGTATTCGGGGTGGTGAAAGCAAAACAATTGAATTTCAAGTTAACCGCGCTGGCACTTATATGTATTACGATGCGCGCAATGCACCTTATAACCGCTTAAGTGGTTTGCATGGAGGTTTTGCGGTAATGCCAAACGGCAGCAGTAATAAAGTTTATGCTGGCAGCCCCACCTTTGTTCAACAATATTTCTGGTTATTCCATGATATTGATCCGGTCTGGCACAACACCATTCGAAATGGCAATACGCCCAACACTCGATACAGTCCCCGCTATTTCACCATGAATGGTTTAAGCGCGCGCCCACCTGGTGCACCCGGGGCCATGGATCCAAATACAGATAGCATGGCCGATCCACGTTCTGCATTACATGGTCACGTCGGTGATCGTACCTTAGTCAGAGTGCTTAATGCCGGACTCTGCCAGCAATCAGTACATACTCATGGTAACCACATGGAATGGCTTACTGATAATGGCCAGGTACGTGACGATGTCTGGTCGAAAGATTGCATCTATCTTGAAGGCAACATGGGTAAGTTTGATGCCATCTATCCATTTGAATCCCCACCAGATGCCTGGCCGCCTGTTACAACAGGGATCTATCCAATGCATTTGCATACAGAAATGTCACAAACCGCAGGCGGTGGTCTGTATATGTTTGGCGCGCTAACTGACATTCACTTTGAGTAAGGGGAATCATTATGGGAAGAAGACGATCAAGTAATACTGATACAACAACAACGACATCATCAATGGGCGGTGGTGGTGGAATGGGCGGCGGTGGCGGCGGTATGGGTGGTGGCGCATGCTATGTTTATCCTGGTGCACCTGCAACTCCCGGTTTAGTGAATGCCGATGTCACTTTTAACCTGGGCATTGATATGAATATTCCACTCACTATGGATGATGGCACCACCATTAACATGTGGGGCTTTAGTGGCAGTGGTGGCGGTATGGGTGGCATGGGTGGAGCGGGCACTTTTCCTTCACCGGCTATGCGGGTAACCGAAGGTGATATTGTTCATACTAATCTCAGTGTGAATATGATGATGATGCACACTATTCATCACCATGGCATTGAACCCGCGCATACTTCTGATGGTGTCGGGCACATCACCTGGGATGTTGCCAATGGCACCTATACATATCAATGGCGACCTGCTCATGCAGGAACCTACTTTTATCATTGCCACACCAATACCGTATTGCACGCGGAAATGGGAATGTATGGTGCACTCATTGTTGATCCCCCCGAAGGTGCTGGAACCTTATTCTCGGGTGGTCCTGACTATGATGTAGAAGCATTTTGGGTTGTTGATGAAATTGATTCGTCATGGCATACCTTGCCCTGGACAGCTGGAACATGTGGGGGTGATGTAGGTTTAAACGAACTCAATCCTGATTATTTTGTCATTACTGGTGTGGATGGTAGCGGTAATAGTGCGATGAATGCCCCGCCCATTTCAGCCACGGTACAACGTGGTCAAAAGTTACTGGCGCGTTATATTTGCGCCGGTTACCACCCACAAAAAATTCGCTTTGGTGGTTTAACCGGAAAAATCTATGCCTCGGATGGCAGACCACTTCCAAAACCTGTAAGTGTGACTGAAATTCGTGCAGCTTCTGCAGAACGTTATGACATTATCTTTGAACCTGCCCAAACAGGAACCTATCTTATTGAAACAGACATTATCCATTGGGTAAGCGGAGATGTACTTGGGACAACACGCGCAAGTATTACCGTAGTTTAAAAAATTATAATAATAACGATAAATAATAAAGCGTTTGAACGCTTTACTTCGGGTGGGGAGAAAAGAAGAAATTCTTTTCCCCTTATTTTTTCTAATAATTAAACAATCACATCACTGATCGTAATGTAGCGACTATATCATCTGGACTAGTGCCATGCTCAATGAACGTTTTGACCTTACCATCTGAGTCCATAACGTAATAACGAGAAGAATGATCAACCGCATACCCCATGGCTGAATTTGGCATATTCACCTT
Source organism: Gammaproteobacteria bacterium (assembly GCA_026197095.1). Lineage (GTDB taxonomy): Bacteria > Pseudomonadota > Gammaproteobacteria > UBA6429 > Thiohalophilaceae > JAGLTQ01. The sequence goes on from JAPHTF010000037.1 coordinate 15,221, forward strand.
CATATACATCACACCATAGCGTTTCGCGATATCTGCTAATTGTTCTTTTGTACCCGTAATTCCCTTAATACTGGGATGAAAAGCCGCAGTATAAGTTTTGAGTTTATCGACCGTATCGCGTTCCGGATCAACACTAATAAAAAAAGCTTGTATCTTCTTCAGTTCTTCAGGTTTTAATTTTTGCAGTGCTAATGAAAGCAGCCCCAAACTGGTTGGGCAAACATCTGGACAAAACGCGTAACCAAAATATAAAACAATCACTTTATCTTTATAGTCAGAAAGTGAGACCGGGCCTTCTGCCGATTGCAAAACAAAGTCTCCACCGATTTCTGCGTAAGCTTGCAACGTATTATGCTTGGCGGGGTTGTTCTGCAATAACAGTGCTGAGCCGGCGATTAAAATGATGACACTTAAGCTCAGTACGATAAGTGAAGTTCGATTGATTTTTTTATCTGTCACTTAAATTTATCCTGAATAGTTTACTGTTGCTTTCTCATTTTCATCATACCCATACCTGCTACTTCTTTAACCGGTACAGATACTTTAACTATTTCACCATTATCAAACTCAAGTGCCAGATCAATGTTGTTGCCTACTGTTAGCTGCTGTTTAAGACCGATAAACATAATATGTAAACCACCCGGTTTTAATACCGTTTGACTTTTTGTCTTCACCACAATCTTCTCAACCTGACGCATGCGCATCATGCCACCTTCTTTTTTATGGGTGTGAAGTTCAACAACGTTACTAATGGAGCTACTTGCTTTGACTAATGCACGATCTTGAGATGAGGTATTATTGAGCACCATAAAAGCGGCACTATTTGGATGGCCTTCGGCAACTGCGCGAGCATAAGGATTCATAACTGAGACACTGCCTGCTGCATAACTTGTAATGGAGATTAATGTTAAGGCAAGTATACTCATTGCCGTGTTAACTAAGTTATACATATTATGACTGGCCATTGGTTTTTCCTTTTGTACAGGTGCACTATTAATTTTTAAAGTGGCATTGTCTTCTATACAACAACATTTAACGTTGATTTTGATCAAGTTTGCTCTTTTAAATTACTTATTCAAGTATCGAGCGTGATAAATCTGAATTTAGCTTAAATTAAATATCTTTTTACTTTTACCAGGCAGAAAAGAAGAAGTTCTTTTCCTTAGTAATTTAATTTTCTTTACTTTAAATACATTATTCCCACTCAAGCTCGGTGTACACCTTAAGCGCATTGCGGCCGCTTAATGTATCAAAGTTACTCAAATAATTAAATTTTGATTGATTAATTTTACTGATATCTGATGCATCACCACCCTGTTCGATAAATACTGCAATGGCATTGCGCAAATGTGCAATATAGTCACGGGTATCTTTTATAGCGATGTTTAAAGTAGTCGGAGAGCCATGGCCGGGAACAATATGCTGTGGTTTATGACTTGCCATCGCATCGAAAGATGCTAACCAGGTTTTACTTTTTGACTGCTCACCTATACCTAACATACGTTCGGTATAAACTATGTCACCGGTAAACATCACTTTACTCTGGGGTAACCAAATAAATGCATCGCCGGGTGTATGTGCCTGGCCACGATGATAAACCTCAAACTGTATGTTTCCTAAAGTAAATTTATAGTCCGCTTTAAAAACAATATCAGCAAATTTTTCCTTAGTTCCTTTAATACCTTCTGCACCAATCAGTGTTTCCAGCATTGACCATTGTGAACTTGAACGTGTTTGATGATCTTTTTTAGCGGCCTCACTGGAAATAATTTTTGCACCTAAAGAACTAAAATAATCATTTCCAAACCAGCGATGATCCTGGCCACCTGAATTAATAACATAACGGACTGGTTTGTTGCTAACAGTTTTAATTATTTCATGTATTGCTTTAGCTCCATTAAAACTGCCTCCTGAATCAATCAGAACAATGCCTTCATCGGTTACCACAAAACCAAAGGTTGCATTGTTGCCCAGATTTTCTTTGTCACGGTTCGTTAACGGCCCAACTATTGACCAAACATTATTATCAACTTTCTTTAAAACAAGATTTTGCTTTTCAGATGCATAAGAAAAACTGCCATACATACAAAATAAAAGAATAAACAGTTTAAATTTTTTCATTATGGCTTTCTCATAGTGGATTAAGGAAAGGTGGTAGCGAGATAATAAGAACAAATAACCTTTATAATTAAAAGGTTATCATACTCCTATTATCTATCTTGCAGCTAGCGCTAATTTATTGATTAACTCAATTTGAAGCCTGAATAAAAACCAGGAAGTTTATTCTGGTTTCCAGATACCTACTGCAGGATCGTCAGTCGCAACACTTTTGCCTGCAGCAGCAGGTGCTTGTTGTTGTGCCGATTGTTGTTGATCTTGCTGTTGATTTGCGCGATCGCCTGAGACATTTTTGGTAAATGCAGCAAGTTGATCAATCAATTCTTCACGTTCTTCATCAGAACCCGGGTAATCACCCAACATATAGCCTGAAACGGCTGCGAAATACTGTAGTGCAACCATCATATTTTGTTTTGCTGATTCATCATGCTGGCAAATCACACCGTATAAATTATCAATTAATTGATCTGATAACGTAATATCATTACTCATTTTACTGCCCTTTCACATATTTATTAGGCCGATGATTCTACATTCCTTTATAATGAGGTAACAGTAAAACATGTCCTGACATTTTTTCAGGTATATAACAGCGATAAATAAAACAGCGATAAAGAGACCATTATGAGCACACATTACGACCTACTTTCTATTGGTGCCGGCAGCGGCGGATTATCAGCATGTGAACGTGCAGCAGAATACGGTAAAAAAACGGCCGTTATTGAAAACAAAACTGTGGGTGGTACCTGCGTTAACATCGGCTGTGTACCGAAAAAAGTCATGTGGTTTGCTTCTGAAGTAGCAGCCGCGTTACATGATGCTAAAGGTTACGGCTTTGATGTCACGGTAAATAACTTTGACTGGAAAAAACTGGTTGATGCCCGCCAAAACTACATTAAAGGTATTACTGACTGGTACGGGAACTATTTAAAAGATTCAAATATTGATTACCTTCAAGGTACTGCAAGTTTTATTGACGCACATACTATTGATGTTGATGGTAAACAATATACTGCTGATCATATTGTCATCTCTCCTGGTGGCTACCCGATAGTGCCTGATGTTCCCGGAGCTGAACACGGTATTACTTCAGATGGATTTTTTGCTTTACAGAAACAACCTAAACGAGTCGCTGTAGTGGGTGCAGGTTATATCGCGGTTGAACTCGCGGGTGTCTTAAACGGATTGGGTAGTGAAGTCTCGATGCTATTACGCCGTGAACATTTCCTTGGCAGCTTCGATGCCATGCTACGCGAAACATTAATGGAAGATATGATTAATGCCGGTGTTAACTTAATGACTCGCATTAATGTCGAAAGAATTGATAAAAATGATGACGGTACTTTAACTGTTCATTGCCAGGGCGGTATTGTTTTGGAAAACCTTGATGCACTCATCTGGGCGATTGGTCGTGCGCCAAATACAGAACCATTGAATTTAGACGCCGCTGAAATTAACTATACTGATCAAGGTTATATTCCCACTGATGAATTTCAGCAAACCAATGTTAAAGGTGTCTATGCCGTAGGTGATGTTATTGGTGAAGCTCAGCTGACTCCGGTTGCGATTAATGCCGCGCGTCGTTTATCTGATCGTTTATTTAACAATATGCCTGAGCGCAAACTTGATTACACTAACATCCCAACAGTCATGTTTAGTCACCCGCCTATCGGCACCATGGGTTTAACTGAAGAGCAGGCACGTGAACAACATGGCGACGCTGTACGTTGTTATCAAACCAGCTTTACGGCCATGTATCACGCCCTGGTTGAACATAAACAACAAACAGCTATGAAATTAGTTTGTGTTGGCGCACAGGAAAAAGTCGTTGGTATTCATATTATCGGCAAAGGTGCCGATGAAATGTTACAAGGTTTTGGTGTCGCGATTAAAATGGGCGCAACGAAAAAAGACTTTGATAATGTAGTTGCTATTCATCCAACCAGTTCTGAAGAACTGGTGACCATGCGTTAAAATATTTTTAACGCAATAAAAAGCGCGGTAAGAAATAAATCTTACCGCGCTTTTTTTATGCCGGCATTATTTTTTAATCTGCGAGTTTTTAATAAAAACCCTGGCACGTTTTGCTTTATCTATACAATTTGGATATTTTCCAAATTCATATTGAATTGAAGCACCCGTGATTAATGTTGTTGCTTTCGTAAATTCAACTGTCCCGGAAAACCCTTTTGCTTTAGCAAAATCTAATTCCTGATTTGCCAGTTTTAATAAACGCTGACATTCACGCGCACTTGAACTTGCAGGGTTAGTTTGACAACCCGTGATTAAAACCAATGAGAATATTAGAGAGTAGGATAATATTTTCATAATAAACTGACCTTTTTTTGTACATTTAAATTTTAAGCACATGTAGTCTATCACCGCCACTATAAAAAGGGTGGTACTACATCATAAATACGCTATAGTTTTCACATGACAATACGCAACTTTGAAGATAAACAACCCAGGATTCATGCCTCGACATTTATAGATGAGAGCGCGCTGGTTTTAGGTGATGTGCAAATTGGTGAGAACTGCTCAATTTGGCCACTCACTGTTGTTCGCGGTGATGTTAATGCTATTCAAATTGGTAATAATACCAATATTCAGGATAATTCTGTACTTCATGTCACCCATGATGGTCCCTACAACCCGGGTGGTTATGACTTAAAAGTGGGTAACAATGTGACTGTTGGGCATAGAGTCATTTTGCATGGCTGCCATATTGGCGACTCATGTTTAATTGGCATGGGCGCCACGATTATGGATGGCGCTGTCATTGAATCCCATAATCTTATCGGTGCGGGTTCTCTGGTTACACCTAATAAACATCTTGAATCCGGACACCTCTGGATGGGGAGCCCTGTTCGAAAAGTGAGAAAATTAAGCGATGAAGAACTTGAGTCAATAGAGTACTCAGCCGCTAATTATGTAAAGCTTAAAAACAGGCATCAATAGTGCGATAAATAAAGACGCCGATCACTTACTTTACAAAACTAAAGATTCAGATAGAAATATTGTAACAAGCAGTATCGAAATCACTTAAATGAAAATAGACTTTTCTAGCAGCCAACCTTATGACGTAACTTTTTTTGAAAAGGTTAAGCAAAACTATCAACATGATTTAATTTTCCATGAGTATCAGCTTAATGAAGAAACTGTCAACCTGGTAGCCGCTGTCTTCATTCTTGCCATATAAATGATTCTTCCGGCTGACTTCTTTTCTCAAAACGCCTGTGATGTTGCGCAAGCATTAATAGGCAAAATCATTCGCCGTAAATTTAATAATCAATGGCTCGCAGCTCGCATCATTGAAACCGAAGCCTATTATTTATCTGATAAAGCCAGTCACTCTTCTCTTGGCTACACTGAAAAACGTAAAGCGATGTTCATGCCAGCAGGAACGATTTATATGTATTATGCCAGGGGACATGATTCATTAAATATCAGCTGTGGTAATGAAGGCGACGCTGTTTTAATTAAATCTGCATTTCCTTTTGTGGATAAAAAATCCCCTGAAAAAAACATTAAAACAATGCAGAAACTTAACCCCGCAAATAACGGCTCACTGCGTCCGTTAGAAAAACTTTGTGCCGGTCAAACCTTATTGTGCAAAGCATTAAATTTAAAAGTGACTGAATGGGATCAAAAACAATTTAATAAAAATAAATTTTATATTGAAGATATAAACATTACTCCAAATAAAATAATCCAAACCACACGCCTGGGCATTCATCGGGATCGTGATGCACATTTACATTATCGTTTTATTGACTATGAGTATGTAAAATATAGTAGCAACAACCCATTAACAAAAAAAATGTATAAAGAAGGCAAAGAGTATATTATTCTGTCTTAATCTCATGTTTAGAATTTACTAATTTTACTCAGTGCGGAATATAATTAATGGATATCGTTTTAGCATCGCCATATTTCCTGGCCGCTCTTTTTTTTATTGTCGCGTTTGTTTATTCCTCTGTCGGGCTTGGTGGCGGTTCATCTTACACTGCTTTAATGGCCATATTTGGCATTAATACCTTGGCCATACCGATGGTTTCATTGTCACTTAATCTGTTTGTTACTTCGATCGGCAGCTATAATTTTATACGAAACAAACATGCCAGGATAAAACTCATTCTGCCATTTTTAATCTCCTCAATACCCATGGCTTATATAGGTGGGGCACTTTCAGTATCGAAAGAATTTTTTTACTGGGTTCTTTTAATCTCTTTAATTTTTGTCGCCGCACGTATTTATCTTTGGCAAAGCGTAACCATTAAACTTAATCTTACTCAGAAAGAAAAAATTATTATCTCACTTATTACCGGTTCAGTTCTGGGTTTAATTGCCGGTATAGTTGGTATTGGTGGCGGTATTTACCTTGTACCATTAATTATTATTTTAGGATTAGGCTCAGAAAAAGAAGCTGCGGCCTGTGGTGCTATTTTTATCTGGCTTAATTCACTGTCAGGTTTATTATCACGCTTACAATATAACTCGATTGACTTAACAAACTATATTCCATTAATTATAGCCGTTATAGCGGGTGGGGCACTGGGCTCATATTTGGGTGCATTTAAGTTTTCACCTAAACTGATGGATAAAATATTAGGTATCGTTATTGTTGTTGCAATCTTTTTCTTAGCACAAAAATTATTTTCTTTATAATTAAGGATATCTGTTTTAAAAGGACTGCCTTTATTCAGCTAAATTAGTTAGATCAAATTAAAGCTGGAGTTCTTTACGCAACTTCTCAATAACAACTTTTGTTTCAGGTTTAACATTACGCCAGATATAAAATGATTCTGCTGCTTGCTCTACCAACATGCCTAAACCATCTAACACTTTCACCGCTTTATGCTCTGTTGCCCAGTTCATAAAGGGAGTTGCTTTTGCCGAATACATCATGTCATAACAACTGGCGTTATTATTTAATAACGTATCAGGTAAGGGAGGCAATTCGCCCTGTAAACTGGCTGCGGTTGCGTTGATAATAATATCAAACTTTTTATCTGTTAAAGATTCATAACCGCCACCTTCTACTGAACCTAAGTCAGCAAAAGCATCCGCTAAATCTTTTGCTTTATCCGGTGTCCTGTTTGCAATAAATAAAGAAGCGGGTTGTTGCTTTAATAATGGAACAAGTACACCTCGTGCTGCGCCACCGGCGCCCATGAGTAAGATATTTTTATTTTTTAACTCAATACCGTTATTTATGGTCAAATCATTAACCAGGCCAACACCATCTGTGTTATCACCATACACTTTACCATCCATAAACTTAATGGTATTAACAGCACCCGCGCGTTCCGCACGTTCACTACGCTCAGTAACGAGCTGCCATGCTTCTTGTTTAAACGGAACGGTAACATTTAAACCTTTACCACCGCTTGCAGCAAAGTTACCAACAGCTTGTGTAAAGCCACCAAGGTCAACATGAATAGCGGTATACAAAATTGACTGCTGAGTTTGTTCTGCAAAGAGTGTATGGATAGAGGGTGATTTGCTGTGCGAGATGGGGTTACCCATCACCGCATAGTCATCAATTTTTTTACCAAAATCGAAAAGATCTTTCACGTTTAACTAAAAATACCTTTAAATGTGAAGAAGAACAGAATCGACATTAAGGCACCCGCCGGTAAAGTCACAATCCACGAAAGAAAGATGGTGCGTACAACGTTTAAGTTTAATGCTCCAATGCCTCGGGCAAGTCCAACACCGAGAACGGCACCAACCAGGGTATGCGTTGTTGAAATGGGTAACCCAGTGCCTGATGCAATAACAACGGTCGTTGCCGCAGCAAGTGTTGCGGCAAATCCGCGGCTTGGTGTGAGTTCAGTGATATTTTTACCAATAGTGGCAATGACGTGTTTACCATACATCATTAAACCAAGAACGATACCGCCACCACCTAAGAGCAATACCCAAATAGGTAACGCAGATTTACTTGCGACTTCACCACCACTTTGAACAATACCCACCACGGCTGCAACCGGACCAATGGCATTAGCCACATCATTTGAACCATGCGCAAAGGCCATGGCACATGCTGTAACCACCATAAGCACACCAAAGACACGCTCTACATTGGCAAAGTGAAAATCTCTGTCTGCTTCCGGTTTAATTTCAATTTTACGTGTGTAATGCATACTTACAAACATAATGATTAAACCAATGATAACGGCCATGCTATAGTTTTGTATTAAAGTCGTCTCTAAGCCAACATGTTTAAGACCTTTAAACATGGTGACTAAAGCAATGACAAACCCGGTTAAAAACACATATAAAGGCACATACCGTTTTGCGTTTTCAAAAGGATTTTCTGTATTTAAAATGAGTTTCTGTACGCTACGGAAAAGCCAATACGAGACGATACCAGCTAACGCTGGAGAAACTACCCAGCTCATAACAATTGTACCGACCTTGCTCCAGTGTACTGCTTCAAAACCAATACCCACGGCAGCAAAACCGACAATAGCACCGACAATCGTGTGCGTAGTAGAGACTGGCCAGCCAAATTTAGAGGCGACGAGTAACCAGATGCCTGCGGCTAATAACGAAGCCAGCATTCCGAAGACCAGTAACTCAGGTGTACTTGATAGCAAGTCAGCATCAACGATGCCTTTACGAATTGTTTTTGTAACCTGACCACCCGCTAAAAATGCGCCAGCAAATTCGAAGATGGCGGCAATAAGTACAGCTTGTTTAATGGTAATAGCGCCAGAACCAACTGAGGTACCCATTGCGTTAGCAACATCGTTCGCACCAATACCCCAGGCCATAAACAAACCAAAGACGCAGGCCAAAATAAGGAAAATCGTTCCATATTCCATAACGATTCTCCCCTTAACGAGCCAACATGAGCTCTAAACGACTACCAACACGTTGTGACAAATCGGCTAGATCGCCAATACCATCAATAACGCGATACATAAACATCACGTCGACCGGCGGTAAGTCCTTTTCCTGTTTAAAGAGTTCTGCGCGAACTTTTACCTGAATCTTATCCGTATCTGATTCGATGTCATCCAGTGTTTTAATCATTTCCTGAACAAGGTTAACTTCACGTCCACTAAAACCAGTCTCAACCAGTTCATCAAGTTCGTTAATGGCTGTTTGTGCTTGTTTGGAAGCATCAATACAACGCTGCACAAAATCAATGAGCTTTTCACTGACTTCTATAGGGAAGGTCATTTTGCGGCCAATAATAATACCGGCAATATCTTTGGATTTATTCGCAATTTTATCTTGCATGGTCAGCACTTCGAGTAAGTCTCGACGTGATATCGGCATGAATAAACTTTTTGGCAAATGTAGGCGCAGTTGTTTTTTTAACTTGTCTGCTTCACCTTCGAGTTTTGCAATTTTCTTTTGTTGTGCTTTAGCTTTTTTCCAATCCTCTTCTAATACTGCTTTAAAAAAGGGAATGAGTTCAGCAATACAATCCTGAACACTGGCCATATGCGTTTGTAAAGGAGCGACGGGAGATGAGCCAAACAGACTCGAGATAGTGGTGCGTGCCATACATATTCCTCTTGTTTTAATACTGCCTTCAGTATCAATTTTAGAATTAGACCTTGTATGGCGCGAAGTATACTAAAGTGCTTCGCCAATAAAAAACACTTTGTTAAACTTTTATTACAATTAAATATATTGTTTAAATGATAATGATGTGATTAATAATTAGATCGTATAACTATTGGTTTTCTTTTAACCACTTTGCTATTGCTACTGCATAATATGTCAGAATCCCGTCAGCACCTGCACGCTTGAATGATAATAACGATTCCATGACAACAGCTTTTTCATCTAACCAACCATTTTGAGCAGCGGCTTTTAACATCGCGTACTCACCACTCACCTGGTAGACATAAGTCGGTGCACCAAATTCATCTTTTATTCGACGCACAATATCCAGGTATGGCATGCCCGGCTTAATCATGATCATATCCGCACCTTCATCTAAATCCAGGCTCGCTTCCCACAATGCTTCATCACTATTAGCGGGATCCATTTGGTAAGTATATTTGTTGCCTGTGCCTAAATTAGCCGACGAACCAACGGCATCACGGAAGGGGCCATAAAAACTCGAAGCATATTTGGCTGAATAGGCCAAAATCCGGGTGTGAATAAAACCGGCATTTTCCAAAGCATCTCGAATCTGGCCAATGCGGCCATCCATCATATCGGACGGGGCAACCACATCAGCACCTGCCTTGGCATGTGATAAGGCTTGCTTGACCAGAACCTCGACCGTTTCATCGTTCATCACGTAACCCGACTCATCAATCAATCCATCCTGTCCATGGGTGGTGAAGGGGTCGAGTGCAACATCCGTAATAACGCCCAGCTCCGGGTACCTTTCTTTTAGTGAGCGCACTGCACGCTGCGCCAAACCATCGGGATTATAGGCTTCAGCCGCATCCAGCGACTTGGCTGCAGCGGGAGTGACAGGAAAAATGGCAATCGCGGGTATGCCAAGAGCGACCATTTCTTTAGCATCTTTTAGCAGCTCATCAATCGAAACACGCTCTACGCCAGGCATAGAAGGCACCTCTTCGCGCTTGCCGTTACCTTCAAGCACAAAAACAGGGTAAATCAGGTCATCCACACCCAATGTATTTTCTCGCATTAAGCGACGCGAAAAATCATCACGGCGCATGCGACGCATTCTTACCCGGGAAAAATGACCTCGTCCAGTTTCAGTAGATGGCACAATAAACTCCTGATTAAACTATTTAAATATCTGCTTGTCTTATACACATATTTGATACTATATAATATAAAAGCATTATTTGTCCCGCTTTTAAGATTGATGACTATTTCACAGCAGCAGGGTCACATTAAGATTATCGTCATCGAAATTACAACTTTTGGAGCTCAGTATGTCGACTTACTCGCAAACATTTAAAAACGGATTTTTTGCATTTGCCATTTCACTGTTATTTATTGCTAACAGCCAGGCCCAGGCCACTATTCAGCCACCCGATGAATTAATTAAAGACAATACAATAAAAATGCTCCGCTCAATTAACGAGCATCGCCCTGAAATTAAGAAAACGCCGGAAAAGCTGACCGCTTTAGTCGAAGAAATTATTTTGCCACACCTTGATTTTATTACGGCGTCTAAAATGGTCATGGGTAAATACTGGCGCCGAGCTGAAAAGGAACAAAAAATTAAATTTATTCGCGAATTTCGACTTTTACTTCTGCGTTTTTACTCCTCTGCACTCTCTGAATACCTGAATGGAAAAGATAATGATTTAAAATTAGATCTTATAAAATATTTTCCCGTCACCCTTAAAGAAGGCGAAACAGCATTAACCGTGCGAGGTGAAGTAGAGCAGCAAAATGGTCCGGCCATTCCCATTCACTACCGTATGCACCTTACCAGTAAGGGTTGGAAAATTTTTGATGTCTCAGTTGAAGGCATTAGTATGATTACGACTTATAAAAATAATTTTGCAACACAATTTCAGACAGACGGCATTGATGCACTCATTGTTTCTCTTGAAGAAAAAAACAAAGATATGCTGGCAACAAATACCAGTAAAACAAATTAAACCTTATGTCAGAAAAATCAGAACAAGATTGGCAGAAAAGTCTTTCAGCAGAACAGTATAGAGTGATGCGTCAGCATGGCACTGAACACCCGTTCAGTGGAAAATATGCAGACTGTAAGACTAATGGCACCTATGTTTGTGCTGCTTGTGGTGAAGAACTCTTTTCATCAGAGACTAAATTTGATTCTGGAACAGGCTGGCCAAGTTATTATCAGGCTATTAATAAAACGGCTGTTGAGGAAACGGTGGACAACTCTTTAGGCATGTCTCGTGTTGAAGTACATTGCCAAAAGTGTGGTTCACACCTGGGGCATGTTTTTCCTGATGGGCCACAGCCTACAGGTTTACGTTACTGCATAAACTCTGTTTCACTTAATTTAATTGAAAAATCACCTTTAGAAGAAAAAGAATAACCTTACTACTGTATTTTTTTCACACGGTCATGTATTTTAAAAAAGACTTCAGTCTGGTGCTTGGAGAAAATACAACAATGAATACCCGGAATATTAATCACACTCTACATTTATTTGTCGTGTTATTAATGTCCTTTGCTATAACGTCCCCCTCTAACGCTGCTCAAAAATTTCACCCATGGAAAATGGAAAACTACGCCATAAATAAACCTTTAGGTGGTTTTAGTGGTAATGCGCAGCGCGGCCGTAAAATCGTGATAGATAAAGATAAAGGTAATTGCCTGGCCTGCCACGCATTACCCATTGCTGAAGAATCTTTTCATGGCACAGTAGGCCCTGCCTTACATGGCATTGCTTCACGCTTAACCCGGGCACAATTACGCTTACGTGTTGCTGATGAACAGAAAGTTAACCCAATGACGATCATGCCCGGCTTTTATAAAAATCCTAAAGAGAACAACCGGGTTGATGATGAATACTGGGGTAAACCCGTGTTGACTGCTCAGGAAGCTGAGGATGTTATTGCTTATTTAATGACGCTTAAATAAAAATAAACTTTATGATTAATAACAAAAAACTTTTAGCCTGTGTTTTTCTACTACCTGTTTTATTTTTAAACTCGGTCACAGCACGCGATCTCAAATCCGGTTCTGAATACTTAACCCCGGCAACACGTGAAATGCAAAATGATGAATTTGCAAACCCGGGGATGACAGCCGTAGAAGAAGGTCGTATAGAATTTCATCGCGCGGGCGTCAATGAAAAAACCTGCGCAACGTGCCATGGTGAAAACGGCAGTAAATTCGACTTAAAAAAAATTGCCAGCTATCCCGTATACAATAAAGAATACGAAAAACCTTTTACTCTACAAGAGCAAATAAATTTTTGTGGTGAAGAATACCTGGACAATGTGCCCTATGTTTATGACTGTGTCGACCTGGTTGAAATCGAAAGCTACGTTCGTTACTTGGCGCGAGGTGAAAAAGTAAATGTCACTATCACAGAATCCCTTAAGCCATTTTATGAAAAAGGTAAAAAAATCTACAACACCCGCTATGGGCAAATGAACATGGCCTGTAATGTTTGCCATGATCAATTTGATGGCCAACGCTTACGTGGGCAAGTACTCAGCCAGGGACACAGTAATGGTTTTCCTTTGTATCGTTTGGGAAGCGGTAAAATGACCAGCTTACATGGCCGCATCAAGGAATGTTTTCGTTCCTTCAGGGCTGAACCTTTTTTCTTAGGCTCAGAAGAACTGATTAGCCTTGAACTCTATTTGCATGCCAGGGGTAACGGTTTAGCAATTGAAACACCGGCTGTTCGATACTAAAAATAGCCCCTGTTTTTAAAATAAAAAAAACGGAAGCAACTTTTATATTGATTCCGCTTTTTTTGTCAGTAAAAATTAATTTACTTTAAGCTACGTGCCCGTAAAAATGCCTTCTCTGAAATTTCATGCCAGGCATCAACTTGCTCACGATAGGTTTTAAACGAACTGTATATACGTTTAGCGGTTTCATCTTTTGCTGCTAACTCTGCAACAACCTCATCTGAAATTTTACGTAATTCTTTTAAAACATCATCCGGGAAGGCGCGTAACTGAACTTTATGTTCATTGACTAATGTTACTAAGGCTGCATTATTTCGTGCTGTATATTCAGCTAACATATCCTGATTTGCTACCTTGCATGCACTGAGCACAATTTCTTGTAAATCAGCCGGTAATGCATCAAAAGCATCTTTATTAATAATCGCTTCAAGTGTTGTGCCTGGTTCATGCCAGCCCGGGTAGTAGTAATACTTTGCTACCTTATAAAAACCAAAAGCTAAATCATTATATGGGCCGACCCATTCTGTTGCATCTAGTGCACCCGTTTGCAGTGCAGTATAAAGTTCGCCACCCGGTAAATTAACCGGCGTTCCACCCGCGCGCTTAAATACTTCACCCCCTAAACCAGGGATACGCATTTTCAGACCTTTAAGATCTTCAAGTGAATTAATTTCTCTGTTAAACCAGCCACCCATTTGCACACCGGTATTTCCAGCGGCTGCCGGGACTAAATTATATTGTGCGTAAACTTCTTGCCACAGTTTTAAGCCACCACCATGGTATAACCAGCCATTCATTTCCTGTGCGGTTAAACCAAATGGTACCGTTGAGAAAAACTGAATGGCTTCATTTTTTCCTTTCCAGTAATAAGCCGATCCATGCCCCATTTCTGCTGTACCGCTTGAGACAGCATCAAACACTTCAAATGCGGGTACTAATTCTTTTGCACCATACACTTTTACCTGAATTCGACCACCACTCATTTTGGTGATCATTTCTGCAACGGTGTTCGCACCTGTGCCAAGACCAGGAAAATTTTTTGGCCAGGTCGTGACCATTTTCCAGTGATGCACTTTTGTCGCTTTCGCTTTTTCAGTCGTACCCTTTTCCTGCCCATCTTGTTTGGAGCAACCTGCTGTCATAATCAGGCAAACAGCTAAAAAACTGATGCTCAATTTAGTGATTAAATTGTTTCTTTTCATGACGCTTCCTTATTTTTGTTAATCTATTTTATTAATATGAGCTCTAATCACTTTGCACTAGCTGTTCTTAACTGATCCTGAGCAACTTGATCCTGTTCCTTATCATAAGCAAGCTTCAAGTAAATACTGCCATCAAGAAAATATTTTTCTCAATTTCCAGGCAACATTAGAAAACACTTAAATTACGGCTTATTCGTTATTTTTTATAGTATCAAGGCACTGATTCTGACATGATATTACTCTGTTTTAAAAGGGCGTAACTTCTCTTTACATAATAAAAATAAAGAAAAATTAAAATGAAACAGGCACTTTTACTTATTCAACGGCGTTTATTCATCGTCACGCTAATCAGCTTCGCAATAACACCGGTTATTGGTTACGCCACTGCCAGTTTTTTTGACATGGTTGAACTTACAAGTTTATTTACCGGCAATTCTGGCCTTGCATTAATTGCTATCTATAGCAGCTTATTACTTTGGTGTGCCGCTCATTTTAAAAATTTTTTACAGCCTATTATTAACTGGAAACTGCATCACCCCGATAATAACTTTTTACCTGATGAACTGAATGTACAATTACAAAGCTTTGGTAATCGTTACTGGATGTTTTTTTTACTTTATATTCTGACTATACCCACAATACATCACTGGTTTTTACAGTCTGCAGGCATCACCGTCAGTGTCTCTTCATTACTGCAATTCATTTTATTACAGTTAACCATTACTATTTTAGTCGGCTTACCGGGATACCTTGATGGTTTATCAACATTAGGCAAACTCACGCGTTACACGGGCTTATCCAATGTGCAGGTGAGCATGCGTACCAAAATGTTGTTAGTCGGTGGTTACATTCCACTTTTAACAACCTCTATTTTATTAAAATATTACTGGTGGCAAACCGGCTTTATCTCACATGAAGTTGTGCTGGCATGGGCATTAATGGGACTCGCCACGATTCTTTCAACCATTGTGGCTTATCGCAGTTTAACGCAATCACTAAAACCGGTAGAAATGGTGACATCAAATACGGGGGCGACCAGCCATGCGGATTTGGCAAAACAATTACAGCCGCATTCCAATGATGAGATTGGTTTTTTAGTCCAGACTTTAAGCCGCCTTTTTCATCGTGTCGGCGAACAAGACACCTATGTTCAGGCCATTGTTGAACATGCTGCTGAATGCATTATTGTGGTTAACGATACACAACAAATTGAAGTGTTTAATCCTGCTGCTGAACGCCTTTTTGGTTATCAAGGCAACGAAATTTGCCATCGCAATTTATCCTGGTTATTACCCAACCTGACCTTACCTAAAGAAAATAATAAAAAGGATGTCATTCATCAGGAAATGAAGGTTGCTCACCGTAACGGATGCAAACTCACCGTCTCCATGCACATAAGTCACATGCATATGAATGATGTGCTCTATTATATTTTACTTATTGCAGACATTACCGAAAGCAAAGCCACTGAAACAATGTTGCTTGAAGCAGAAGAACGCTACCGCAACCTGGTTGTCACGGCACATGATTTAGTCTGGAGTATGGATACGCAAGGACGCTGGACTTATCTTAATTCAGCTGCTCATCATATCTATGGTTATGATGCTAAAGAACTTCTGAATGAATCTTTATCCATGTTACAAACGAAAGAATCTAAAAAACGCGATGAACAAGCGTTTGCTTCTGTGCTTCAGGGAAATGAATTACTTGGCTATGAAACGGTACATTTAGATAAAGACGGCCAGGCACGACAAATCAGTTTTAATGCCTGCCCGCATATTGGGTCGGATGGAAAAGTACAGTATATCACTGGCACAGCGCGAGACATTACTGAACAAAAAGCCTATGAAACTGAACTCACTTACCAGGCGCAACATGACAAGTTAACAGGTTTACAAAACAGAAGTTTTTTCCAGGAGGAACTCGAATGTTTAATTAGTCGTATTGGGCGCAGAAATGAAACATGTGCTTTAATTTATCTTGATCTTGACCAGTTTAAATACGTTAATGACACCATCGGTCATGCTGCTGGCGACGACTTACTAATAGAAGTCGCACAATTATTAAAAGACAAGTTACGCGATGGCGATTTACTTGCACGTTTCGGTGGCGATGAATTTACTATTTTGCTTTATGATACCAATGATCAGGCTGTTGAGATTATTGCGCATAACTTATTAGGTTTTTTTGAATCCTATAAATTTTATTCAAAAGGCCAGCACTTTAATATCACTTGCAGCATGGGCATCACCTACATTAATAAAAAAACCAAGTCAGCTGAAAGTGCTTTATCGCAGGCTGATATCGCTTGTAACATGGCAAAAACACAAGGACGAAATACTTTCCATATTTATGATGTGGCAAATAAACAACTTGATGGCATGACTGAAGACATCGGCTGGGCAAGCCGTGTTAAAAGTGCTTATGAAAATGATCTCTTCTCTTTAGTTTATCAGCCCATTATTTCTGTGCACGATGGCAAAGTTGAAGATTATGAAGTCTTGCTAAGAATGGACCTCGATGATGGGCAACGCATTTTACCGGGTGGTTTTATTCCGGCCGCTGAACGTTTTGGCTTAATTAATAACGTTGATCGCTGGACAGTACGCAGCGCCATGCGCGCACTGGTAAAGCTGCATGAAAAAAACAGCAGCATTCGTTTTGCCATCAACCTTTCCGGCCGCGCCTTTGAAGACAAGGAATTATTACCCATGATTCAGGGTATTCTGGATAACACCAAGTTAGAGCCCACCAGCCTGACCTTTGAAATTACTGAAACAGCAGCTATTGCAAACTTAACTGCAGCAAAAAACTTTATTGCAAAACTTAAAGATATGGGTTGCCAGTTTGCTCTTGATGATTTTGGAACAGGCTTCTGCTCATTTGCTTACTTAAAGAATTTGCCAGTCGATAAACTAAAGATTGATGGCTCATTTGTACAGTCACTCGATACTTCAAAAGTTGACCGCGCTATGGTGAAGTCTATGCACCAAATTGCACATGCACTTGATAAAAAAACTATTGCCGAATTTGTACAAAATGAAAAAACACTGAATATTTTAAAAGACTACGGCGTTGATTTTGCGCAAGGTCATCATATCGGTAAACCCTTGCCAACTATTGATACACAACAAATTTTCATTCCGCCTTCAGCCAAAAAAATTATTTATAGCTAGAGCGCTGCGATTCTAATTCACTGGCAAAAGACGATAGCAAAAACGTAGAACATTTGATATCGGCACACAACTTCTAGGAAATAAAACAATATTCATTTCTCACAATGCTTTAATTTGCCATTAATTAAAAACCAGAGCCATTTCAAATATAAGAATTAAAATAATGAAACTAAAAATTGTATTACAAACCATTCGTCCATCATTTCTTATTTTAACACCTGTTTGTTTATTTTTAGGTTTAAGCACTTCGCTGACAGCCGGGTCGCCACTAAATTTTCCTCTGTTTTTTCTTATATTAACCGGTGCAGTTTCTGCTCATATAAGCGTAAACATGCTTAATGAATACTACGATTTTAAAAGTGGGCTCGACTTAAAAACAACAAGAACACCCTTTAGCGGGGGCAGTGGCGCATTACCTGACAATCCAGCAATGGCTGAGCCAGTATTAATTGCCGCAGTGGTATCATTGTTGATCGCCATCATTATTGGCATCTATCTTATTCTTATACGTGGCATGCTTATCCTGCCAATTGGCATAGTGGGTTTAGCATTGATTATTACCTATACGCAATGGCTTAACCGTTTACCTTTTTTATGCCTCATTGCGCCTGGTTTAGGCTTTGGTGTCCTGATGGTTGTCGGTACGCATGTGATATTAAAAGGAGAGCACTCCCAGTTAGCCTGGCTGCTAGCACTCATTCCTTTTTTTCTGATCAATAACCTGCTGCTATTAAATCAATACCCCGATATAAAAGCTGATGCCAGTGTTGGCCGAAATACTTTTCCAATTGCCTTTGGCCTGGTTACAAGTAACATTGTTTATGCGCTTTTTATATTGGCCGCGTATTCATTACTTTTGTTTTATATTGTTAAGGGGTACATACCGAAGCTGAGTATTATTGCTTTAATTCCTATGCCATTTTCCATATTTGCACTTAGTGGTGCAGTTAAATATACCGCGAACATTGGTAATTACCCTCAATACATGGGCGCAAATGTAGTGGCGGCAATATCAACGCCACTCTTGCTTGGGATTTCTATAATCAATGCCTGATAAAGGTATTCCCCATTCTGATTATTGAGTACGATAACCCCATCAATGCAGGTATGTATGGAAAAGTCATCTGCTTATATCTGCAAAACACACTTCCCTAACAGTTTTATTTGCATTTAAATCTGTATCGTAAATAATGACTATTTAAGTATTTTTACTTTTTAGGAGTAAACAATATGCGTGCTGTTTTATTGATAATCACTACTTTTCTTGCTTTGCCGGTTATGGCTGAGCCACCGCAAGGTTACCCGTTTCTGCCATTTGATAAAGCCATGCAACAGGCTCGCTCTGAGAATAAACTACTCTTCGTTTATTTTGGGCGGTACGGATGCGGCTATTGTGAAAAAACCAACAAGGAAGCCTTTTCAGATAACAAGGTGCGCGAAACCTATAGCAAAAACTATGTATTAACCTATGTCGATTCAGAAAGCGGTAAACGTTTGCGCCTGCCCAGTGGCGAGCGAGTGACCGAGCGAGAGGTAGGTACTCGTTATAATGCATTTGTTACGCCCGTGTTTACTTTTATGACAGCCAAAGGCAAACCACTATTACGCCTTGTGGGCGTACAGCGCATTGAAGATTTACAGGAAGCAAATGACAAAGTACAGCAATTCCTGAATAAAGAGGTCAAACCATGAGATTACCAGCAGGCTGGTTTATTTTGCTCTTTACTGTTGTTCCTTTGAGTGCACAAGCCGACCCCTGGGAATTTGCTGAACCCATCGCGGTTACCTCGGCTAATGGTGATAATATTTTTCATCATCTTGAGTCGGCTGGTCGACGTAACATCGCTGTCTCTGCAGACACGGTTGCTGTGGCATGGGAAGACAATCGTGACGGTACGCCGCGAATATACCTGGCACGTAAGGCGCGCAATAGTCAGGCGTTTTTGAGCGAAGTAAAAATCAGTGGTCAAGGTGAGGCTTACGAGCCATCACTTGTCTCATTGAGCAACAATCGCTTTGCACTGGCCTGGGAAGAAGATGCGCGTATTCACTTGCGCATCGTTACCCCGACCGAGTTGGGGCCGGTTATCACTCTGGGTACGGGCGAAGCAATTCAGCCCAGTCTCGCCAGTCATGATCAACAATTGTTACTCGTGTATTCCCAACGCGATGGCCGTTATGGTCGCATCTGGATGCAAGACATCAAGATTAATGGACAGGCATTACAACCAAAACAGGCATGCGCCGTGGATGTCGAACCCGCGAAAGATGAACAACTCTACCCCACTGTCGCCAGGCTTACAGATAGCATCATCGTTGCCTGGGAAGATCGTCGCCCGGGACATACCATCATTATGGCGGCTCAAAATGATGATCTTAAGTCCTGCCGCTTTCAGCCACCACAGCGGATTAGCCTTCGTTTACCAGATCCTTCTAACGAAGGGTCGTCCTCCCGCAAAAACCCGTATGGCAAAGGCCATGGTGTCGCCCGGGTTGCACTTGCTCCGTACGGTGCCGGACAATTACTCGCCGCCTGGGCGGATAAGCGTGATTTCCGCGAAGGTTATGATATCTACTCGGCCAACTACCCGGCTGGCAGCAAACTCTTATTTGGTCCCAACCTCATGGTGCAAGATAGCTTTGGTGGTGTTGCACAGCAATGGCATGCAACAGTAGCGGGCGATCACGCTGGCAGGCTGGTTGTCGGCTGGGATGATACACGTAATGGAGATGCCAATATTATGCTGAGTTGGCGTGAAGATGACGCCTGGAGTGATGACGTTAGCGTGCCCGGAGCAGATGGTACGGGGGAACAGAACCATCCCACTATCAGCCTGGACGCTGAAGGTAACCTGCATCTGGCCTGGGTTGAACGCTCAACGGTAGATGGCCCCACTCGTGTGCGCTATCTGTTTGGCAAGCTCAGGAAGTAATACACAACAATTCGTTTAAGTGAGTGAGCGCCAAATCGCTTGCTATATTTACTCTTACGCTAAATGATAGTAGAGATAATTCTGTGATTGATAAAAAACATCATAAATTAGTATTTTCATTTTTTATGTCGCTGCTCATGTCCTGCATCATGTCTTTCGTCATTACCATTTTTAATATTGGTTTTGTCAGCAATATATTAATGGTATGGCTCAAGGCCTGGAGCTTTGCATTTGCAGTTGCGTTTCCAACTATTTTCCTGGTTTCACCTCTTGTGCATAAACTCGTTAGCCTGGTTTTAAAGGAATAGAAAATTGGCACTACTTTGCAGGAGCATTCCTGTAATAGAATTATTAACACCGCGGAGACGAGCTCAAAAATATTCGAAATGTATTTAACGACTATAAAGCACGTACAGCTTATCGCCTTGTAGTTCGCACAGTTAATGCAGCAAAAGCAGTGGGTCGTAGTCTTTCAATTTATGATTCTAGTGGTAATCAATTTGGATTGTCATTAAATTAGAATCTTGCAAAGGTAATAACATATTTCGCATTACTAAAGAAAAGCTCATTCAGCAATGCTGTCATCCGTTACTAAATAGTCTTACGCTTGATTTAAATAATATTGTTAATAACCAGAAAAATAAAATAACGAGAATATCTTATGCCTCAAATTGCAGAGTTCCTTATCGTCATTGGCAGTATTCTCTTACTCGGCCTTGCCACAGACTTTTTAGGTAAACGTACTTTTTTACCCCGGGTAACACTCTTACTCATTTTTGGGATTATTGTTGGCAAAGAAGCGTTGGGAATCATTCCGGTCAGCATGATGAACCGCTTTGAAATTATTACCAATATTGCACTATTGATGATCGGTTTTTTACTTGGAGGTAAGTTATCGCTTAGCTCATTTAAAAAAGACCGTAGCCAAATAATCTGGATTTCCCTCTCCGCCGCACTTGGAACAACCATACTTGTTGCGCTTGCATTAATCGCAGTAGGAATTTCAAAAGAAATTGCAATCTTATTGGGCTGCACCGCAGCGGCAACTGCACCTGCAGCAACGGTAGAGACCGTTCTTGAATCAAATAAAGACAGTCATTTCTCTAAGTTACTCTTAGCAATCGTTGCTATTGATGATGTATGGGCTTTAATTTTCTTTAGCTTGGGTCTCGCGTTCGTATCCATCATGAGTGGCGCTCAAGATAGCGCTGTTTATCTCGGGCACGCTTCTTATGAAATTTTTGGCGCACTGATTCTTGGTGGCATCATTGGCATACCTGCCGCTTTCCTGACTGGACGCGTTAAACCCGGCCAACCTATGTTAACAGAAGCGCTTGGACTGGTTTTTGTTTGTGGTGGAATCAGTCTTTGGTTAGACGTTTCTTTTTTAATTGCAGCGATAACTATGGGGGCCGTTGTCACCAACTTAGCAAAACATCATGAGTATCCTTTTCATGAAATTGAAAATATCGAACGCCCTTTTTTAATTCTCTTTTTTATTTTAGCCGGTGCCTCACTCGAAATCAGCATGCTAGCGGGCCTGGGGTTGATTGGTGTTGTATATATACTCTCTCGTGTTGCAGGGAAGATAATAGGCGCCTGGATAGGTGCACGCGCTGCAAAAGCAAACATTGAAGTGCAACACTGGATGGGGCTCGCTCTCATGCCACAAGCGGGTGTAGCTATTGGTATGGCATTATTAATTGCCAATCGATTTCCTGAATATCAACAAACCATTTTGTCTATAGTGATAAGTACTACCGTCATTTTTGAATTAGTAGGACCTGTGTTTACTCGTATGGCACTCAATCGTACAACATCATCAAATGATTAAGTGTGCAAATACTATAACTAACCATTTACTTAATAAATTATCTAAAGGCCATAAATTATTTCGTATTAGAGCTGTTAATAAATTGGGCTGACGCTTGATGTAAATGCTGTTCCCAGGCTTGTACTATAATTATTTAATAGTATTAATAACCAGAAAATAAAATAACAAGAATATCTTATACTAAAGGATTTAATACATGTGGTTACGCACAAGCTGTGATTTAACGTTCGACATATCGGTACCAACACCTTTCATTTTGATGCTGCGGCCACGCAGCGGTGCCCAGCAGTGGATAGCGCGTGAGGAATACAGGCTCGAACCGAGTATCCCGGTAACCGAATATACAGATATCTACGCTAATCTCTGTCAGCGATTGGTTGCTCCTCCCGGAAATTTCGAGATTCACACGATCGCTGATGTAAAGACTGCAGATTTTACCGATGAGGCACCGGGAGCACCGTTCGTTGATGTCCAGTATCTGCCCGATGCCGTGCTTACTTACCTCTTACCTAGCCGGTACTGTGAGTCAGAACTGTTTGCTCAAATGACTGCCGAAATTACGGCCGGATATATGCTGGGCTATGATCAGGTCGCGGCCATCGAAACATGGTTGCGTAACAACATTCGCTACGAACCCGGAAGCAGTGATACACCCATGTCAGCAGTCGGTGTCAATACCCGGCAATCGGGCGTCTGCCGGGATCTTTCACACCTGGGCATTGCAATGTGTCGCAGTCTCAGTATTCCCGCGCGATTAGTGGTGGGTTATCTTTACGGGCTTGAGCCGATGGATATGCATGCCTGGTTCGAAGCATACGTTGGTGGACGCTGGTATACATTCGATGCAACACAAAGCGGAACCAAAGGAGGTTATGTGGCAATCGGTTATGGACGTGATGCAGCTGATGTCGCTGTTTACAACCAGTTTGGCCCTCCGACGTATCCTACTTCACAGAGTTTTCAAGTGGAGCGTATCGACAGGGAAGAATCATAAGTTGTGATACCATCGAATGATTCTTGAGTATTTGTGAAATAATCAAAGCAGAGGTGAAAACTTGCGAACTTTTAACTGCACCTGTGGCAACACTTTGTACTTTGATAACACTCAGTGCTTACAGTGTGGTAAATCATTGGGTTTTGATACAAGTCATCTCGAAGTTATACCCTTACTCGAAATACAGGAAGACAATTGGCACTCAGATAGCAATCCTGATTTAAAATTTCGTAAGTGTAATAATTCACAAAACGCCAATCGTTGTAACTGGTTAATCCCTGCAAATGAGAATGAATCATTTTGTATGGCCTGTCGCTTGAATGTTGTTATTCCTGATTTATCTAAGCCAGAAAACGAACAACGCTGGCGAAAACTGGAAAACGCCAAACGACGTCTTATCTACACCTTATTGACGTTACGCTTACCGATTATTAACTATCATCAAGATGCGGATCACGGACTGGGTTTTCGTTTTATGGAAGATATCAAAGGATTTGATATGTTCTCTGAAGAAGTTGTGACCTATCAAAAAATCATGACGGGACACAATGCCGGCACCATCACTATAAATATTTTAGAAGCGGATGACAGTGAGCGCGAAAAAATAAGAACGCTCATGAACGAAGCTTATCGCACGATCTTAGGTCACTTTCGCCATGAAATCGGACATTACTACTGGGATCAGTTTATTGCACGGACCGATAAGCTTGATGAGTTTAGATTGTTATTCGGTGATGAACGTATTGATTATGAAAGCGCATTATCGACTCATTATCAAAACGGCGCACAAAGAGACTGGCAAGAAACATACATTAGCGCCTATGCCAGCTCGCATCCCTGGGAAGACTGGGCTGAAAGCTGGGCGCATTACTTACATTTTATGGACGTGCTGGAAACAGCGAGTCATCATCATGTCGGCATACAAGGTGATGAAATTAAATATACACAAAATAATTTACGCGATTGGCTTGAGTTCCACAGCTTTGAAAGCATTTTCGGCCAACTGGCGAAACTTATGCGTACGCTCAATGAGTTAAATCGTAGTTTGGGATTTCCTGATCCATATCCGTTTGAGCATTCACCAATTGTAATTAACAAGCTCGCGTTTATTCACCGTGTCGTCATGTCAAGCTAATAAAAATTAACATGGTTTAACTGGTCAAACCATGTTAAACGTTTACACTTTGATGTAGCTAAGAATGTAATCTTACACCCTGCGTTAGCACGAGAATCAAGTACCCTCACAAGACCGTCATCTACTTTTATTGCCACACAACAGGTCATTCATAACTCACTTTAAAAAAGATCGCACCACAACCATGCAAAAAAATATTTTTATATAATGGCATTTTTATAATTGCGTGCTAGTTTTACATTCCAATAGTCAATTGTTATAGTAAAAATACATTTAACAGGTAAAGCGAATTTTTATGGCCATCCGATGGGGCAGTTACAAAGTAAAAGGTTTTTATGATGAGCTTATTCGTGTTGCAGGTAAACCAAGGCCTGTCGCTGAAGTTCTTTGTAGCTATGTGCGAAATCTTAAAGACCGTGAAATAGAAGAATATAAATCTGCTTCCGATATGGCAATACATGTCATGGGCGTATCTTTTACTGTTTACAATGAAGATGAGGGCTCAATTGATCGCGCCTGGCCTTTCGATATTATTCCTCGTGTTATTCCAAAATCTGAATGGCTGCAAATTGAGGTTGGACTAAAGCAACGTGTAAAAGCGTTAAACATGTTTATTGATGATTTATATAATGATCAAAAAATTGTAAAAGACGGCATCTTCCCTGCCAGCCTGTTAAAAGACTCGGTTAACTTTCGTAAACAATGCATTGGTGTTAAACCTGTTGGCGGGATTTGGGCGCATATATGTGGCTCTGATTTAGTCCGCGACAAAGACGGCACCATGTATGTGCTCGAAGATAATTTACGCGTACCTTCCGGTGTTTCTTATATGCTGGAGAATCGCCTGGTAATGAAACGTGTCTTCCCGGATTTATTTGCAAACCAGACTATTTTACCTGTCGATGATTATCCTTCCCAGCTTTACGATATGCTAGCGGCCATGTCGCCGCGTAAAATTGAACAACCTGAAATTGTAGTTCTCACACCCGGCATTTATAACTCCGCATACTTTGAACACTCATACCTTGCCCAACAAATGGGGGCAGAACTTGTTGAAGGTCGTGACCTTGTTGTCAAAAAAGATAACTGTGTTTATATGCGTACCGTGGAAGGTTTATCTCGTGTTGATGTTATCTACCGGCGTGTTGATGATATGTTTCTTGATCCGGAAGTCTTTAATCCGGATTCTACACTGGGTGTCCCGGGTTTAATGCGCGCATGGAAAGCAGGTAATGTTGCCCTGGCAAATGCACCGGGAGCCGGTGTCGCTGATGATAAAGTTGTCTATTCATATGTACCGGATATTATTCGTTATTATCTTAACGAAGAGCCTCAAATAGAAAATGTACCGACTTATCGCTGCATTATTCCCGAAGAAAAAGAATATGTGCTTGAGCATATTGCTGAACTGGTGATCAAGCCCGCCAATGAATCCGGCGGTTATGGTATGTTAATCGGACCCCAGGCAACGAAAAAAGAACTGACTCACTTTAAAAAACTGATTAATAAAGATCCACGCAACTATATTGGTCAGCCTTTATTAACCCTTTCTACTGCACCAACATTAATTGGTAACCGGGTTGAACCACGTCATCTTGATTTACGTCCATTTATTTTATCAGGACCAAAAACAACCTATGTCACAACAGGCGGTTTAACCCGCGTCGCACTGCGCAAAGGTTCAACCATCGTAAATTCATCCCAGGGTGGTGGCAGTAAAGATACCTGGATCATTGATGATGAGGCGCAATAGTTATGTTGTCACGTGTTGCTGAAAATATTTACTGGATGGCTCGCTATATAGAACGTGCAGAAAATACTGCGCGTCTGATTACAGTAAATACAAACTTATTACTGGATTTACCTAAAGGTGTTCAACCCGGCTGGCACCCCATTATAAAAATTCTTGGCTGTGAAGAATTTTATTTAAGTCAGAATAATGGTTTTGATGAGCGTGCTGTTCTGAAATTTTTAATTTCTGACATCAATAGTCCAAACTCAATATTGTATGCACTACGCCAGGCGCGGGAAAATGCACGAACCATACGTGACATTATTCCGCGTGAAGCCTGGGAACAAATCAATAATTTATTCCATTGTGCAAAAACAAATGCACAAAGTGGTTACTCAAAAAAAGGACGTTATGCTTATATGCATAACATCATTTTAGGCGCGCAAACGATAACCGGCATGTTAGCCGGTACCATGTTGCATGACATGGGTTATGCTTTCCTCAAGATGGGGCGTAATATAGAACGTGCCGACATGACAACACGAATTATTGATGTGCGTTCAGCTGATTTACTCCCTGAGCATGAATCATTAACGCCGTTTGAAAATATTCAATGGATGAGTGTTTTAAAATCATTAACGGCTTATCAAATGTACCGTCGACTTGTTCAGGAACGTGTCAGCCGTCCCTATGTGCTTAAATTTCTGTTAAAAGAAAAAACCTTTCCACGTTCATTTTTCCATTCGTTGCTCGAAGTAAAAAGTTGTTTAAAGGAGTTACCGCGACATAAAAAATTAATAACCTCGCTAAATGAAGTGGGTAAAAAGGTCTTGCGTGCCGATCAAGCAATTCTCGAACAGGAAGAATTGCATCAATTTATTGATGAACTACAGCTTGGCCTTGCTAAGCTAAATTCAGAAATCACTCGAAATTATTATACCTAGTGAACAGGGCTTATCAGGCTGGGGTTAGCCATATCAGCCTGCTTTATAGCTAAAACTTGGCTGGATAAATCGCCTATATAGTTATTTCAGGTCTCCAGTAAATGAACTACAATGCTTTTTTAATCGCTCAATTCGGGGCTCAAGAATGACTTATTGCGTGGCAGTATCTACAGAAGGTGGATTGGTTTTTTGTTCGGACTCCCGCACCAATGCGGGGCCTGACATGCTATCGAGCTATAGCAAGATGCATATCTTTAACCCGGCTGATGACCGTGTCTTTGTCTTGCTAACCGCCGGCAACCTTGCCACTACACAGTCAATTCTCAGTCGTATTGAACAGGACCTTGAGGAAGATAAACCCAATCTGCGCAGCTGTAGCAAGATGATCGAGGCTGCGCGCTACGTTTCGCAAATATGTCGCAAAGAACACGAACAGGCACAAATTGATACCGGTTCAGCTGATATTAATACCTCGGCCTCGATCATCTTAGGGGGACAAATCAAGGGTGGGGCGACAGAATTGTACATGCTGTATTCTGCAGGCAATTTTATTAATAGTGCTGATGAAACACCTTACTTTCAAATTGGTGAAAGCAAGTATGGTAAACCCATTCTGGATCGCATTATTTCCCGCGAAACATCACTTGAAGATGCAGCCCGTTGTACGATTGTCTCAATGGATTCCACAATCAAATCAAATGCCACTGTCGGCGCGCCCATTGAAGTTCTGGTATACGAAAAAGATTCTTTTGAAACAAATCACTATATCAAGATGGAAGAAGACGATAACTACCTGCGTGAAATTAAACAGGCCTGGAATGAAGCATTAAGTGTCGCTTTCGCCAAGTTACCGTTATTTCATTGGGAAAAACGAAGTGTAAACCTGCAAACTGTAACTGAGAATTATCAGAACAACTCAAACAAATAAGCCCGATACTTACCTGTTAGTTTAAATTTTATTATTTCTTATACAATTAAATTCGCATATTCCATGACTAGCCATTTGCTACCCAGATCATCAAAGTTAATTTGAATGCGTGCATGACGGCCTTCACCTTCATAATTTAACACCACACCCTCACCAAACTTTTCATGGAACACGCGTTGACCTAATTGAACCGGCGCGGCTTCTCTTACGGCTTTTTCTTTTTGTACCGGATAAGAACCCTGATAACCTGAAACCGGCGTTGCACTCCCTTGCATGCGCACATGCTGGGTAAATTCATCCGGAATCTCCGTTAAAAAACGTGATGGACGTGCGTAGCTTTCTTCACCGTATAAACGCCTTTTCTCCGCATGTGAAAGCGTGAGTTTTTCCATTGCGCGTGTCATGCCGACATAACAAAGGCGGCGCTCTTCTTCGAGTTGACCACTTTCTTCTGATGAGCGACTGTGTGGAAACAACCCTTCTTCCAGGCCCGCCAGAAACACTTGCTTAAATTCCAGGCCTTTGGCTGAATGTAAGGTCATCAGTTGTACACTATCTTCACCTTCATTCGCCTGTCCTTCACCTGCTTCTAATGAAGCATGTGAAATAAATGCTGTCATTTTATCTACTTCAGATTCTTCCCAGTTTTCTGGTTCAAAATCTCGTCCGGCACTAATTAACTCATCCAGATTTTCTATGCGGTTGCGCCCTTTCTCACCTTTTTCTTTTTCATAATGAGCAATGAGTGTGCTTTGATGAATCACATGTTCAATTTGCTCATGTAATTCCATATTTGCGATATCGATTTGCATTTCACTGATTAAATCAACAAATTGTTGTAACGAACTTAAAGCACGAGATGTGATTTCGCCTTGCTCAATCAGTTCTAAGGTTGCTTGCCACATTGAAATATTATTAGCACGTGCTTTGCTGCGCACTAAATCAACCGTTTTATTACCAATGCCACGTGTTGGCACATTAACAATTCGTTCATATGAAGCATCATCTGTTTTAATCGCAATTAGACGTAAGTAAGCCAGGGCATCTTTAATTTCCTGACGCTCGAAGAAACGTAAACCACCATAGATGCGGTAGGGTGTGCCGCTTTGCATTAAGGCCTCTTCAAGTACGCGGGACTGGGCATTGGAACGGTATAAAATAGCATTCTCACTTCTTAGTCCTGCTTGATCCGTCCAGCTTGCAATTTTATCAACAATATAACGCGCTTCTTCAACTTCATTAAACGCGCTATAAATTTCGATCAGCTCTCCATCACTGCCATCGGTCCACAACTCTTTACCCATGCGATCAGCATTGTTTGCAATCAGCGCATTGGCAGCACCAAGAATATTCCCGGTTGAACGGTAATTTTGTTCTAAGCGAAAGTTAGAAGCATTTTTATAATCTTTGGCAAACTTATAGATGTTTTCTATTTGCGCGCCACGCCAGCCATAAATAGACTGATCATCATCACCCACAACAAAAACATTTGAACTGTTGCCGGCCAGAATTTTGATCCAGGCATACTGAATCGTGTTGGTGTCCTGAAACTCATCGACCAGGATATTTTGAAAACGTTGTTGATAATGCTGCAGTACATCAGGCCGTTTAATCCATAACTCATAAGCCCGTAACAGCAACTCGGCAAAATCAAGCGAGCCATTACGCCGACACATGGCTTCATACTCGCGATAAATTTCGATCATGTGTCGCAAATAGGTATCATTTTTATGTTCAATATTTTCTGGACGTAAGCCTTCATCTTTTCGAGCATTGATCCACCACTGTGCTTCACGTGGTACCCAACGTTTTTCATCCAGCCCCATTTCCCGGACAACACGTTTTAACGCCCGATGCTGATCTTCGCTGTCCATGATTTGGAAAGTTTGCGGTAACTCGGCTTCTTTCCAGTGGGCGCGCAATAAGCGATGTGCAATACCATGAAAAGTCCCGACCCACAAACCACTCGACGGTATACCCAATAATTTTTCAATCCGACCACGCATTTCAGCGGCAGCTTTATTGGTAAAGGTCACAGCTAAAATACCATAAGGAGAAATATTTTCAGCCTGCATCAGCCAGGCGATGCGGTGTACCAGAACGCGTGTTTTACCACTACCGGCGCCTGCCAATACCAGAATATTTGATGCAGGCGCACACACCGCCTGGCGCTGGGCATCATTTAAAGGGTCAATTATATAAGAAACATCCATCGGGCTATTCTAACAAAATGTTGCGTTTGATTGCGGCTTTATCTCAAATGCGCCACCTTTTTTATTTATGTGCTAATCTTACTCACAATGAAATAGTCAGCAATAAAAATAAGAACAAAAGTAAGCATAACAATAAAATGAATGACGATAAAAAAAACCAGTTCCGTGAACGCATAGCAGCATTACATGAAAAGTACACCAAACAGCTACCTGAGAAATATCAGGACATTGAGACAAGCTGGAAAGATTATCAATCTGACTTTAGTAACCCAGATTATTACGAAACATTTTACCGGCTGATTCACACCCTTAAAGGTACGGCTGCAACATTTGGATTCAATAAACAAGCCGATATTTGTTTTGCGATTCAGCAAATATTAACCGCGATAAACGAGCAGTCTGTTGTAGCAGAAGATTCAGTTGAAGCTATTCAATCTCACTTGCAGCAACTTAAAAATTATATCAATACACCTGCTGATGGTATCGACGATTAATTTCTAATGATTAATATATTTTACCAACTACACTAACACTGCAGGTAATTCTTTCGTTAAAGCTTGCTTATCTTCAACCGCTTTACCCACCAGGGCAAAACCTTGCAGCTTTCCATTTTGATCAAAGTACTGAGCATGCACACCAGCTCCATCAGTTTTAATTGCCCACTCACCCTCGATATTATTAGCCGGCGCCGCAACGACAACTGAACATGAAGGTGTTTTAACCAATACAGGCATTGCCGGATACGTGACGTTGCTGATCTCCCCATTTAACGTTTTCGCTAAAGCACGAGCAGAATTCATTAGTGGCATAACATAGGGTAAAAATAAACCTGCAACTTCTGCACAATCACCTAATGCATAAATATCTTTATAATTTGTTTCCAGATTTTGCTTAACAACAATCGCTTTATTGACCTCTATTCCTGCTTCTTTTGCTAGTTGAATATTCGGTCTTAAACCAATCGCCGATAAAACAACATCTGCCTCTAACGTTATGCCTTTAGCAGATGACGTATTGTTTTCTAATTCAGTGCGGCTTTCCAGTTTGATATTAAATACGGAATCAACGACATTAATTTCTTTTGTCTCCTGACCAAGATACCAGTTAACTCCTTGCTCAGCTAAAGCGGCTTTTAAATACTCCGCCGCCTGCTCAGGTAACAAACGATCAAGCGGGTTGTTTTCAAGGCCGATAACAGAAACATCATAACCTGATAACACCAGGTCATTGGCAAACTCACAGCCAATTAAACCTGCACCAATAATCGTAATTTTTTTCTTGCCTGCTATCGCCTCTCTGAAAGCAGCGTAACTCTCAAGATCATTCACTGTGAAAATTTTATCTGCCGCATTTCCACTTATTGGTAATGTTATGGACGATGCACCAAGCGCAAGAACTAACTTGCTATAGTTTAGCATTTCATTATTGCTGGTATATAGCGCATGATTATCCGGATCTATTTTATTAACCCGGGTATGCTTGAGAATTTTTGCATTAAGATCTTTCGCCATCTTATCTGCATTAGCAATGGGTAAATCTTTAGCCGTTTTATTTTTTGCCAACGCATTGGATAACATCGGTTTTGAATAAAAATCAGCAGCATCATTTGCAATAAGAATAAGTTCAGCTGTTGTATTTAATTTGCGAAATTCTCTTGCAACATTATAGCCGGCTAAACCACTGCCAATAATAATAATGGGATATTCAGAGTGCATAATCGTTATTCAACTTCTTCCATCTCAAAATCAGATTTACCCACACCGCAATCCGGGCACATCCAGTCGTCGGGGATGTCTTCCCATTTAGTACCGGGAACTATACCTTCATCGGGTAAACCCACTACTTCATCATAAATAAAACCACACACTAAACACTTCCATTTTTTCATTTATTCAAACCTCATATTATTGAATACTAAATTATTGTTACATCTTAAGGGCAAAGATTATAAATTCAATTAAAGTCACGTTATCTTCTGTAAATATATTATATAAGTTGTACCGTTCTGATCAGACTTAAATATATTTGTGTTTGCTCAATGGAAAAGCTATATTTTTGCCGAATAAGCATAAAGTGTGATATAGCTTCAACTTAAACATAAAAAAATGTAAGAAATAACCTAAACTGTATGTCAGTACTAAAATAACGGGGTTACATAACAATGTCGACAGCTGAAATTCAGGACTTAGTTAATAACGCAAGTAGCTTAATCTCACTTCCCGAAATTTCACTTCGTGTTAATGAGTTGGCTAATAATCCTGAATCTACCGCTGATGATATGGGCAAAGCCATCTCACAAGATCCTGCGCTTGTTGTACGCATGTTAAAAATTGCCAATAGCGCCTATTACGGACTTTCGACTGAAGTTGATACCATTACCCGCGCTATCGCCATTCTTGGTACGAATAAAATTCGTGACTTAGTATTATCAACCACTACCAGCCAGGCATTTGATGGTATCCCTAATAATTTAATTACCATGCAGGACTTCTGGCACCACAGTTTATATTGTGGTTTATTGGCGCAAATCCTTTCTAAAAAAAGTAAAAAAGCCAATGCAGAATCAATCTTTATCGCAGGTTTATTGCATGATATTGGTCAACTCCTGATGTTTAACCAATTACCGGAAAAATCTCACGAAGCGATTTTACTGTTAATGGAAGGCACTGAAGAATTAGAAAGCTATGAAGCAGAACGTCATGTCTTTGGCTTTGATCATATGCAAGTGGGTGCTGAATTAATCAAAAGCTGGAAGCTTGCACCCGTACTACAAGAGTGTGTTGGATTTCATCATGAACCACAAAAAGCAAAAGCCTTCCCGGCGGAAGTAGCTCTTATCAATATCGCTAATGCAGTGGCTGTAATGGCAGACTTTGATTCGATGAGTGAAGAAGATGAAATACCTAAAATTGATCCTATGTCATGGGAGTTAACCGGATTATCAAAAAATGATCTCCCCGCTGCAATAAAAGAAGCACAAGCAGAAATTACCGAGATTGAATCAGTACTCTTTCCTTAATAACTTTATATAAGTATTTTATGGTTTACTTATAAATCATGGGTAAATACCTATACCCCCCTATTTCACAAGTAACCCTTAAAAATGTAAACTATAAAAAATAGTTTTATCTATATCTAAAGAGCGCATAATATTAAAGTCCCTACGATGTGTGCCGTTATATAACGTAAATAATAAGTACTAAATAAATACTAAAAATGGAAGGATTTAAACAATGGGTTTTTGTTTACAAAAAATTTCTTTTATACGTATCAGCTTACAGGCCGTATTTTTAACCTGCCTCTACTTAAGCGCTGTATCAGTCTCACCCACTTATGCCGACCTCTATATTACGGATGATTATTTAAAAGGGCTTGATGCCGAGGTTGAAGATACCGAGTTATCTCCAGAGACAAATAAAGATTCAACTGCCGCTCAGGCAACGACTCCTGCTGATATAAACAAAGCAACAGAGTCCAGGTTTAACTTTGAAACATTATTAAGAACTAAACATCCAACAAGCTATGTTGTGTATACCAAGTTATCTACCAGTGACCGCATTCTCATTTATGACAAGTTCAAAGACACAAAAAATGTCTCTACTGCAAAACAAATGATTATTAATAAATTTGAATCAAGATAACTCTTACAAAAAATAAATATCAACATTGATTTTATTAAGGAAGCCTTTAATGAAAATAAATTTAATCGCTCGCACGCTAGGTTCAGTAATATCACTCAGCCTACTTGCCTTTAGTCATACCGCATTCGCCCTTGATGTAAACATTACAGAAAAAATACCTTACATCGCAGTACAACATAAAGGTAAAACCGTGCGTATACAGCGCATACAAGACCAGAATCATCATTTAACAGGCAGCTTTACCAAAACCTCCAGGAAGTGCCCACCTTTCTGTATTCAACCCATGAATGTTGCGCCTGGTGTAGAAACATTTGGTGAACTTGAAGTAATCAATTTTATTGAGAATTATGTTAAAACAAATAAAGGTCTGCTTATTGATGCGCGGACACCTTCATTTTATGAAAAAGGGACGATTCCCCTTTCCATTAATATTCCTTTCACTGTATTTTCATTAGGCCGTAACGATAAAGATTTAATCGATGCCATGAAAAAAATTGGTGTCGAGCGCCGCAAGGAAAAATTAGAAGGTTACTGGACTGATTTAAAAGACGTAACGGGTATAGAGAAAAAACCTAATCCATACTGGGACTTTAGTAATGCAAAAAATCTTACACTTTGGTGTAACGGAATGTGGTGTGGCCAATCACCGCGTGCAATTGAAGGGCTGATTAAAATGGGTTATCCCGTCGAAAAAATTCACTACTATCGTGCAGGTATGCAAGGATGGTTAGTGCTTGGTTTATCCATTACTGTTCCTTAAATATATACAAACAAATTATTCGATACACAGGGGATAATCACCCCACCCTCCCCCTTGAAGGGGGAGGGACTCATTTTTAAATTTTATTCTCTTAACTGCATGCATTAGCCTGTAGCCGCTTTTTTATTGCCTTACTCAAAATGAACCCCGGGCTAAGTCATTGAAAAAACAATAATTAGTCTGTTTTAGTTTGTTCCAGTACTCCCAGGGGTGTACAATCGGCGCCCTTAATTAATTAGCTTACTCTGTAATTCTTCTGTCATTCCCTTAAGGAGTCTGTCTTGGATCAATATCGAGGTACTACCGTTCTTTCAGTTCGTCGCGGCAACCAGGTCGTTATTGGCGCAGATGGTCAGGTCACGTTGGGTGATACGGTCATGAAAGGCAATGCACGTAAAGTGCGCCGCTTGTATAACAATAAGGTCATTGCAGGTTTTGCCGGTGGTACAGCGGACGCATTTACCTTATTTGAGTATTTTGAGGCCAAGCTTGAAAAGCATTCGGGTCAGCTCGTTCGTGCAGCTGTTGAAATGGCGAAGGATTGGCGCACTGACCGCACTCTGCGACGTTTAGAAGCATTACTTGCGGTGGCTGATGAAACAGCGTCTCTCATTATTTCGGGTAATGGCGATGTGATAGAGCCGGAAGAAGGTATCATCGCAATTGGTTCTGGTGGTAATTATGCACTCTCCGCCGCACGTGCCCTGCATAAACATACCGAATTAAGCGCAAAAGAAATTGCCCTGGAAGCCTTGAATATTGCCGGCGACATCTGCATCTATACTAATCACAATTTTGTAATGGAAGAACTGGAATTCTAAAGCTGCCCGTCATTGCGAGGGAATAGCATGACCGTGGCAATTTCATAAACAATTGCAATAAACATGAGATTGCCACGCGTTGCTCGCAAACACAGCAGACATTAATTTTAAATATAAAGCGAAAATTTTTTATGTCCCAAATGACACCCCGTGAAATTGTTCACGAACTCGATAAACACATCGTTGGTCAGGCCGCGGCGAAACGTGCCGTGGCCATTGCACTCAGAAATCGCTGGCGTCGTAGCCAGGTTGATGAAGATTTACGTAACGAAATCACGCCTAAAAATATTTTAATGATCGGCCCAACCGGTGTGGGTAAAACTGAAATTGCGCGTCGCCTGGCTAAACTCGCACGTGCACCTTTTTTAAAGATCGAGGCGACTAAATTTACTGAAGTGGGTTATGTTGGCCGGGACGTCGAATCGATTGTTCGTGACTTAATGGAAATCTCTATCAAACTCACACGTGAAAATGCGATGGAAAAAGTCAAAGCACGTGCAGAAGATGCCGCTGAAGAACGTATTCTTGATATTTTACTGCCTCCTGCGCGTGATTTTGGTTCTCATGAAACCGAAGATAAGAATGAAAATCCCACCCGACAAAAGTTTCGTAAAAAACTGCGTGAAGGTAGTCTCGACGAAAAAGAAATTGAGATTGAAATAAGTGTCCCGCAAATGGGCGTTGAAATTATGGCCCCCCCTGGTATGGAAGAAATGACCAACCAGCTACAGGGCATGTTTCAGAACCTGGGTTCTAACCAGACTAAGCGTTCCCGCAAAATGGAAATTAAACACGCTTACAAATTATTGATTGATGAAGAAGCCGCTAATTTAATTAATGAAGAAGAAATCAAAGACGATGCATTAACCAATGTTGAACAGCACGGCATTGTCTTTTTAGATGAGATGGACAAAATTGCCAAACGCGGTGAAACCAGTGGTGCTGATGTTTCGCGTGAAGGAGTACAGCGTGACTTGTTGCCTTTAGTTGAGGGTTCAACAGTCTCAACAAAATATGGCATGGTGAAAACGGATCATATTTTATTTATTGCCTCAGGGGCATTTCATCTCACTAAACCCTCTGATTTAATTCCTGAGCTGCAGGGTCGTTTCCCCATTCGAGTGGAACTCGATGCTTTAACTTCAGATGACTTCATGCGCATTCTGGTAGAACCTGATGCTTCATTAACGGAGCAATATCGTGCCCTACTGGCAACGGAAGAAGTTACGCTCGAATTCACTGAAGACGGTATACGTCGCATTGCTGAAACGGCTTACCAGGTAAATGAGCGCACAGAAAATATTGGTGCCCGTCGATTACATACAATTCTCGAACGTCTGCTCGAAGAGGTATCTTTCACCGCATCTGATAATAGCGGGTCAGAAGTTAAAATCACTGCAGAATATGTGGATGAAAATATCGCTGAATTAGCGCAGGATGAAGATCTCAGCCGTTACATACTATAGATTCAACCACAGAGGTCACTGAGTTACACAGAGGTTTGTAAAAATAACAGCGTATTGAATTTACTCTGTGTACCTCCGGGTCCTCCGTGGTTTAAGATTTATTATTAGGAAAACAACTATGCCAAAACCTACAGATATCAAACTCCATCAAGCTTCACGTGTACTCGAAGTTGCTTTTGCAGATGGTAAAACTTTCAATTTACCCGTTGAATACTTACGTGTTAACTCGCCTTCAGCTGAAGTACAGGGTCATGGTCCAGGACAAGAAGTCTTACAGATTGGTAAACAAAACGTAAACATTACCAAGATTGAAATGGTAGGTAATTATGCCATTCAACCTTTTTTTGATGACAATCATGATACCGGTATTTTCTCCTGGGACACGCTGTATCAACTAGGTGAAAACTATGATGAAAACTGGGCAAACTACCTGCAACGCTTAAAAGATGCAGGCAAAGAACGCCCTGAGCCCAATCTCGGTAACTAAAAAGCAAAGACCAGTACAGCTATTGCGGGTATAATCAAAATATGAAAGATGAAACAACACATTTTGGTTTTGAACAAGTTGCTTACGGCGATAAAGTAAATAAAGTCGCAGGCGTTTTTCACTCGGTTGCCAGTAAATACGATGTCATGAATGACTTGATGTCATTTGGCATTCATCGTGTCTGGAAACGCTACACCATTGAAATGAGTGGTGTCCGTCATGGTCATCATGTTCTTGATCTCGCAGGTGGTACCGGTGACCTGGCGGCAAAATTTGCCCGCATTGTGGGTCAGCAAGGCTCAGTGACTGTCGCCGACATTAATGACTCGATGTTAAAGGTGGGGCGTGAGCGCTTGCTTGATAAAGGTATTGCGGGCAACGTTCAGTATGTTCAGGCCAATGCTGAATGTTTACCTTTCCCAGACAATCATTTTGATGCCATTACCATTGCTTTTGGGTTGCGTAACGTGACCGATAAAGATGCCGCTTTACGTTCTATGTATCGTGTATTAAAACCGGGCGCACCTTTACTGGTTCTCGAATTCTCAAA
>JAPHTF010000112.1 GCA_026197095.1 Gammaproteobacteria bacterium
AAGAACGTTTGAAACGACGCAGAGCGACATCAAATGGTTCGTTTTCTTTTACGCGTACAGCAGGCATGTAGTCCTTACCTCTAAAAAATGATTTTGCAATTGAGAAAGCGCGCAAGTTTAATACCTGTCAGGTGAAAAAGCAAAGATCTACAGGCGAAAGAGGGATAAAATACAGGATATGTTGATTTTAGGAATAGAAACCTCGTGCGACGAGACTGGAATTGCCCTTTTTGACTCAAAAAAGGGGCTGTTAGCCGATGCTTTATACAGTCAGATCGCTGTGCATGCTGAATACGGCGGCGTGGTGCCTGAACTGGCATCCCGTGATCATATCCGTAAAACCTTACCCTTGATTAAGCAAGTCTTTGCCGAGGCAGGCATTTCGGCAAAAGAGCTTGATGGTGTGGCATATACATCGGGACCGGGTTTAGCGGGTGCATTACTTGTGGGGGCGGGAATTGCGCGCAGTTTGGCCTATGGCTGGAATATCCCCGCGGTGGCGGTTCATCATATGGAAGGCCATTTGTTAGCCCCGATGTTAGAAGAGAATCCGCCAGAATTTCCTTTTGTTGCCTTGCTGGTGTCAGGTGGACATACCATGCTGGTGAATGTTGCAGGCATTGGTCAATACCAGTTATTAGGTGATTCACTCGATGATGCTGCGGGTGAGGCCTTTGATAAAACAGCGAAAATGCTCGGACTCGCTTATCCCGGTGGTCCCTCGGTTGCAAAATTAGCTGAAAAAGGTGAGGCAGGTAAATACAAATTTCCACGTCCAATGACCGATCGGCCGGGACTGGATTTTAGCTTTAGTGGTTTAAAAACCTTTACCTTAAATACCCTGAATACCAGCGACAAGAGTGATCAAAGTAAAGCAGATATTGCCTATGCCTTTGAAACAGCCGTGGTGGAGACCCTGGCTATTAAATGTCGTCGTGCATTACAGCAAACAAACTCAACACGACTGGTTATAGCAGGCGGAGTAAGTGCTAACACTCGATTACGTCAACGGTTAAAAGAAATGGTCAAAAAAGAACAAGCGGAGGTGTATTACCCTCGCCTGGAATTCTGTACGGATAATGGCGCCATGATTGCTTTTGCAGGTTGGCAGCGCCTGGCTGCCGGACAATATGAAAACCTGGAGTTTAATGCAAAACCGCGTTGGGATTTAGAAAGTCTGAAAGCGATTTAAAATTCAACGTCTTTCACCTTTCGCCTTTCACTACAGAGGTCACATAGGCACACAGAGTTTTTCAATTTATTTTTCTCTGTGCACCTCCGTGTCCTCTGTGCTGAGTCCATTTATGCTTTATCAGTACCGATTTTTTCTTCTTTTCCACTTAACAGGTTCTGGATATTAGAGCGATGCCGCCAGAATAATATGATGGTCATAATTATAGTGACTCCGAGTGTGGCGATACTGTTGGCACCAATATAATCAAACCATAGCCAGACATAAACCGGTGCCAGCAGGGTTGCGACCAATGCTGAAAGTGAGGATATCTTGACGATTTTGGCCATGAACAGCCAGGTTCCCGCTGTTGCCAGTCCGACCCACCAGGAAAATCCAAACATAACGCCTAACATGGTGGCCACACCTTTGCCGCCTTTGAACTGAAAAAAGACAGGGTAGAGGTGACCCAGAAAAGCCGCCAGCCCTACAAGTGCGATGATTTGCATGTCCATTCCCATATATTTAACGATGAGAACAGGAATCAACCCTTTTAACATGTCACCCGCTAAAGTAATGGCCGCGGCTTTTTTTCCACCAAAGCGGAGTACATTGGTGGCACCGGGATTACCAGAACCTTCACCACGAGGATCGGGCAGGCTCATGATTTTGCAAACAATAATGGCTGATGAGAGCGAGCCAATTAAATAAGAAGCAAAAATGGCAATATATTCAATCATGTCTATTTGTAAATTCATGGCGTAAAGGTACAAGATTATCGTGTTCTTCGGAAGAGGCGAGAGGGAAATAAGATAAGCAATATTCTGCCGCTATTGTTTTATTAAATTAAACCTGAATTCTGTTTTTAACCTGCCTTCAAACACCGTATCGACTAATAACGAGTTGGTAAGCTGCTTAATTTGAAAACCAGCCTGATGCTTTGGTATGCCAAAATCGAATTTCAGTTTAGGGCTGTAGTGAATATTTAATTTCAAATGGTATGGGAAGTAGCCATCAAGAAATTTTCGATGATATGGTCCATTCACTAAACTAAATGAGAGATCTTCATTTTGATAAAAATTTCTTGCTGTTGCGCCGATACATAATGTTGCACCTTTCGTCACATCTTGCAGAAAAACTTTATTCCCGGCAACGTTGCTAGATTTAATATTTTTGCTTGAGAGCACCTCAATATCTTTTATTAAGTTCTTTCTGTATACCACCGCGGTACGGGGGACTGGATCAAGATTAGAGTAACACTGAGTTAATTTTGTCCATCCGTTATCTATGCTGTTTTGGTTAACAGTAATATTGATTACAGAGTGAAAAATATTTTTTTTAGAATTGTTAATTAGAAAAGTAAGCTGTCCATCATTAACTTTGCTTGTGGGAAGTTCGTCATCAGAATTAAACCATTTTTCAAGCTCTTCGGGGCTAAGGTATTCTTTAGCCATAAGAGGAGGTGACATCAATAGAGACGATAGAAAAGATACCACGACAAATATAGTGAAGTAATATTTTTTCACTTTTATCCTCCAATTGGCTCAATATGAATATACATTTAATACTAATATGTAGATAGAAATATAGCATTTATCTTTTCGTTTTGATGCTGTATCTTAGCGTCCATGGATATTATTTTTCTTAATGACTTAAAAATCGAAACCATTATTGGTATCTATGACTGGGAACGTGAAACCAGGCAGACCATTAGTCTGGATTTGGAAATGGCGACAGACATAAGTAAAGCTGCCAAGACGGACAACATTGAAAACACCTTGGACTACAAAGCAGTATCAAAACGTTTAATCAGTTTTGTTGAGGATAGTGAGTTTTTACTGGTTGAGCGCTTAGCAGAAGAATGTGCACAAATTATTCTGCAGGAATTCAAAGTGCCATGGGTACGCTTAAAACTGAATAAAGGTGAAGCCATCAGCGGTGCCAGCGGTGTTGGCATTCTTATTGAACGGGGAAAAAAAAGTTAACGTGGTGTTAACAGTTTAACTATGGCCAGAGTTTATATCAGTATTGGCAGTAATATTGATGCGGAGAATAATGTCCGTTTAGCGATACATGCGTTACAGGATTATTACGGTAAACTTATTCTGTCTTCTGTATATGAAAGTGAAGCGGTAGGATTTGAAGGTGATAATTTTTTAAATCTTGTGGCAGGCTTAAATACTGAAGAAGATGTTCACTCAGTTGCTGCAACTTTACGTAAGATAGAAGATGAAAATGGCCGTGACAGAAGTGGCCCACGTTTTTCTCCGCGAACAGTTGACCTCGATTTATTATTGTACGATGACCTTATTCTCCAGGAAAACGATTTAGTCATTCCTCGTGATGAAATCACTAAAAATGCATTTGTTTTACTCCCTCTTGAAGAGATTGCGCCGCAATTAATCCATCCTGTTTCCGGCAATACGATGTGTGATCACTGGATGAATTTTGATCAAGAATCTCAAAAATTATGGCCGATCGAATTTAAGCTTTAATTGACGTTTGCCCTGGTCAAAAACACATCAGTTTTAAAAAAAATTTTATAATTCACTTAATTTTTACTCAAGTAATGCCCAGACCTGGACGTTATATGTCACATAAATAACTCCCCCACTTAAAATAGGTCTCTGATTAAATGCTTGGATTATTCAATAAAATTCTTTACCCCTCTGTTGTACTGTTAAATAGATTAAAGTTTACCTGGAAGTTTGCTCTTATCTTCGGCTTATATTTGATCCCGGTTGTCTATGTACTTTTTGTTTCTTTAACGGAACATACTATTGCAGTTGAACAAGCGAAGCTTGAGAGAAAAGGTGTGCACTACATGGCCAGTCTACGTCCCCTTTTTGAACATATGGCTCAAACGCGGGGTATGACTAATGCGTATCTAAATGGCAAGACTGAGTTACAAGAAAAAATTCTTGCTGAGCGTTCGATTGTAAATAAAAGCTTAGCTGGTTTAATGAATACTGATGCGCTTTACGGCATCACGTTAAATACTACAGAAATGGCAAAATCGATTCAGGCTGACTGGAGTCATGTGGTAAAAAACGCGTTTACTATGAATGCCGCCAATGCATTTACTGCGCATACCGATGTTATTCAACAAGTCTTGGCTCTTAAATCACATATCTTAGAAACATCAAAGCTGTTGCTTGATCCTTCATTGGACAGTAATTTTATGGCGAGCACATTAAGTAAACGTATTCCAACATTAGCT
This sequence comes from Gammaproteobacteria bacterium, assembly GCA_026197095.1. Taxonomy (GTDB): domain Bacteria; phylum Pseudomonadota; class Gammaproteobacteria; order UBA6429; family Thiohalophilaceae; genus JAGLTQ01. The sequence goes on from JAPHTF010000112.1 coordinate 4,392, forward strand.
GAAAATATGGGAAAGGCACGTGGGCTCGGTGCGGGAATTGTTGCTAAAGGTAGTTTTACCCCTGAATTATATTTGAAGTTAGTGGGCTTTATTCAAACGATTGAAAGTGCAAACAACTCGATGATGCATGGGCTGGATGTTGTATTTGAAAATAATAGTGACGTTCAAGAAAAATTATCATCATTAAGAAATAGCGCAAACACAGCAACACAAAGTTTTGTTCAATACACACGAAAAAACATCATTGAACCTGATACGATAAATATTGATGCTGCCAGTTACTTTACTAAGGGTACTGAAGCAATTACTGCTAACTTAAAACTTTATGACGCCGTTCTGCCTGTATTAGATGAACTTTTATTATCACGAATTAGTCATTTGAAAAATAAGATTTTGATGAATATATCTTCAAGCGTATTACTGCTTCTTGGTGCCCTTTATCTATTTGCAGGTTTTAACCGTAGCCTGATGGGTTCCATTAATCGAATAAAAGTTGCAGTCCATAGCATGGCAGAAGGTGATTTAACTGCAGAAGTAAAAATTGATGCAAATGATGAAATGCAACTTATCGCAACCGATATGAATATGATGATTGAGAGAACCAATGCCCTGGTATCGCAAGTGATTAGTGCGGCCAATCAGGTTGTTATTTCTTCTGATCAAAGTAGTGCAACTTCTGAAGATGCGCGTGATGGTGTTAATCAACAAAACCAACAACTTGAATTAATTGCGACGGCAATGAATGAAATGTCGGCGACAGTTCATGAGGTTGCTAACAATGCAGCAAGTGCTGCAGAGGCGACCCGTAACGCGGATACTGAAGCGAATAATGGTCGTGCAGTTGTACATCAAACTATTCAATCGATAAATGAATTATCAAATGAAATGAAGCAAGCGAGTAGTGTTATCAAGCAGCTTGAAAATGACAGTGAGAGTATTGGTTCAGTACTCGACGTGATTCGCGGTATTGCAGAGCAAACGAATTTGCTGGCACTTAACGCCGCCATCGAAGCCGCTCGTGCCGGTGAGCAAGGACGGGGGTTTGCGGTAGTGGCTGATGAAGTAAGAACATTAGCGAGTCGTACGCAGGATTCAACCCAGGAAATTCAAACGATGATCGAAAAGCTGCAACAAGGTGCTCGCAATGCAGTGAAGGTAATGGATGATGGTAATAAGCAAACAGAAAAAACAGTTTCGCAGGCAGCAGAAGCAGGTGCCACACTTGAGTCAATTACCACGGCGGTGAATCATATCACGTCAATGAACGAGCAAATTGCCAGTGCCGCAGAAGAGCAAAGTAGTGTGGCGGAAGAAATTAATCGTAATGTTGTCAACGTTCGTGATATTGCAGAGCAGACAGTGAATAATGCAAATAAAACAGCGGAAAGCAGTGTCTCTCTTAAAACGGTTGCTTCACAACTAAATAATCTGGTGGCAGAGTTTAAAGTTAACTAGCTACTCATTTTACTTATACATAAAAAAACCGATATTCGAAATAATATCGGTTTTTATGTATTTAGATAACGATTAAATCAGTTTGTTATGAATTCAAACTTCTACCACCATCAACTGCAATAATTTGACCTGTCACATAATTAGCATCTTTGATTAAAAATAAAATAGTTTTTGATATGTCATCAGGATGGCCCTGACGTTTTAAAAATGTACGTGAAACAATTCGTTGTTGTGCTACTTCATCCAAATTTTCTGGCCAGAGTATTGCGCCCGGTGCGACAGCATTGACCCGAATTTCAGGGCCAAGCTCACCCGCCAGGGATTTTGTCATCATCACTAATCCGGCCTTTGCCATACTATAAATAGGAAATGTTTTTAAAGGGCGCTCGGCATGAATATCAACAATATTGATGATGCACCCATTTGTTTTCTTTAAATGAGGTGCAGCAGATTGTGATAAAAAGAACGGGGCTTTGAGGTTTGAGCCTATTAGATCATCCCATTGTTCTTCAGTGGCCTTGCCGATTTGCGTTGGGTAAAAACTTGATGCGTTATTGATTAATACATCTAATTGCCCCCAGGCTTTAACTGACGCTTCAATCAATGCTGGCAGGCCACTGGTAAGGTGTAAGTCTGCCTGAATCAGGATAACAGAATTCTCACGTTGATCATTGAGCTCTTTTTGTAATGCCTGTGCTCTATCGCGAGAGCCACGGTAATGCAACACGATATTCATTCCATTTTTGTGTAAAAGTTTTGCTGTTGTTGCTCCAATACGGTGAGCAGCGCCTGTAATTAAAGCGACCTTGAGACCCGCTGGATGGTCATTATTCGCCAGATTGTCAGACATACTGTGTTATCCTTTAGGCATATTTTTTTAGTAACGCACTTTTTACTGTAACACAAGCGATTAGGTCTAGTCAGTTTTCATGTCTTCCAATATATATAAATCCTATGCAGATCAACTTTATCAATCGAGCCGTGAGACAAGAGACTTACCGGCGCCGGGTGATTTAGCACAGCAGCACAGTGAAAAACTCATAGCTTTAATCAAAAAAGAAATAGATGAAAATGAAGGTACTATTTCTTTTCCGCGTTATATGGAGCTTGCACTTTATGCCCCAGGTTTAGGCTATTACACGGCAGGTAGTCATAAACTCGGAGAGGAGGGTGATTTTGTTACCGCCCCTGAAATCTCAGCGTTATTTTCTAAAGCTTTAGCTAATGCTGTTATCCCTGCGCTAGACAAGGATAATGTCATTCTTGAAGTCGGAGCAGGTCGAGGTCGCATGGCGGCGGACATTCTACTTTATTTAAAACAGCAGGATAAGTTGCCAAAAGAATACTGGATTCTTGAACTTAGTGCGGATTTGCGTGAACGACAAAAAGATACAATTGAAAAAACTGTGCCCGAGCTTTTAGATAAAGTGAAATGGTTAGATACCTTACCGGATAATTTTTCAGGTGTTGTGCTGGCGAATGAATTGCTCGATGCCATGCCGGTCCAGTTATTTCAGAAAAATGAAAGTGATATCAATGAAGTTAATGTTGTCTGGCGCAATGATAAGTTCGCTTTTCAACTACAGTCGAGTTTTGATCAGCGCCTTATAGCTCGCGTTAAAGATATTGAAAGTGAATCAGGTTTTG
>JAPHTF010000148.1 GCA_026197095.1 Gammaproteobacteria bacterium
AAAGGTTCACTGCCGCACAGGCAGCTTAGAAAACTTTTAAAATCCTGTATTTGGGGTGTATTCAGTTCACTGCCGCACAGGCAGCTTAGAAATAACGGAGTTATATTATTACTTGCATCAGAAGGTTCACTGCCGCACAGGCGGGCCGTCAGGGTCAGGTCTTACATTTGACACTTATGTAAATTGTAAGACCTGACACTAACGAATCTTTACTAATATAGGACTATTAGTTATTTTAGAATTGTTTGTACTACAGTAGTATTTACGCATTAATGGATGAACAAATTATAAGGATGTAAATTATGCCAACTGCAACATTAATCAGCCAAGAATCAGATATTACTGCCGGCGCCTTAAATGTCAACGACGCTTATGATCTAAAATTTAGGAAAAGATCAACGGGTGACTATGAAGTTATTGTTTTTATGAAACTTCAATTCTTCTTTATCGGAAGCGGTGCCTATATATGGACGGCTTTTGAAAAAACTCAATATATGAAAAATTGGGAAAAAGAAATCAAAAAAGCATGGGGTAATCGAATTTTAAAAATATTATCCAGCACGAAAAAAGTATATTTAGATTTTGAGTTCAAAAGTCAACAAGGTGGTTGGATGATGGATCACTGGGAAATAACAGTCGAAAAAATTAAGCCTGGTGGTTTCTCAACGAGTTATGTTGTTCCTTCGAGAGGAAATGTAAAGCTTGATAGTGAAGACTTAACTAGCGTATCGAAAGCTGCTGGTTATATGCAACGCGGTGCAGTACATGAGTTTGGACATATGCTTGGTTTGTTAGATGAATATAAGAAAAGTATTCATGTAGGTGATACTGGAAGTGTTATGCATAGCTCTGAGTTAATAAGAGCTAGACATAACTCTACTATTGTTAAATGGATGAACAATGTATTAACGGTGAATAAAATACGATGAAAAGATATATACTTAGCATTCTTTGTCTTACTTTTTTAATTGCAGGATGTGATAATAAAATGGATTTAATGAAAAAACATATAAGTATTTTAGCTCACAATACAGAAAGCACAATTGAAAAAAAACTTGCTACAGAGCTAAATAATTATTCAGTAGATAATCATATTTCTTACTCTCTAGAAATAACAGATGATAATGATACTTCTATAAATATTTTAGATTTAGAAAAAAGTATGAATAAAAAATTAAATGTTAATATTAAAGTGGGTGAAGTAACTGGTACATGGATACCAATAGATAATAAGAATATTTATCTTTTGCTGAGAGAATAATTAGAAAGAATTACAATAAGTGGGGTCAGATGAAACTTTTAAACATGCATGGCTGGAAAGTCTGATCTGACCCCAATTGTTTGGAAAGTCTGATCTGACCCCAATTGTTTTGACCCCAATTGTTTTGCCTTAATCATTATGGCCCTGACGCTCTGCGTTAATCCACTTGGCGACGGAGGTCGGCTCCTGAAGCGGAAAGTTATTATGTCTAGCTTTCAATAGAGAGAACTTATGAATAACCAACGCCGAGCATTGTTCCTGTCTCATGGGGGTGGCCCACTGCCACTACTTGGTGACGATGCTCACGCCGAAATGGTTTCTTGCTTGAAGGAGATCGCCGAAACAATTGCTAGACCTTCAGCAATCATTGTCGTCAGTGCTCACTGGGAAGCCGCAAATGCAACTGTTACTTCGAGTGTAAACCCAGGCTTGATTTACGACTACAGTGGCTTCCCGCCTGAGTCTTACAAAATAGAGTATCCCTGCCACGGTCATCCAACCCTGGCTAGTTCAATTACGAAGCAATTTGAAAAAGTAGGCATCAAAGCTAGTTCTGAAAGCGTTAGAGGATTTGATCACGGGCTATTTGTCCCGTTGAAGATCATGTATCCGGAAGCAAATATTCCCTGTGTACAGTTATCGCTCATAAAAGGTCTTGATCCTCTAGCACACATAGCACTTGGTCGAGCGCTCCAAGACTTGGCCGACCCTTCTATGTTGCTGATTGGTTCAGGTTTTTCATTCCACAATATGAAAGCATTTTTTTCACCTGTAACTGCAGACTCTATTAATGCGAATAAGTCATTTGAGAATTGGCTTATGGATACATGTTCAAATAAAAGCATTTCGGAAGAAGAAAGAACCAAAAGATTGGTAAATTGGGAGGTCGCCCCATCTGCTCGTTATTGTCATCCGAGAGAGGAGCATTTATTGCCGCTCCATGTCTGTTATGGGTATGCTGCGACTGCGAGTACAAAATCTTATGAATTGCAA
>JAPHTF010000116.1 GCA_026197095.1 Gammaproteobacteria bacterium
AGGCTCATCAGGATGAACATAGTCTGGAAGTTCAGTTACCCTTTTTACAGGAAGTGCTTAATGATTTTTCTCTGGTCCCACTGGTCGTGGGGGATGCGAATCATAATGAAGTCGCCGAAGTGATTAACCGCTTGTGGTGCAGTAGGGATAATCGTTGTGATGAAGATACGTTAATTGTTATCAGCACTGATTTAAGTCATTACCATAATTATAATGAAGCAAAACAACGTGATCGTGCTACAAGTGATGCCATTTTGCATTTAAACGCCGGTCTCATTGGCTATGATGATGCCTGTGGTCGAAATGGATTAAACGGCATGATTAAAGTGGCAGAAGAAAAACATCTCTCGATTGAGTTGCTTGACTTAAGAAATTCCGGAGATACTGCGGGTGATAAAAGTCGAGTTGTAGGATACGGTGCTTATGCCTTCCATTAAACTTTCAATTGAAGATCAGCAAACCTGTCATCAAGTTGCATTTGAGTCAATTCAACATGGTTTACAAACCGGAGCTAAACTTCGTGTTAATAGTGCTGATTATACAGAAATCTTGCAACAGGATTTCGCCACCTTTGTGACGTTGCATAAAAATGGACAATTACGCGGATGTATCGGTGCATTAGAAGCTTATCAACCACTCATTAATGATGTTGCAGAACATGCTTTTGCAGCAGCTTTTAGTGATCCACGATTTCCTGGATTAGAGCAATCTGAGTTAGAACAACTAGAGATTGAAATATCCGTTCTGGGAAAACCTGAGCCAGTGATATTTAAAGATGAGGAAGATTTACTTAATCAAATTCGTCCAGATATTGATGGCTTAATTCTTGAACACGGTTATAACCGGGGAACATTTTTACCCAGTGTATGGGCGCAATTACCTGATAAAACGGAATTTTTAAATCACCTGAAAATGAAGGCGGGCTTATCTGCTCAGTGGTGGGACAATACTGCAAAGATCAGTCGTTATGAGACGTTTTCTTTTTAAATGTTTTTATAGTCCACGTCTTTAAAGCCAATTAATAAAACGTTGCTGTTTTGCGCAATAGGACGCTTTATCAAGGTAGGGTTGGTGAGAAGTAACTTAATGGCTTGAGAATTACTTGAAATGTTTTTCTCTTCGTCAGACAGACTTCGCCATGTGGTGCTGCGTTTATTGAGAATGGATTCCCAGCCTAATTTTTCAACCCAGGCCGTGAGTTGTTTTTTATCGAGGCCATCCTGACGAAAATCATGGAATTGATAGTCAACACCATGATTTTCCAGCCAGCGACGTGCTTTTTTTACGGTATCACAATTTTTGATGCCATAAAGTTTTAGCATGTTTTTAACTCAATTAAAGTTAGATATCACGTAACAGTTCGTTAATGCCAACTTTACTTAATGTTTTAGCATCAACTTTTTTCACGATAACGGCGCAGTACAGACTGTAGCTTCCATCTTTAGACGGTAAGTTACCTGAAACAACAACAGAACCTGCAGGGATACGACCGTAAGTCACTTCACCCGTTTCGCGATCATAGATACGCGTACTTTGACCAATATAGACACCCATTGAAATAACAGAACCTTCTTCAACGATAACACCTTCAACAACTTCAGAACGTGCACCAATAAAACAGTTATCTTCAATAATAGTTGGAGCGGCTTGTAAAGGTTCAAGCACACCACCAATACCCACACCACCAGAGAGGTGAACATTTTTACCAATTTGTGCACATGAGCCTACTGTCGCCCAGGTATCGACCATGGTGCCACTATCAACGTACGCACCAATATTAACGTATGAAGGCATAAGAATTACGCCAGGAGAAATATATGCACCTTTACGTACAGTCGCAGGAGGTACAACACGAACACCCGCTTCACGGAAATCACGTGAGTTGAAGTCGCCATACTTCGATTCAACTTTATCAAAGTAGTTAGTGAAACCACCTTTCATAAATTCGTTATCATTAATACGGAAAGAAAGTAATACGGCTTTTTTCAACCATTCGTTTACAACCCAGGCACCCTCTTTTTTCTCAGCAACACGAAGCGTACCTGCATCAATTTGACTAATGGTTTCAGTTACCGCTTCTTTGACAATAGTATCAACACTGCGAGGAGTGATATCTGCACGGCTTTCAAAAGCGTTTTCAATAATTGTTTGTAAATCGTTACTCATGATTTTTTCTCGTATTAAATTCAGTTTGGACGTCTCGTTATGGTCGGCTATTTTATAGGTGTGGCCATTCATATGCTAGCGCTATGCCTATATTTGCCTGAATTATTACAAAATTTTGTGTCATTGCGAGCAAAGCGCGGCAATCCCCAGTAAAATGCAAATCGACTTAAGATTGCCTCGGTTATTTTGTTTCCTTACCCCAAGAGTAGTTCCTCATATTGTTTGCACAATACTCAGGGCGCGTAATGACAGAATGTTTTCAATTTTTGATAAATTGACGAATTCGTTGCGCTGCTTCAATACATTCTTCATATGATGCGACCAGCGCCATGCGGACATGCTGATAACCCGGGTTGATTCCGTGTGCTTCTCTGGATAAATAGCTCCCTGGCAATACGGTCATATTTTGCTGCGCAAATAATTCTTTTGCAAAATTCTCATCTGTAAAATGGGTCTTTAGTGATAAATCAGCCCACAGATAAAAACCGGCATCGGGTTTTTTAACATCAAGAACAGGGGCAAGAATTTCAAGTACGTCAGTAAATTTTTTCTGATAAATTTTACGGTTTTCTTTTACGTGAGCTTCATCCTGCCAGGCCTTGATGCTGGCTTGTTGATGATGCAACGGCATGGCACAACCATGGTAAGTTCTATATTTTAGAAACGTATCAAGGATATTTTTCTCACCTGCGACAAAACCAGATCGTAACCCGGGTAGATTGGAACGTTTGGATAAACTATGGAACACCACGCAACGAGAGTAGTCGGTATTCCCCATCTCTGCCGCAGCTTCTAGTAACCCTACAGGTGGATGAGCTTCATCAAAATACAGTTCTGAATAACATTCATCCGAGGCAATAATAAAATCATGTTTTTCAGCAAGCGTGATTAATTTTTGTAAAGTCGTTTTATCAATCACCGCGCCGGTTGGATTACCGGGTGAACAAATATAAAGTAGCTGACAGCGTGTCCATGTCTCATCACTGACTGAATCAAAATCAGGCAGGTAATTATTTTCAGCAGTGGTGTTGATATAAAAGGGTTCTGCACCAGAAAGATAAGCCGCACCTTCATAAATTTGATAAAACGGATTGGGCATAACAATAACTGGATTTTTTTCACGGTCAATTACAGCTTGAGCAAATGCAAATAAAGCTTCGCGCGTTCCATTAACAGGAATAACATTCTGTTCATGATTGATGCTTTCTGCCGGTAAATTAAAGCGTTGAACTAACCAGTTAGTAATAGCTTGACGTAATTCAGGAATACCTTTGGTTAACGGGTAAGCAGAAACACCATTAAGGTGCTGTTGTAAATGTTCCAGTACAAACTCAGGGGCTTTATGTTTAGGTTCACCGATTGATAATGCGATATGCTCAAGTTGTGGATTTGGATTAATGCCACTTTTCAATGAAGCGAGTTTTTCAAAAGGATAGGGGTGTAGTTTATCAAGATCTGGGTTCATAATAGTATTTTATATTAATGTTTGAGATGTAATGAATAATAAGCCAGACAGTATAAGCCAGACCAGTTTTTCAGCCAAATACAAAACTCACCCAATGTTAGCCGTGGTTGGGCTGCTCTTTGCTGCAACAATGTGGGGATTTATCTGGTATCCGTTACGTTTACTCGAAGATAACGGGCTACATGGACTCTGGGCAACAGCATTAATGTATTGCGGGACTTTAGTGGTTGCCATCCCTGTTTTATGGAAAGGCTGGCGAGAGTGGCGCACACATCCTTACCTGTTTTTCTTTATGGCCTTGGCAACGGGATGGACCAATATTGCATTTATACTTGCCGTATTAGATGGCAATGTTGTGCGTGTCATATTACTTTTTTACCTTTCGCCTCTATGGGCAACATTACTCGGTGTGATTTTTTTAGGCGAAAAACTTTCTCGACGTGCTGTGGCGATACTCGGTGTTGCCATGTTGGGCGCGGTGATCATGCTATGGCATGAATCATTTGGATTTCCTGCACCGCGTGATATCTCTGACTGGCTGGCATTGTCTGCAGGTATTGCTTTTGCCATTACTAACGTATTAATTCATAAACTTGAACATGCTTCCGTGATGGTGAAGACATCTACGGGCTGGTTAGGGGTATTGTTTATTGCCTTTTTACTCATTATTTTTATGCAGCAACCTTTAGCGGTATCCAGTGAAGTTATAACGGGAGCGTTACTTCTGGGGATAGTCGCAATGACATTAATGAATACTGCTGTTGTTTATGGCGTTTCCAATATGCCTGTGCATCGCTCAGCAGTCATTTTGCTTTTTGAGATTGTGGCGGGTGCAGTTTCATCGTTATTGCTAACGAATGAAGTAATCGAGTTACGTGAATGGATTGGTGGGCTGTTGGTCATCCTGGCGGCTTACCTTACTGCGACCAGCCAGATAGAAGATAAGGCGGTTTAATGAAAAATAATGTAATTCTTCGCTTGCATCATGTGAGTTTCATCGTTGCAGATCTGGATAAATCACTGGCGTTTTATCAGGCAGTGCTCGGCCTGGAGATTGATAGTCAGCGACCTGATCTGGGTTATCCGGGAGCATGGTTAACATTACCTGAGCAACAACAAATTCATTTAATGCAGCTTAATAATCCAGATAAAAATAGTGAACGCCCTGAACATGGTGGCAGAGATCATCATGTGGCTTTTACTGTAAAATCGATTGATAAAATTGCTGATTCACTTAAAAGTTTAGGTATGACATATACAAAAAGTAAATCCGGGCGTAAAGCATTATTTTGTCGTGATCCTGATAGTAATGCATTAGAATTTATTGAGGATTTATAGTTAATAATATTTCTTCTTAACTATTTAACTCTTCAATAATAGTCTGTTCTAAAACTTTGAGTTGTTCTTCATCAGCTATCATATTTCCGTTGATATCAGTAATAAAAAATATGTCTTCAGCTTTTTCGCCAAATGTGGCAATTTTTGCTTTATGTAGTGTTACGTTACATGCGTGCATTGCGGCACCAATTTTCGATAATAATCCAGGGCGATCGTACGCAATAACTTTCATTAAAGTTTGATTTTGAATTTCATTTTCTTCAAAACTTACCTGTGTTGGAAATTTAAAATGTTTCGCCGCACGAGGGATGTGACTGCTAATACCGGGTGTCGTTGCTTTAGGTTCCGTTATGTAATGATCGAGTTTTTCTTTTAACTCTTCAATACGCAGTTTATCAGTAAACAGAGAACCATCGGCTTCCAGTACAAGGAAGGTATCGAGAGTATAGTGATCTTTTGATGTAAAAATTCGCGCATCCATAACAGTTAAATTCATTTGTTCTATAAGCGAAGTGATAATGGTAAACAAATTACTGTTGTACTCGGTGTGAATAAATATCTCGGTACCATCACCCTGTGGTCTTTCACGTAAAAGTATGAGTGGACTACTTAAGTCTTTTACCTTTAACAGGTTTTCTGTATGCCAGATTATTTCCTTTGGCACATAGCGGGTAAAATACTCATCACCAAAATTATCCCACAATATATCGATAT
>JAPHTF010000149.1 GCA_026197095.1 Gammaproteobacteria bacterium
GTGACCCCTGGGATCTGGGAGCATAAGCACTCACCAGGCAGAGGGCTTTAAAACTGGTTATTAAGCAGCTAAAGCGTAGTTGTCGTCGTTTGCAACTATAAGTGTAACAGCTGTGTTTACGAGGTAATCTGTCCCTCGGCATGCACTTCAAGTTTCGCTATCCACGTCGAAGCCGTGTCGCCCCCTTGTTAGTACTTCTGACTGCAATGTTAATGAAAAATTCCATCTCAGCCAGTTTTATTATTATGCGGCCATGGTAAGCCTTTTTAAAGGGCTAATTGCTCTTTTATCTGTGAAATACACATTTGACGTATCCAGTGTTAAAGGAATGAAAGTGTTCTCATGAGGAGTATGAGGAAAAAAACAGCTAATGGGCGTGTGGTGTGCGCTTGATGCTCATTTAGCGTTAAAAGGATGTACTTATGAGGCCTTGAGTATCCGGGCTTTTTCTCGTTTCCAGTCACGGTCTTTGTCTGACGCGCGTTTATCATGCTCCTTTTTACCTTTGGCTAAAGCGATTTCAAGCTTGGCACGGCCATGTTTCCAGTACATTGCTGTGGCAACTAATGTATAACCTTTTCTCTCAACAGCACCGATCAGTTTATTAATTTCTTCACGGTTGAGTAACAGCTTTCGTACTCGTGATGGTTCTGGCTGTATATGAGTTGAAGCGGTTTCCAACGGTGTGATAACCACTGAACTTAACCAGGCCTCGTTATTTTTGATAAAGACATAACTGTCACGGATCTGTACTTTACCCGCGCGTAAGCTTTTTACTTCCCAGCCATGTAAAACAATGCCGGCTTCAAAACGATCTTCCAGGGTGAAGTCATGCCGTGCTTTTTTATTGAGCACGATAGTATTTGAGTTCGATTTTTTGTCTTTTTTTGCTTTACTCATAAGTCCTGATTATACAGACAATTTAGATATCTGGCAGTTTAGTCTTGAGTCTGCGCTGAACTTATATAATAAAAAAGGTATAGTAACAGCCAAAGAAAGTCTAAATCAGCAAAGACTGACCCGGATGACATTAAGTAAATAGCACCACTTAAAATAAAGGGAAGATAAAGTGAACAACTTTAAAAATAATAAATATGATTTTCACCTCAATAAGATAACTCAACGTTTAATGATGATTTTCTTGCTCCTGCTGACCAGCACAATGGCCATTGCAGCGGAGCCTGCTGCAAATTCAGCGACACTAAACGATTTATTTGGGGTGATTAATGGTTATTTAGATGAGGTTTTATTCTTTGATGTAATGCTAGGTTCGGCTGATATGCCATTTATTGTTGCTTGGTTAATCGTTGGCGCTGTGTTTCTTACTGTCCGTATGAGTTTTATTAACCTGCGGATGTTTCGCCATGCATATCATATTTTACGTGGTAAATATGCTGTTCCTGGTGCTGAAGGTGAAGTGACGTCTTTTCAGGCGCTCACTACAGCATTATCTGCAACGGTTGGGCTGGGTAATATTGCCGGCGTTGCCATTGCTATTATGATTGGTGGACCGGGAGCCACATTCTGGATGATTGTTGCCGGATTTTTGGGCATGACATCAAAATTTACCGAAGCCACGCTTGCACAAATGTACCGGGAGGTTAGATCAGATGGTCACATTATGGGGGGGGCGATGGAATACTTGTCCCGGGGATTGGCTGAGAAAGGCTGGTCTCAAACAGGGAAAGTATTAGCGATTGTTTTCTGTATTCTGACGATAGGGGGTTCACTCGGTGCCGGTAATGCCTTTCAGGTGAGCCAGTCATTAACCGCAGTAAAATTACAAATTCCTTTGTTAGCTGAGCAACCCTGGATTTATGGTGTAGTTATGGCTAGCTTGGTCGGGGTGGTAATTATTGGTGGAATACGTCGTATTGCACATACTGCGGAAGCGATCGTACCTACCATGGTTATTCTTTATGTATTAGCGTGTCTTTGGATTCTTATCAGTAACGCAACTATGATTCCCGATGCGTTTGGGAAAATAATTACTGAAGCTTTTACTCCAGCTGCCGGCATGGGCGGGTTAATTGGTGTTCTGGTTCAGGGCTTTAAACGCGCGGCATTTTCCAGTGAAGCAGGTATCGGATCAGCCGCTATTGCTCACGCGACGGCAAAAGTTAAATATCCCGTTCGCCAGGGTATCGTCGCTTTAATGGAGCCCTTCATTGATACTATCGTGATTTGTACCATGACGGCCTTAGTGATTATTATTACCGGTGTTTATAACAGTCCTGAAACAGCAGAGCTTGTCGCTAGCCGGGAAGGAGCCGGATTAACTGCGGTCGCATTTGGTCAATCGGTTGCCTGGTTCCCGATTATCCTTTCTATTTCAGTCGTCTTATTCGCCTATAGTACGATGATATCCTGGTCATACTATGGAGAACGCTGCTGGACTTATATGTTTGGTGAAAGTTCGACAATAGCCTACCGTATTATCTTTGTGATTTTTGTTGTGCTGGGTTCTGTAACCAGTGCAAGAAATATTCTTAATTTTAGTGATTACCTGATTCTTGCTATGGCATTTCCTAATTTTATTGGTTTGTATATGTTGCATGGAAAAGTGCGTGAGGCTTTGTCTGGCTATTTACTAAAATTAAAAAGCGGTGAGCTAGATAGGGAAGTACAACAGCAACAAGGTTAATTAAAGATAAAAACAAACTCATTGTTACTTCCTGTGGGTCGATAACAAGGAGTAATAATTAGATATGTTGCTACATTTCAAATGAGGATGTCATGAATGAAACATGAATGGTCAAGTCGTTTGACCTTTATATTAGCTGCTGTAGGTTCTGCTGTCGGGCTAGGAAATATCTGGAAGTTTCCCTACATTACCGGTGAATATGGTGGTGGTGTATTTATTTTTGCCTATCTGATTTGTATTTGCTTGATTGGCCTTCCGATTATGTTGTCAGAAATAGCCTTAGGACGACGCGGTAAACAAAGCCCGGTTAATACCATGCTTCAATTATCACAAGAGGCAGGTGCACCTACTGCATGGAGTTTACTCGGCTGGAGTGGCATGGCGGCCGGCTGCTTGATCCTTTCTTACTATAGCGTGATTGCTGGTGAAGTAATGGCCTACAGTTTTCGCGCAAGTTCCGGCATTTTTAACCATCAGACGGTTGATGGCGTTAAAGGAATATTAACTTCATTAGAGTCAGAGCCAGAAAAATTACTTGCCTGGCATACGCTATTTATGGCGCTAACCATTCTCTCAGTTGCTAGAGGTGTTAAAGGGGGCATTGAGAAAACCGTTTCATTTTTGATGCCGGCTCTATTCGTGTTGCTTCTTTTGTTGGTGGGGTTTGCTATGAATTCCGGTGGCTTTGAACAAGCCATTGATTTTATGTTTACGCCTGATATCGACAAGTTTTTTTATGCTCGCAATGAAATGGGTGAGTATTTAATGGATGCGGAGAATGAGAAAATTTTCACCTGGGTACCCATGATGGTTGCAATGGGACATGCTTTTTTTACCTTAAGTTTAGGTATGGGTGCGATAATGATGTACGGTTCTTATCTGAATCGTCATGTGTCCATTGGTCAAATGACTTTAATTATTGTTGTCCTGGATACAGTTGTCGCTTTACTCGCGGGACTTGCTATTTTTCCTTTAGTGTTTGCTAATGGACTTAATCCGGCAGCCGGGCCGGGATTGATTTTTGAAACGTTACCACTGGCCTTTGGTAGTATGGCTGGAGGTACATTTATTGGGACGCTGTTTTTTGTATTATTATTTTTTGCTGCCCTGAGTTCAGCGATATCACTCATTGAACCGACTGTTGCCTGGTTAATCGAAAGTAAAGGCATACGGCGAATCAAAGCCACGGTTATGACCGGGGTAGCTGTTTGGTTTATTGGTTTAGCAACCATATTTTCTATGAAGGGCGTAACCTTTGGCGATATCATCATAGATGTTGTCGGTGATGTAGAATTAGAAGCGGGAATATTTAAATATAATCTATTCCAGGTAATTGATTTTTTCACTGCAAGTATTATGTTGCCATTAGGTGGTTTTTTTATCGCTATATTTGCTGGCTGGATTATGCACCGGGATTCAACTGAACGTGAATTTTCATTTCAAAATCGTTACGTTTATCCCGCCTGGTATATTATGGTACGTTATGTCAGTCCCTTTTTAGTATTTATGGTATTTTTAAATATTATTGGAATATTTAATTTCTAAGTTTTTGAAGTAGATGTTATGACAACAATTAGTAAAAGTGCTTTAGTCTCATATTCTCCTGAACAAATGTTTAAACTGGTTGATGATATTGAAGCCTATTCAGATTTTTTACCGTGGTGTGGAAAAGCAACAGAAATTTCTCGAAATGAGAAAAACGTGGAAGCAAGCTTGCTCATATCACATAGTGGTTTAAATAAAGAATTTACCACGGTAAATAAAAATACACAGTTTGAAAAAATAGAAATGCACCTGGTAAATGGGCCGTTTAAAAATCTTGATGGTGTCTGGATGTTTGAGACGTTAGGGGATGCGGCCTGTAAAATTTCATTACATTTGGAATTTGAATTTTCAAGTAAAATTATTGGAATTACTTTAGGGCCAGTATTTAGCAAAATTGCCAATACCCTGGTTGACGCTTTTATAAAACGTGCGGATACAGTTTATGGATAATGTGGAAAGATATTTTGTAGAAGTAGTTTATGCTTTACCTGATGAACAGGTATTAATTAATTTAGATGTCGGGCAGGGCACGACTGCAGAACAAGCCGTAAAACTCTCTGGAATATTAGAAAGATTTCCAGAAATAGATCTTACTCAAAATAAAATTGGGATATTTGGAAAAGTTATTAATGCCGATCAAGTGTTACGCGATAAAGATCGTGTTGAGATCTACAGACCGTTAATTGCGGATCCAAAAGAATCCCGGCGCAAACGTGCAGACAAGAAAGAGGCCAGAACGACCAAGGGTAGTTAGGGGTGGTTCATTAAGTGAAACTAAAAAGAGCTAATGATGTGTATGCGTTGTTAGTCCAGAATGATTTTATTTAACTGACTCTTGTCGATGCTCGATAGCCGATCATCCTTAAAGTACA
>JAPHTF010000197.1 GCA_026197095.1 Gammaproteobacteria bacterium
GCATTAGCAAAAAAAGCAAAAATTGTTACCGGTAGTGAAATGCCTAAATTTTTTGCCAGCAAACTAAAGCAGCTAGGTGGTAATGCAAAAGATTCTTTATTAGTTCGCTTTGGGGGTTCACTTAAAATCGGCGGAGTAACCATAACAACGGTGCCTGCTATTCATTCAAATGGCATTGCGAGTGATATGGTTGGTGGTAAGTTGGGTGAGATGTTAAATGAAGCCGGTTTAACTGCTCATGCTGGACCTGCAACAGGTTACGTTTTACATTTTTCTAATGGTTTGGTTGTTTATTTATCGGGTGATACTGGCATTACTGCTGAGCAAAAAGAGGTGGTAGGTAAACACTATAAAGCAAAGCTTGTGGTAATGAATATTGGTGATACCTATACTACGGGACCAAAAGAAGCGGCATATGTTGTAAATGAATTAATTAAACCCGCTGCAGTTATTGCCTCGCACGCGAATGAAGCCGCCACCCAATCGGGTAAAGTCATCAGTGGTACACGGACAGAGACGTTTATTAAAGCAACACACGTTCCTGTGCATGTCCCACTGAGTGGTAAAACTATGGTGTTTAATCCTGCTGCGAAATGTATTAGTGGTTGTTAAATCAAACAATGACGCTTGTTTCGCATTGCGTTGTAAACTGGAATGATTAAAATAATTAACCTGACCCGTGTCTTAAGACGCTTTTTTGTATATCAAGCCTGGATTAAATAATATTTCATTGTGGGCCAGTTGTTGTAGTGGGCAACCATCTTCATCGCATTGTGCTTTGCGGTCATAATCATATTTAATGCCATTGGATTCAATTGTTTTATAAATGGGTTTACCAAAATGTGTGCCAATATTGGGTACATAAACAGGTTTTTGCATTTTTCATTCCTTCATATATTAGTATTACGTTGTACTGATCGATTTGTATCGACACTTGTTATATCGATACCTAAAAGAAGTATCGGCATTGAAAAGGCAGACTTTAAGAACTGGTTCACATAATAAAATATCGATTTAAATACAGTCATTACACAAATAGTGGAGGACAGACTTCTCCGGATATTAATGTTAGTCTTTTATCATCATTATTGAGTAACTTTAGTCGAGAGTTGTGATGCAAAATTTTGTCAAAATGATGACTCCGGAACAATGGGGCTCACTTGTAGCTCTTGCAATAGCGCTTGTTGCATTAATTATGGCCCTTATGGCATGGCGCAGGGCTGGGCACGCATTACAGCTTATGCGCGAAACGCCTGAAATAAAAGTTCAACATGAAGAACAGGTACAACAGGTTGAATCTCGCCCGGAGGTTTCACTGGAAATCAGCGCTAATAAGAATGAGTTCGAACAGGTCAGCCTGAAGCTGAGTAATACGGGTATATTGGCTGCCAGAAAAATAAATATCACGATTGATAAACCCAACAACATTTACGATGTTGAAGGTTTAAGTGATGGAACGGCTACTGTAGCAACAAATTCAGTCATTATTCCAAAGCTAGCCGTACTTGATGTTGAGAACACACTCCCTGTTAAAGAAATTGTCCCGGGTAATAGCATTGAATTGCCAGCGGCTCTCACCATGTCACATGGGAAGATATGTGATTTTCCTGTAACCCTTAGATGGAAAGATGAGAAAGGCTTAAGCCAGCAAAAGCAGCTCACACTTACAGTTTAACGAACACTCAATAGTGGCTGGGTTCCTTATTATTTCAACTCCAACTGAAATTCAATGCTGAATCCCCGGGCCACTAATCACATAGAATATATAGATGTTTATGAAGTAAAAATTCATTTCCATAGTAGTTATTAATTATATAGCCATAAACTTAAGTTCAGCGTAGATCTGGAGCCAGACTTTGCTTTGTGTATAATTGTGTCAGTGACTGATACTGGCATCTGCATCAGTAGATGGAATTATAATAGACAGTATTAGCCTTTTTTATCAGCAGGCTGTTATAGGGGGCGACAATAGTCGTTACAGATTGTTCATTAACATCATGTTGACTGCTTTTTTTTGTAACAAGAAAAATTATAAGGAGTTTATTATGGGTGAAGCAAAAAACGTTCTTACTGAAGTGTGTTTGTCCTGTATATTAATCGGCATTGCAATAATTTCTGTAGTCTCTGTCGGGATTATGGTATGGAGTCAGTTTATTTAGTTATACATACCATTTCATTTAGCAATCTTAAAACTAAAAGGCCATCCTGCTTTGCAGGATGGCTTTTTAGTTTTTAGTGTATAGTTCTTGTCACGAGAACCGTATGTTATAGCTTTTCGTTTTCTTTATGATGAATTAAACCTGAAGATAAAAATAATAAAAAATGACAACATCATTTAAATTGCACGACAGGCAATATTTTATCTTGCAACGAATAGTTACATAAATAGAGCATAAAAAATCAGGAATTTTATTATATGAATGACAATACCTTAAGCAGAAGAGTGCCGCTGACTTTGTTAGGCCTTTATCTTGTTGTCTTTATTTTTCTCGCTATTGAACCCTATGACCGTAGTGTATGGTGGGCAGAAAATATTCCCGTTATTATAGTTGTGGCGACGATTGCCTGGCTGTCACGGTTTCACACTTTTTCTAACACCAGTTATATTTTAATGTCCGTGTTTATTATTTTGCATACCATTGGTGGTCATTATACATTTGAACGTGTACCGTTTGATTGGGTGAGTGATGTCTTTGGTTTTGAGCGCAATCATTACGATCGTGTGGCGCATTTTTCTGTTGGTTTCTATGCTTATGCAATTGCCGAGGTATTACTGGTTAAACGCTTGGTGCGTTCTCGTTGGATCGTTTCGTTATTTCCTGTATTTGCCATTGCCACTGTTGCGGGTATGTATGAAATTATTGAATGGCAATATGCGATGTCGGCTGATCCTGAAGCAGGTATTGCTGTTTTAGGATCACAAGGCGATGTATGGGACGCACAAAAAGATATCCTTGCTGATACCCTGGGCGCAATATCAGTAATGCTCCTGTTTTTTTCTCAGCACAAGGTTCAACTTCAAACGTTGCATCACTAAGTTGTACTGTAAAAATTCTGCAATAATCTGTTCAGTATTGTTCAGGCAGATTTAATCCAAAAGTGGACCCAATGTGAATTCAACAATCTCAAAATCTTTTTCTTCCAGCAAGTCAGAAATATCATCCCAATCATAGTCACTGCTTTGCTCAGCTTTCGCTATCAGGCCAGTGACATAGCGATATGCTTCATGTTCCTCAAAGTCACTAGGGATTCGCACTAAGCGAATATTTTTAGGGTCTGTCGCAGGTAACACCATTAAATTATTATTCATTGTTTAAATCCTGTTTTATTTAGCCTTGTTGTTGTAATCGGGCAATACGTTCACTCAGTGGCGGATGAGTCATAAATAATTTTTTGATACCTTGCCCTAAACCACCACTAATACCAAATGCGGCAAGTTGATCGGGCAGGTGAGGTTGATTAACTGACGCTTGTAAACGCTGCAGTGCTTTGATCATTTTTTGTCTGCCCGCTAAATGAGCGCCACCCGCATCTGCACGGTATTCCCGTTGTCTACTAAACCACATGACTATCGTACTCGCAAGAATACCTAAAATAACTTCTGCAATAATAGCCGTTATCCAAAATGCAGGGCCATGACCACGTTCAACTTTAAATACAACACGATCAACAAGATGGCCTATTACACGCGACATGAAAATCACAAAGGTGTTTACGACCCCTTGAATCAACGCTAATGTGATCATATCACCATTTGCGACGTGGCTGACTTCATGAGCGAGCACTGCTTCTGCTTCATCTTGACTCATGGCATTTAACAAACCGGTGCTGACTGCTACAAGTGCATTATTGCGCGACATTCCTGTCGCAAAGGCATTTACATCTGCTGAGTCATAAATAGCGACCTCTGGCATGCCGATACCCGCGAGTTGTGCCTGGCGTTTCACCGTTGCCAGCAGCCATTGTTCATTACTGTTGCGAGGTTTTTCGATCACCTGTGCACCAGTGAAACGTTTAGCGGTCCATTTAGACATGGCAAGTGAAATTAATGAACCACCAAAGCCAAAAACGGCAGCAAATATTAGCAGGCTATTAAAATCTAATCCTGCACCTTGCTCGTCGAGAATTTTTTCGACACCTAAAATTCGTAAAGTGATACTTAAGACCACGATAACGGCCAGGTTGGTCATTAAAAAAAGAGCAATACGTTTCATAGTGTTGTGTGCCTCAGCATATTAAATATTTAAAATCATTACTATGGTTCATAATCAAATGATTCAAGTGTTTCCTGGGAAATAAAAGGGTTGATGTTATTAAATTTACAAATTTCAGGATTTGAACCCGGCCTCTTAAATTAGTTCCAACCATTCTGCAGAGGAGAAGAAGTTTTGTGATTAATGGAAGGGGGGCTTACTGAACAGGCCGAATATCCTGCCTGCAGATAGATCTGACTCTGCCGTTTACCTGTGAGTAAACACTTTCCCGGGATGGAATTGGAATAACATTGAACTCGATTCGCGGAATAAACCTTAATTTTCGTTAAGGTCGGTCATTTGAGTGAGCAGGAGTAGCCGCATTTGAAGAAGGACAAGTTGTGAAAATTTTAATGATTGTTTTGAACAAGGTCACACCTTGATGATGTCAA